>CAJQPW010000282.1 GCA_905480295.1 uncultured Rhizobiaceae group bacterium | reverse complement strand
TACCACATCGCAGAACCCGCATGTTGCCCGGCTTGTGCTTTCGGCCTTCTATCAAGTCGCGCCAGAAAACAAGCTTCGGGTAATCGCGCCAGACGTTGGTGGTGGATTTGGTTCAAAAATCTACATTTACCCCGAAGAGATTGTGTGCCTGTGGGCGGCCAAGAAAGCTGGTGTGAGCGCGGTTAAATGGACCGCCGATCGCAGCGAGGCGTTTATTACGGACGCCCATGGTCGTGATCATGTTTCAAAGGCAACAATGGCTTTCGACGCCAACAATAAAATTGTCGGCTTCAAGGTTGATACGATTGCAAATCTTGGCGCTTATATGTCGTTGTTCTCATCGTCGGTACCAACCTATCTCTATGCAACCCTGCTTTCGGGTCAGTACAATATTGAAAACATTCACTGTAATGTGCGTACGGTCTACACCAACACTGTACCCGTCGACGCTTACCGCGGTGCGGGCAGACCTGAAGCTTGCTTCCTGGTTGAACGCATGATGACGATTGCTGCACGGAAACTGGGTGTTGATTCAGCCGAGCTGCGCCGCGCCAACTTTATACGTGAGTTCCCGCACCAGACGCCGGTTATCATGTGTTACGATGCAGGTGACTTCGACGTTTCAATGGATGCGGCGATGGCAGCGGCCGACTATGCCAACTTTGAAAAACGCAAGAAAAAGTCCGCCAAGAAGGGAATGCTTCGCGGAATCGGCATGAGTTGCTACATTGAAGCCTGTGGCATTGCGCCATCCGCAGCTGTTGGATACCTCGGTGCCGGCGTTGGTTTGTGGGAATCTGCAGAAGTGCGGGTTAATCCGGTTGGAACGGTGGAAATTCTCACCGGTTCGCACAGCCACGGTCAGGGTCATGAGACGACCTTTGCCCAATTGGTGACAGACCGGTTTGGCCTGCCCGGCGAAAATGTTCAGATCGTGCACGGCGATACTGACAAGGTTCAGTTCGGCATGGGAACTTATGGTTCACGGTCCGGTGCTGTTGGCATGTCAGCCATCGAAAAAGCGCTGGACAAGGTGGAAGCAAAAGCCAAGAAGATCGCTGCCCATATGCTCGAAGCCGCCGAAGGCGACATCGAGATCAAGGATGGGGAAGTGATGGTGAAAGGCACCGACAAAAAGCTTCTCTGGCATGAAATCTGCTTGGGAGCCTATACCGCTCACAACCTGCCTGAAGACATGGAGCCGGGCCTGAAGGAAGGGGCGTTTTACGATCCGTCCAACTTTACCTTCCCAGCCGGGTGCTACATTTGCGAAGTTGAGGTTGATCCGGGCACCGGCACAACCACCATTGAGCAATTCGTGGCAGCTGACGACTTTGGCAAAATCATCAACCCGATGATTGTTGAAGGACAGGTGCATGGCGGCGTTGCGCAGGGTATTGGCCAGGCGCTAATGGAAAATGCGGTCTACGACGACGAAGGCCAGCTCATTTCGGCGTCCTACATGGACTATACCATGCCCCGCGCCGACGATCTGCCAAGCTTTGAAGTGTCGACCACCGAAACGCTCAGCCCCAGCAACCCTCTCGGGATCAAAGGCTGCGGCGAAGCGGGTGCCATCGGTTCTCCACCGGCGGTCATCAATGCCATCACCGATGCCCTTGGCCACGACAACCTAATCATGCCAGCCAGCCCCAGTAACGTCTGGGCAGCCGTGCAAGACAGCGAATAAGAGGAAAAATCATGTACGAAACAAATTACACCCGTGCAAAAGACGCTGCAGATGCCGCCAAGAAGATCCGTGCGGCCGACGACGGCAAATTCATCTCCGGCGGCATGACTTTGCTGCCCACGATGAAACAAAGGCTGGCAGCACCCAGCGATCTCATCGATCTGTCGCACATCAAGGATTTTGCCGACATCAAAGTGTCGCGCAAGGACGTGACAATTGGCGCGGGAGCAACGCACAATGCGGTTGCGACCCATGCCAAACTGATGAAAGTATGCCCGTCACTGTGTGGTCTTGCTGCCCATATTGGCGATCCGGCCGTGCGTCATCGTGGCACAATTGGTGGTTCGATTGCCAATAATGATCCAGCCGCTGACTACCCCGCGGCCATGATTGCTCTGGATGCAACAATCGTCACCAACAAGCGCAAGATCAAAGCTGAACGGTTTTTCACCAGCATGTTCGAAACGGCTCTGAAGGATGACGAACTGGTCAAGGCGGTTTCCTTCAAGGCGCCAAAATCGGGTTCTTATGCCAAATTTCCCAATCCGGCTTCACGCTATGCGATGGCCGGCGTTTATGTCGCTGACCACGGTAAGGGAGAGGTTCGTGTTGGCGTGACCGGCGCGTCTTCCAATGGCGTTTACCGTGCAAAGGATATGGAGAAAGCGTTGAAAAAAGACTTCTCAGCTGATGCGCTTGATGGCTGCTCCGTCGACGAGGGTGACATGCTCGCTGATATTCATGGTTCGGCTGCCTATCGTGCCAATCTGGTCAAAGTCATGGCCAAGCGCGCTGTCGCTGCCGCTGACTAAGCGCATCACGGTTTAGCAAGCTTTCAAAGGGCGCCGTCGGGCGCCCTTTTTTGTGGCGGATAGTCACACCGTTGTTTCGTCCTGCCGAAAAGCTACCGTTTCTTCAACCAGCCATTTGCGAAACGCCACAACCGCCTTTCGTCGGCCGGACTCCTTGGAATAGACCAGAAAATAACCGATAAACTCCAACCCGATCGGAGACATCTGTTGCAGGCGATTGCCCTCGACATCGATGGCCACCAGTTCCGGTGAAGCAAGCACATAGCCCTGACCAGCAATTGCCCCTTCAATGGCGAGCAGCGAATCAAATGGACGGGGTGAACGGTGAACTTTCTGCTCGGGCAGACCCGCTTTTGCAAACCATTTTGTCCACATTTGACCAGTGTCCCAATTGAGCAGGCCATGTTTCAAAAAGTCTTCCGGTCGATCCGGTACCGGCAGCTGGGGGCTGCCATAGGGAAAATATGGCGTGTTGGAAATCGTATCGAATTCCAACCCCTGTTCAACTGAGGCGCAGCATCTGACCGCCAGATCAAATTCGTTGTTACCAATATCCGCATAGCTGTTGCTGGAGACCAGAGTTACGTCGATTTCGGGATACTGGTTGCGAAATGAACCCAGCCGCGGCATGAGCCATTTCATCGCAAACGTGGATTCACAGCTGATCGACAGGTTACCATCAGCTCTGCATCGTAGATGCTCAGAGGCCTGGCTGATCCTATCCAGCGCCGGCGTTATTTCTTTCAGATAGCCATGCCCCGCTTCCGTGAGGACCACGCCACGCGCAACGTTCTTGAAAAGCTGGACCCCCAATTGCTTTTCCAATCCCCGCACATGGCGACTGATTGCGGCATGGGAAACATTCAGCTCATCTGCAGAACCGGTGAAACTCTGATGGCGTCCGGCGGCTTCGAAAGCCCGCAAAGCGTTAAGCGGGGGAAGGTATCGAGACATGGCGACATGTGACTTTTTTTAACACTAGCTGTCAAGCATCGGCGTTTGATGGGCAATTTGTCAGATGAGAAGATGGGCGCACCTTCAAATCAAAGGAGATCTCCATGTCCCACTGTCTTCCCCAACAACAGACCACAACACCCTGGTCCGCATTCGCCCATGACCTGCGGCATGTTTTGAAGAACTTTTACCGTCAACTGACCAGCATCCGGTGGTCGTTCACCCGACCGGAATTGCCTCCCCTCAGTCCGCATCTGCGCAGAGACATCGGCCTGCCAATGAAGGACGAAACGCATATCAGAGACCACAAGATCTGGAATGATCCCGTTAATGTTGAAATCCGGCGCATCTGGTGACGATTCAGTTTCCACAAATCGATTCGGTGGGCGGACTCAGCTCAGGTCCGCTGCCGCTATGCGGTAGACCTGTTCATCTCCACGCATCAGGGCATGGAAGTTGCGCGCATCGAACAGGCCGTCAAACGCCGGATCAAACACGTTGAGCCCACCGGTATAGGCACCAAAACTTGGAAGGATCATCCGTGTGGTCGAAGCCGCAAAGCAGGACCGGCGCACCGAACGGCCCCGACGCATCAGCCGTGCTTTTGGGTGTAAATGACCGGCCAGCTCCCCAGCGTCGCCGTCGCGCTGTGGTTCATGCCGCAATATCAACCTGTCGATACGCAATTCATCAAACACTTCACCGCCAAGATTTTCCGGTGGCTCGGGGTCGTGATTACCGGTGATCCATACCCATTGTCGCCCCCGCATCATCTCGTTCAACGAATCGCGGGCCTGGGCGGGCAAACGCCGTGAGGCCTCGACATCATGAAACGAATCACCCAGCGCAATCACAGACTTGGGGTGCCATTTATCCAGACTATGTTTCAGCCGGCGAAGGGTTGTCATCGTATCATAGGGTGGCAGCAATTGGCCGCGACGCGCCAGTGACGCACCTTTTTCCAAATGCAGATCCGCCACCAGCACCATCTGATGGGTGGGCCAGTACACAATACCACTGCAATCCGTCACGAGCTCCTCACCGTTTACAGCGTGGATGCAGGTTCCGCGGTAGGAAGCCGCGGCAAACAGATCCGGAACCGGCAGTTGGATTTGCAGTTGGGCCATAAATAAATTGTCGTCCAGCGTCAGCGTTTTCGATTCACCCAAAACACGCTTGGACTTTTGGCGGGCCTTTAGAGACCAACGATAAGGGGTGGGCGAATCACTCAATGGTCCAACTTTACACCGTCATCGCTTCGGATATGAGATTTTCTGCAGCCTCAGCCAACAGGGTCTCATTGGCCTCACCGACCACTGTTTCACGCCCGATTTCCAGCATGATCGGAACCGCAAGAGGGGATACTTCTTTCAGGTTCTTGTGAATGATCTGTCCCTTGATACGGGCCAGCAGATCCCCAAGACGATGAATGTCCAGCAGCCCGGTCGCCGCATCCTCGCGGGTCGCCTGCAACAGAATATGGTCCGGTTCGTGCTCACGCAGCACATCATAAACCAGATCGGTAGACACGGTGACCTGCCGGCCAGATTTTTCTTTGCCGGGATGGTTTTTTTCGATCAGTCCGGCGATCAGAGCACATTGTCGGAAGGTTCGTTTGAGCATGAACGAATCCTCCATCCACACTTCCAGATCATCGCCCAACATATCTTCGTCAAACAGGACAGCCAGAGACAATTTTCCAGCTTGAAGCAGGGCACCCATGTCATCCAACCCCCATACGCATATGCAATAATCGGTGGCAACAAACCCGGTTGGTCGCGCTCTGGCCCTTTCCAACCGCTTCGTCAGCAACATGCCGAGGGACTGGTGGGCAAGTCTGCCCTCAAAGGAATAGACAACGAGGTAGAACTTGTCGCCTCGTGGAAAGGTTTCCACCAACAGCTGGTCAACTTTAGGCATCACCGACTTGCGGGTCTGGATGGTAAGCCATTGCGACACCTGCAGCGGCAGTTCATGCCAGCTCTCCGGATCGGCCATCATCGCGCGAATATGTTCGGCCAGGTAGGTGGTCAGCGGAAATTTGGATCCCGCATAAATCGGCACCATCGGGTCTTTGGAAACCGTTGGTGTAACGATCGCTTCGTTTTCACGAATGCCTTCAAAGCGCACAATCTGCCCGGCAAACATGAAGGTGTCGCCATACACCATCTGTTCAAGAAAATATTCTTCCAACTTGCCCAAGGAGCGTCCCCCCCGGGTGGCGGCTATCCCTTTTCCATCCCTTTTAACAAACCGCAAAAGGCGCACCGTCATCGCCGGTGCTTCGTAAATCGTCCCTGCATTGAGGCGATATTGCTGGGCGATGCGGGGATGGGTCAAACGCCACTCGCCAACTGCACTGTCAGAATTTTCAACCCGCTTGATCTTGGCATAGCGCTCGTAGGTCTTCAGCGCATATCCACCCGTTGCCACAAAATGCAGGCAGCGCTTAAACGTATCCCAGTCCAGTTCGCAATAGGGGGCCGCACTCACCACTTCTTCAAATAAATCGTCTTCACGAAACGGGCCGGCAACCGCCATTCCCAGAATATGCTGGCACAGAACATCCAGCGCACCGGGTCGCATCGGTGGCGTGTCCTGGTGACCCAAATAGTTGGCGTCCAGTGCAGCCTTGCATTCCATTACTTCAAATCGATTGGCGGGCACCAATACGGCCCGTGATGGCTCATCCATGCGGTGATTGGCCCGTCCAATGCGCTGGGCCAATCGGCTGGCCCCTTTCGGAGCGCCAATATGCAGAACCAGATCGACATCACCCCAATCGATGCCAAGATCCAGAGTCGAGGTGGCCACCACCGCGCGCAGGGCATTCCTGGCCATTGCCGCTTCAACCTTACGACGCTGACCAACATCCAGCGAACCGTGATGCAGGGCTATGGGCAGGTTGTCTTCATTGATTCGCCACAGGTTCTGAAACAGAAACTCCGCCTGACTGCGGGTATTGACGAACAGGATGGCAGTGCGGGCACTTTTAATGGTCTGATAGATTTCGCCAACCGCATGGCGGGCAGAATGGCCGGACCAGGGCAGTCTTTCAGCTGTATCAAGGATTGATATCTGGGGTTTTGCACCGCCTTCCACGGTGATCAGACCGGCCGCATGATCAACCCGTGCATCGCCGACATTTTGACCAACAAGCCAACGCTGGAGATCGACCGGATTGGCGACCGTTGCAGACAGACCAATCGACTGCATCTGCGGCCGCAAACTTCTCAACCGGGCAAGCCCCAGCGACAACAGATGGCCCCGTTTAGAGGTGACGAGGGAATGTAATTCATCAAAAATCACATAGCGAAGATCCGAAAAAAACCGGTCAGCGTCCTTGTTGGCAATCAACAGGGCGAGCTGTTCAGGAGTCGTCAAGAGAATATCAGGCGGATTGAGCTTTTGCCGTTGCCGCCTGTGCGAGGGCGTATCTCCGGTGCGGGTCTCCACCTCCACAGGCAAATGCATTTCCTCAACCGGCGTTTCCAAATTGCGTTTAATATCAACCGCCAGCGCTTTGAGCGGCGAGATGTAAAGCGTATGGACGCCCCGATGAGGTTGCCCCGGCTTCCACTTCGGTCGCTGGTACAGATCAATCAGAGCGGGCAAAAACCCGGCCAGGGTCTTGCCGGCCCCCGTGGGTGCGATCAACAGATTGGACTGCCCGTCCAGAGAACGTTGAAGCAACTCCAACTGATGATCGCGGGGAGCCCATCCTTTTGACTGGAACCAATCGAGAAACACGTGCGGCAGCGGTGGCAACGGCCGTCTCCGGGGCGACGGATGACCAGTCGCGGCATTCGTCCCTGGAGTCAATTTGGTTTCAATCGTCATGACACTATCGTACCCTTTTCCCCATGAGCGTCGATAGGATTTCCAGGCTAATTGTATTTGTGCTAGGCTGTCTCGGCACGTTGGCTGCCTGCGACAAATCCAACGATACTTCTGATGTCTATCAGGGGCCGATGGTTCTTGCTGTATCTTGGCAACCGGGGTTCTGTGAAACCAGACCCAGATTGCCTGAATGCCGCAGTCAAAATGCCACTCGCTTTGATGCACGACACCTGGCCCTGCATGGCCTTTGGCCTCAACCGGGCAGCCGCAGCTATTGTGGAGTATCGGAAAAAGAGGTGGCGTTGGATAAGGCGCGGCGGTGGCGAAATCTTGCACCGCTTGAACTGTCCAAAACGGTACGCGACACGCTTGAGCGCATCATGCCTGGTGCCCGCTCCCACTTGCACCGGCATGAATGGGTAAAGCACGGGACCTGCTATTCTGATCAACCGGAAATCTACTATCGAGACTCGCTGCTGTTGATGGATCAGCTCAACACTTCTCCAATTCAGCAATTATTTTCCAGATCCATTGGGGCCTATTTATCAGCAATGAAAATCCGGGCTTCTTTTGATTCCACTTATGGAAAGGGAGCCGGCAAGCGGGTCCGGGTGGCCTGCAAACGCGATGGAAACAGAACCATTATTACTGAGATAACGATTGGTCTGGCCGGCTCGATTTCAGAAGACTCAAAAATCGGGGGGCTGATCCTGGCATCACCTGAAACCCGCCGTGGCTGCCCGGGTGGAATTGTCGATGCCGTTGGCTTTCAATAGGTCCAAACCCGCCAGATTAGGATTTTGGCAGCTTGATCTCAAATCTTGATCCGGGGGCGGAATCATCCAGCAAACATATGCTGCCACCATGGGCACGAACCAGTTCTGCTGCAATTGCGAGACCGAGCCCCGTGCCACCGTTGCGCCCGGATGCGCCAAATGCCGTAAACAGATTTTCCCGGGCGGCGTCGGGAATTCCGGGACCAGTATCGGCAACCTGAATTTGAATGATGTTCTTATCGCCTGTTGCAGATATCGTCAGTCGTTTTATCAACGCATCGTCACTGGCACTATCCATCGCCTGAACAGCGTTACGCGAAAGGTTGAGCAGAACCCTGAAAAGTTGCTCCGCATCCGCCTCAATTTCCAGATCCGGATCCACCTCATTGACCCATTCCACCTGTTGCTCAACACCGCTGTCATCGTCCAACGCCAAAGCTTCAGCGACATCTTCACAAAGACGGTGCAGACGCAACAAGCCCCGTTGGGGAACCGCTTCACCACTCTTGCCATATGCAAGCACCGACCGAGTGTAGTCGGCCGCCCGGTCAATCGTTCGCACCAACCTTGGTGCGAGACGTTGCGCAACAGGATCAGGCAGACTCGTCAACCGGTCGGAAAACAAGGAGGCGGAAGCCAGAATATTGCGCAGATCATGATTGATTTTGGAGACCGCAAGTCCGAGATCCGCCAAATGCCGTTGCTGGGCCATGGTGCCGCGCAATTGTTTCTGCATGGCGCTGAGCTGAACTTCAGCCACACCGATTTCGTCCCGGCGTCCGGTCGGTTCGATGACCAATGACGGATCTTCAGGATCCTTGGAGAATGCCAGCATCGCTCCGGAAAGGCGTTGCATAGGACGAATGAGCAGTGCGCGCAGGGTCAGGAACACAACAAGACCAGTAAAAATGGAAATTGCCAGGGATATCAGCAGCACGTTGCGGGCATAGCTGAGCATGGCATCTCGCAGCGGCTTTTCTTTCATCACCAGTTCAAGCGTGCCGTTTCGCTTCTTCATCGGCCCGAACACGCGGATGTTGCGGTCACCACCCATGATCAGCGTATCCAGCGCATCGGTGATCGAGCGCACTGCCTGAATGCGACCGGGCGACGCCAACTGCACATGACGGGCCACCTGTCCAGGCATGGCCTTTGTGGCCAACACCCTTCTTGCCCCGTCGCGACGCACAACCATCAATTCGGTTTGCGTCAGGGACAGAAGCTGGTCGCGAACATCGTCGGGAACATCTTCATCGCGAAGTCTCTCAAGAGCCAGCGAGGCCGCTTCACCGGTGACGAACTGGTCGGCCAGCCAGGTCAACCGGAAGTTTGCAACCGAGGGCAGAAATACGAAGATTTCAGTGAGCATGATCACCAGCATTGTAAGGATCAGCAGTTTTCCTGATAGTCCGCGCGGCAGCACCTGCCGCCGACCGGCAGCCCGAGAATCATCGTCTTTCGGGGGGGCGCTACTCACCGATAGTCCTCTTTCAGTGGCAATTCAGTATAACCTACCCGAATTTTTGCAGGAAACGCACCAGCCAGCGTACAACAGGTTTGCGGGTGCTGGGTACAAAATAGGTCGTTGCGGCCCGTTTGCCAATTTCTGACATGGTTGGATAGGGCGCCACATAGGCTGCAATGTCGGAAACTTTCAAATTCTGGGCAATAGCCAGGGCCCAAATGTTCATCATTTCACCGGCCATTGAACCAACGATGGATACACCTTCGATCTTGCCGTTCTTTCGAGTAATAATCTTGATCAACCCGGTCGTCTTACCTTCGGCCTGCGCCCTGTCATTTTCTGCATAGGGCCAGCGCAAAACATGGAATTTGCGAAATGCCGCCCGGGCTGTCTCTTCGGTATGTCCAACCTGGGCCAGTTCCGGATCCGTGTAGGTGGACCAGGGAATGATGTGAGTATTTTCTTTTGCCCGGAGGCGGAACAGTATTGAACGGATGACCAGACCTGCATGATATCCCGCAACATGGGTGAACTGCAGGCCCCCTGCGACATCGCCAATGGCATAAACCTTCTTGTTGGTTGTCTGCATCCGCCGGTTAACCTGAATGCCCCGCGGGCCAAAATTTATGCCGGCCTTTTCCAACTCCAGACCATTGACCGTTGCTGCCCGTCCGGTAGCAAACAGCAGTGTGTCCCCTTCAATTTCATCTACCCCGTCTTCGGTTTCCACGTGCAGTGTGATTTTGCCATCAGCAGACTGTTCAACCCGCGCAACTTTTGTCGCCTCGCGAATGACGACGCCCTCTTGACGAAGTTTATTCAAAACGATGGTGGCAAGCTCCGGATCGTCCTTGCCCAGCGCCCTCAATCCTTCAATCACAGTCACCTCTGCGCCCAGACGTCGATGGGCCTGCGCCATTTCCAACCCAATCGGGCCACCACCAATGACCAGCAAACGGCCTGGACTGCGCGTCTGGTCAAAAATCGTCTCATTGGTCAGATAGTCAACGTCCTTAATGCCTGGAATCGGCGGCACAAAGGCTGAGGACCCGGTTGCAACGACAACCCGCCGGGCTTTGATTATCGTATCTCCGGCAATCACTGTATCCTTGTCGACAAACCGAGCGGTGTCCTGAATGACGGTTACGCCGAGAGCTTCAAAACGGTCGACACTGTCCATCGGCGATATGGTGTCGATGACCGAATGGACATGGTCATGCACTTTCTTGAAATTGATCTTCGGCCCTTTGCCACCAGTGACGCCAAATTTTGGTGCAGCACGTATGAATTCTGCGTGTTTTGCCGCAGCGATGAGCGCCTTTGAAGGAACACATCCATAATTCAGGCAATCTCCACCCATCTTGCCTTTTTCAATGAGCACCACATCAACACCAAATGATGCCGCAGCCGAGGCCACCACAAGACCACCGGAGCCGCCACCGATGACGCATATATCAGGGTTGAGGACAATGCCCATGTGGCGCTCCAAATACTTCCGGTCTAGTCAATATTACAGTTACGGGTTTGACCAGAGGCTTTCAACACGACATTGATCTCGGTGCAATGCGGAAGAATTGACAATTCCGAGAGAATTTAGCGTTTTGGCGCACCGCAGGCCGATTGAACACGTTGACTCGCACCCAAGCTCTGCCTATACAGCCCGCAACGCGACGTGAGTGGTGATTGCACCGGCACGACCAAAGCTGACAAACTGTTTTTCAGCTTACCACGTCGACCGATATACTGAAGATTTACAAGAGGGCCGATTTAGATCGGCGTGAAGATATGAAACGGACTTATCAGCCCAGTAAACTGGTTCGCAAACGCCGCCACGGATTTCGTTCGCGCATGGCTACACCAGGTGGTCGCCGCGTCGTAGCAAAACGGCGTGCACATGGCCGTAAAAAACTCTCTGCCTAAAACAGATGTTGAAGTCGTTCGATTGAAAAATCGTTCGGATTTTCTGAAGGCAAAAAGCGGAGCGCGTTCTCACGAACGCGCTTTTGTTTTGCAACTCCGCCAAAGAACAGAAGATCAAGACGACTGTTTGCGGGTCGGTTTTACGGTAACCAAAAAGGTCGGCAACGCTGTTGAGCGCAATCGCATTAAGCGCAGATTGCGTGCGGCAGTCTCCCAGGCTCAGCTTCCAGAAAGCTGCCTTGGCAAGGATGCGGTTCTGATTGCAAGGCGAACAGCCCTGTCGCTGCCGTTCAAAGAATTGGTTGACGGGGTATCTCATGGG
Source organism: uncultured Rhizobiaceae group bacterium (assembly GCA_905480295.1). GTDB lineage: Bacteria > Pseudomonadota > Alphaproteobacteria > Rhizobiales > Rhizobiaceae > Pseudahrensia. The sequence goes on along the minus strand of CAJQPW010000282.1, from coordinate 786 downwards.
CTCAAACAGGCCAAATTTGAGAAAAAAAGCCGCCAATCCAAGGCGCGCGCGAAACGCCATGTTGCAAAACAGTCTTGAGCGGGGCAGAAACGGCGCAACAAATTCACCGGTGGCCATCTGATAGGTGCCAACCCATATAGAATAAACCTTCTTTGGATACAGACGGACTTTTTGATGGACAACCAACGCAATTTTATTTTGGCTGCCGTATTGTCGCTGGCTGTTGTGTTCTTCTGGCAAATGCTGGTGATCAGTCCTCGAATTGAGCAGGAGCGGGCAGAGGCGGAAGCACAACTGGAACTGCAGAAAAAGGCTGATCAACAGGCTGGCGTTTCCAGCGAACAGACCACTCCCGTTGAGACAGAGGGTGTTCCTGCACCCAGCACTGCAAAATCGATCGTGCCGGGTTCTGCGCCTGAAACATCATCAAGCCGTGCGGCGGGTCGAATTGTTTTCAAATCGGACAAGCTGGATGGCAGCATCAATCTTAAGGGTGCACGCATTGATGATCTGAATCTGGCGCAATATCGACAGACGGTGGATCCGACCAGCCCCGAGATCACGCTGCTGAATCCGGTCAGCAATGAAAATGCCTATTTTGCCGAATTTGGTTTTTCGCCCAACGAACAAGCTGGTGATCTGCCCGGCCCCTCTACAATCTGGACCCAGGTTCAGGGAGATGTGCTGACCCCGACCAACCCGGTTGTTCTGCAGTATCAAAACGAAAATTCTCTGACCTTTCAGCGCAAGATCGAGCTGGACGGGGACTACATGTTCACCGTCACC
>CAJQPW010000281.1 GCA_905480295.1 uncultured Rhizobiaceae group bacterium | reverse complement strand
GAAAAACAGCAAAGTAAACGGTGAATCCTACAGCGCGTCTGATATTGAAGTGCTGGAAGGCCTGGAGCCGGTCCGCCGTCGCCCGGGCATGTATATCGGTGGCACCGATGGCAAAGCCATGCATCACCTGTTTGCGGAAGTCATCGACAATTCGATGGATGAAGCGGTTGCCGGGCACGCCACCTGGATTGAAGTCGATCTGGATGCCGAAGGATACCTCACCGTAACCGACAATGGTCGCGGCATTCCGGTTGATCCTCATCCCAAATTCAAAGACAAATCTGCGCTCGAAATCATCATGACCACGTTGCATGCCGGCGGAAAATTTGACGGCACGGCCTATGAAACCTCTGGCGGACTGCATGGCGTCGGCATTTCCGTGGTCAACGCTCTGTCTGACGACTGTATTGTTGAAGTTGCGCGCAACCGCCAATTATACCGGCAGACATTTTCGCGTGGTAAAGCCCTGGGCAAGGTCGAAAATGTCGGCGATGTGAACAACCGACGCGGCACGCGGGTCAGGTTTCACCCCGACGAGCAGATCTTTGGCAAGAACGCAAAATTTTCACCGCTGACACTGTTCAAGATGGCACGGTCCAAGGCTTACCTGTTTGGAGGGGTCGAAATTCGTTGGAGTTGCGATCCAAGTCTGGTCTCCGGCAAAGACGAAGTTAGCGACAAGGCGGTATTTCACTTTCCAGGCGGGTTGAAAGACTATTTGCTGTCGACCCTCGGCAAACAGATGCAGGTAACCGACCAGCCATTTGCCGGTTCAACAGAAAAGAGATCGGGTCATGGTGCCGTGGAATGGGCGATCACGTGGTTCGGTGATGACGGGTTTGTAAATTCCTATTGTAACACCGTGCCCACCGGTGAAGGCGGAACCCACGAGGCGGGATTGCGGGTTACCCTGACGCGCAGTCTCAAGGCCTATGCGGAACTCGTCGGCAATAAAAAGGGTGCCGTCATCACCACCGATGATGTGATGACCTCTGCGGCAGCAATGATTTCGGTGTTCATTCGTGAACCAGAATTTGTCGGTCAGACCAAAGACAAACTGGCCACCGTCGAGGCCACGCGCATTGTCGAGGCAGCGATACGGGACTCATTTGACCATTGGCTGGCCGCTTCTCCGGCGCAATCTGCAAAACTGTTGGATTGGGTTGTCGATCGCGCGGAAGAACGCATGCGGCGGCGGCAGGAAAAAGAAGTCAATCGCAAGAATGCCACGCGAAAACTGCGCCTGCCCGGCAAGCTTGCCGACTGCTCCAAGAACGCCAAGGGTGGCACCGAGATATTTATCGTTGAGGGAGACTCAGCGGGTGGCTCGGCAAAGCAGGCGCGCGATCGCAAAAGCCAGGCCATTCTCCCGCTGCGCGGTAAAATTTTGAATGTCGCCTCAGCAAGCCGCGACAAGATGGCGAACAGTCAGCAGATTCAAGACCTTGTGCAGGCTCTGGGCTGTGGCACCCGTTCCAAGTTTTCTCTTGATGATCTGCGCTATGACCGGGTCATCATCATGACAGATGCCGATGTTGACGGGGCGCATATTGCTTCCCTGCTGATTACGTTTTTCTATCAGGAAATGCCGGGCATTATTGAAGGTGGTGCTCTGTATCTGGCCGTACCGCCGCTGTACAAACTGACCCAGGGTGGCAAAACGCTTTATGCCCGGGACGATGCTCACAAGGATCAGTTGATCCAGGATGAATTCTCCGGTAGCAAAAAAATCGAGCTGGGCCGCTTCAAGGGGCTTGGCGAAATGATGCCGGCACAGTTGAAAGAAACCACGATGGACCCGAGCAAACGGACGATCCTGCGGGTTTCCATCGATCATCCTGAAGCCGCCAGCAGTTCAATCGATAAGCTGATGGGCACCAAACCGGAGAAGCGTTTTGTGTTCATTCAGGAAAATGCCCAGTTTGCCGATGATGACCTGCTGGACGTTTGACACGACCGCCTGACCAATGGAGCCGCTGTTCCTGGCGTTCTGCCTGTAGCGGCACCCACAGTGAGCTCTTATCATTGGTGAGCCAGTTGCAGATCCAAGAAACAATCGTTCTAATACGACGTCACAGCAGGCCAACAGAAACTGCGACAATTAAGCAAACACGGCGCATATTCTTGACAGGAGAGCCGTATTTGCCTATCGGCTCGTTCCAGACAGTCTGGCGCGATGAAATTGGAAGCGCCAAGAGCGAAGGGAACGATCCCCATCGCGCGCACCCCAAAGTCAATCAGTCAACAAGACAGACCTATTTATGAAATTCTCAGAACTCGGACTTAGTCCAAAAGTACTCGCTGCCGTCGAAACCGCCGGATATAGCGAACCAACGCCTATTCAGGAAAAAGCCATTCCCCACGTCCTCGATCGTCGCGACGTGATGGGCATTGCACAAACCGGGACAGGCAAGACGGCTGCATTTGTGCTGCCCATGATTTCCATGTCGGAGAAGGGACGCGCCCGCGCCCGCATGCCGCGCACCTTGATTCTGGAACCAACCCGCGAGCTGGCGGCGCAGGTTGAAGAAAACTTCGTCAAATACAGCGTCAATCACAAATTGAATGTCGCGCTGCTGATCGGCGGCGTGTCTTTTGAAGACCAGATGCGCAAGCTGGACCGCGGTGCCGATGTGCTGATTGCCACGCCAGGACGTCTTCTCGATCTGTTTGAACGCGGACGCATATTGATGAATGGTGTGGAGATCCTTGTGATCGACGAAGCCGACCGCATGCTGGACATGGGTTTCATTCCCGATATTGAACGCATTGTTAAAATGGTTCCCTTCACCCGCCAGACACTGTTTTTCTCGGCAACCATGCCGCCGATTATCGAAAAGCTGGCCGACCAGTTCCTGCAGAACCCTGTTCAGGTTGCCGTCGCTGCTGCCGCTTCGACGTCTGACACAATTGAACAGAAACTGGTTCACGCACCCAAAAAGGACTTTGAGAAGCGCGCAGTGCTGCGCCAACTCATCGACGGTGCGGAAAACCTCAACAACGGCATTATTTTCTGCAACCGCAAACGCGATGTGGCCACCCTCTACACGTCACTGAACAAGCGGGGTTATTCGGTCGGCTCTCTGCATGGTGACATGGACCAGACGGCCCGAACCAAAACGCTTGCCGGCTTCCGCTCCGGCGAAATCAAACTTCTTGTCGCCAGCGACGTGGCCGCGCGCGGTCTGGATATTCCAGATGTATCTCATGTCTTCAACTTTGACGTGCCGACCCACGCCGAAGACTATGTGCACCGGATCGGACGCTGCGGGCGCGCTGGACGTGACGGATGGGCCTTCACCATGGTCACCAAAGCCGACGACAAATATATCAAGGCCATTATCGACCTGACCGGCGACAAGGTTGAATGGGCCACTGAAGCCCAGAACGCCACATCAGAAGACTCTGCGCCAGTGGCCGAAAAACCCAAGAGAACAAGACGGACCAAGGCCAAGGCACCAAAGCCCGAACCCACCGTTGAAGAGGCCGTCGAAGCGCCAACGTCTGTTGAGGCAAGTAAGAAGGCTCCTGCGGAACGAAAAGCCGAGCCCAAACCGAAGAACGAGAAAGACGAGTCCCCTCGCGAGGCCAAATCCGGTTCCAAGCCCCGCCGCGGTCGCAAGTCTGACGACAAGGACGGACCAACGCCGCAAGGGCTTGGCGATCACGTCCCGGCCTTCCTGCTGCAATCCACACGCGACATCGGCTGAAATCGTAACGTCTAGACGTCTTTGAATTTCCGCTGTTTGGGCGGTTTGGCGGCATCCGCACGCATTGCCGCCTCAAACGCCTTTTGCGCCCACACGGCAAAATCCTCAGGATCATCAAGCAGGCGTTCCGGCACGGTCCAGTAGCTCATGGTGACAATTTTGCCGTCCTTGCGGGTATACTCCCAGGGCGACATGCCTTCGGCGACAAAATCACCAATGGTGTCATCGTCTGCTTTGAGACGAAACTGCCCGTCCATGATGCCCGCGATATTCAGACCCCGATGAAATATACCCGTCCCGCCAAACATATTCCTGACGGTGACCTTGCCAAAAGGGGCGAAAAGCTCTTCGAGAAATTCCTTGTCCATGTCAGCAACCTCCAAGTGGTTTGATAGTCAGACGATGCGACAAACTTTGATCATGCCAGCCAGTCTTCGAGACTGTCCATGGCTTTGATCATCGTCTCATGGTCTCCTGCAAAGGAGAACCTCAGGTAACGATGCCCCCTGTCACGGTCAAAATCCAGTCCGGGGGTCACCGCAACATGGCTCTCAACCAACATCCGTTCGGCAAATTCCATCGTGTCGTTGGTAAAGCGCGTTGCATTGGCATAGGCGTAAAACGCTCCGTCAACGGGCAACACTTCATCAAAACCCAAGGCCGGTAAGCGATCCAGCAACAATCGCCGGTTTGCCAGATAGCCCAACCGAACAGTTTCCAGTTCCGGGCGACAATCAAGCGCATGAAGCGCAGCGACCTGCGACAGTTCGGGCGCTGAAATATAAAGGCTCTGGCTGAGCCGTTCTACGGGTCGAATCAGTTCCGGTGGCAAAACCATCCAGCCAACCCGCCAGCCGGTCATGCAGAAATATTTCGAAAAGGAATTGATGATGATGGCCTTGTCGCTGAACTGCAGCGCCGAGACTTCCGCAATGCCGGTCTCTTCCGGATAGGTCAGCCCGTGGTAAATTTCATCTGAAATGAACTGAATTCCCAGTTCTTCGCAGCAGGCAATCAGTTCCTGCAACGCTTCCCCGCTCATCATCGTGCCGGTGGGGTTGGCAGGACTGGCCACCAGCAGTCCGGATAAAGGTTTGCGGGCATGGGCAGCACGCACCAATTGCGGTGTCAGGATCCAACCATCCTCCGCGACGGTTTCAATCTCTTCGATATCGAGTGATAAAGCCTTCAGAATATTGCGATAAGCCGGATATCCAGGCGTTGCGATGGCGACCGTATCGCCGGG
>CAJQPW010000280.1 GCA_905480295.1 uncultured Rhizobiaceae group bacterium | reverse complement strand
TCTTCAAACGCACGTGCTGTGCCTTCAAGTTGGAAAATGTACTCACTCTCACTGATGCTTCCTGACCCATCCATGGCAAGAACCAGTTCGAGATCCACCTCTTCGGCCAGCACCTGCTGCAACGAAATACACCACAACAGAAAACATACCGCGGCTATCCATCCCGCCACTCTCCATGGCGGTCGCAACGATAACCGCAACCTTGGGCACCGAGCCAGAAATGCAGAGACTTGGAACGGCGCAGAATCAAGCCTCATTGAGTTCATCTCACCTACGCTAGTTCTTCAGATAGCTTTCCAACGTGTCGTCCATCGCATCTTTCCAAGGTGTGTGATGAACGGGTGCCATCGTACCGGTCATCGGCGAGCGATAGCAATTGTCACGGAACGTCATGATGTTTTTCTTCTTGTGCTTCTTCCACTGGTAGAACGCTTCATTCGACGCGGTGACATCAAAACTGGGATAGTCAGTTTCTTCCATCAACTCGCGAACATAGTCGCCTTGATAATCGATGCAGGCATAGTCATCTTCGAGCGCGTCCTCGCGTGCTTCCCGGTCTGCTACATCTGCCTCCATCGCTGCTCTGTCAGGAAGATCAATTTTTCCCATCATCAAGTCTCGGGCCCACCAGGCCTGGGCGTCAAACATGTTGAATGTGTACCACTGGTCCTGCATGCCGAGATAAATCAGCTTTGGGTTGTCGATAAAAGCAACACCCTTGTAGAGATTTGCAGAGGCAAGCCGGTTGGCGGTTTTCAGGCGCAGGCTGTCTTCCATGAATGGAAAATGATGCTGATAGCCGGTGCACAGGATAATCGCATCAATATCCTTGGACGTGCCGTCTTTGAACGTGCAGGTGTTGCCGTCCACCTTCTGTAAAAGAGGGACTTCCTTCCAGTTATCAGGCCAATCATACCCCATCGCTGCGGTACGATGACTGACCGTGATCGATTTTGCACCGTATTTCCAGCACTGAGAGCCGATGTCTTCCGCCGAGTAGGACGTACCGATTATCAATACGTCCTTGTCTTTGAATTCGACAGCATCGCGAAAATCATGGGCATGCAATACGCGCCCGTTGAAGCGATCCAGTCCATCAAAACTGGGCAAGTTGGGTGTGGAAAAATGACCGGTGGCAACAACAACGTGATCAAACTCTTCCACCACGCGTTCACTGGTTGGAAGATGTTGAGAAGTAACCGTAAATTGGCCTGTACCTTCATCAAAAGTGACATTTCTGACAACAGTACCAAACCGGATTTGATCGCGAACACCGGCTTTTTCCACGCGGCCCTGAATGTAATCAAACAGGACAGCGCGGGGCGGATAAGACGCGATTTGTTTGCCGAAATGTTCTTCAAACGTATAGTCGGCGAATTCCAGCCCTTCCTTGGGACCATTGGACCATAGATACCGATACATCGAACAGTGAACGGGTTCGCCGTACTGATCGAGTCCCGTTCGCCAGGTGTAGTTCCACAATCCACCCCAATTGTCCTGCTTTTCGAAACACACGACCTCGGGAACATCCTCACCGTTGTTCTTTGCGGACTGAAACGCCCGCAACTGTGCCAAACCTGATGGGCCTGCACCGATTACCGCTATTCTCTTGCTCATACCTGTTCTCCTTAGGCTATTCCCAAATCGGCCTTTCGCTTGTCGGCCCACGCACCGATCAAGCGATCAGCAATTATTCCCATGGTGGCGATACCCAAACCAGCCATTACTCCCCGGCCCGCATCGCTTGTGGGCAATGCGCGGTAGATTTCCTGTCCAAGATCAGTGCCACCGATCAGCGCTGTAATCGCCGTCATGGCCAGTGCCATCATGATGGTCTGATTGACCCCCAGCATGATCTCCGGAACAGCGATGGGGAGTTGAACTTTCCAGAGCCTCTGCCACGCGGTTGCACCAGACATGCGGGCGGCTTCGCCTGTGACTTCAGGCACCAGTTTCAATCCGAGATAGGTGTATCTGATTGAAGGCACTGTCGCGTAGGGAACAATGGCAAAAATAATGGCCAGCTCTCCCACTTTGAACAACATGATCGCCGGCAACAAATAAATGAAGGACGGAAAGGTTTGCAGCGTGTTACAACAGGTCATGATTATTTTCGCAGCACGCGGCGACCGCGACGCCCAAATGCCAAGCGGTAGACCAATCATCAAACAGACAACCAACGCCGACGAAACATAATAGAATGTGGTGGTGGCGAATTCCCAGTTTCCTGGCAATACAACGATGAAATAGAACAGACCGCAAACCAATGCCGTCAGTCGCCATCCGCCAAGTCGATGGCCCAGCACGCCGATAATTCCGGCGACAACCAACCAGGGCATTGCCTGATAGAAATTTCGAATGGGAATGAGCACCCAGACGGTCAACCAGTCTCTCACCGGCTTGACATAATCAATGAGAAAAAACGTGACGGCCTTGATGGATTTATCCAGTTCAAGCGCTGATTTACTGTCAACCAGCAACATTTTTTTCGAAAGAATCGACACATCTCTGAAGAAATACGCTGCGACTACCGACACCAGCATGACGAGTGAAAAAGCCAGCAAGTGCCCGTGGCGTGAGACAAATCCAGCCGTTTCCTGGTGCTCGTAATCGGTGGCACGATTGGCATAGGCCTGGGTGATGCGGTCAAGAACCACTGCCATCAGAACAATCGCAACCCCCTGCATGGTGGCGAAGCCTAATTTCAGTTGCTGGAGTGAAAACAGCAGCTTGTGGCCCAGACCCTGAGCGCCCACAAGGGATGCAATGACAACCATGGCCAAGGTTTGCATTATTACCTGATTGAGCCCCAATAGCAGCGTCTTCTGAGACGCTGGCAGTTGCACTTTCCATAACATTTGACGCGGCGTGCACCCATTCATGCGGCCGGATTCCACGACGTCACTGGGAACAGTTTGAAGCGCCAGAATGGTACACCGTGCCATGGGCGGCATGGCAAATATCACCGTTGCAATCAGTGCGGGCACCTGCCCTGCCCCAAACATCACGACCACTGGTACAAGATAGGCGAGATGGGGCGTTGCCTGCATCAAGTCAAACAGGGGGGTAA
>CAJQPW010000279.1 GCA_905480295.1 uncultured Rhizobiaceae group bacterium | reverse complement strand
TCATCGCCACCTCTGCGACCATTTGGGTTTTGATGATCTGCGCCGGGGGCATCGCCCACGAGCCGATTCGAACCCTTCCCACCGACCAGCCAGTCGTTCATCGATGTCCCTTCGATCAACGGCGCATCGGCAAATTCGATTATTTGGACAGTTCGGCCATCGGCAAATTCGAATGTTTCAATCGACTGCCCTTCATTGGCGAGAACCAGTTCACCACCTTGCCAACTCAACACCAACTCGTCGCTGTCGTTGCCGTTGCCGCTGCCGCTGTCGCCGCCTTCACGGCGGCTGGCTACGATATCCGCAGCGTTGAGGTTGACGAAAACCACCCGGTCATAATTGCCGGAAGAACCGTTATCCGCTTGACCGTCAAGGACCAGGGTGCGGCTGCCGCTGTTGTTGTCGTTGTCGCTGCTGGCGGTAATTTTGTAGACATTGTCCCCGTCCCGACCGGCCGCATGCGGGTCCTTCTCAAACGCTGACTCGTTCTGTCTGGCATCATCCGTGCTGAAGCTCTGATCAGCATGATCAGAAAGGCCATCGGGCCCATCGACAATTGCTGCCTCAAGTGCGGCAGGGTCAAGAATTATCCCGTCGGAAAATTGATATGAACTGACACGATTGGCTTCCTCGGCCACGTGAAATGCACCCTGTTCCGACCCGTCGGTCCATGTGAAAACAATAACGGCTTCATCTTCGACGGGATCGATAATGCGGCTTATCGTCAGGTCGGCAAAGGCCAGATCACTGAATATGATGGTGCTGATACCGGCAATCGCCGTGGCATCAAGAAAGACGTTGCCGGCCTGACGTGAGTAGGCAAACTGCTGTTTTACCCTGATCCTGAATATCTGAAAGGTCTCAAGACCATTCAGCCAGGACGCAGATACCACGACATTGACATCTGTATCGGCCTGCCGATCCAGGCTGATCCCATCCTTCAGTTTCAGCCGTCCATTGAGAACTTCAAACCGAGGGTCACTCACGGACCAGGGCAACTCACCGCCGTGTTCAGAGTGCTGCAGCGAGATCGAGCCAACATCCGCACCCGGCTGATCTCCGTCGATCAGGGCGTCGCTGTATCGGGTGTGCCCGAATACACCATCGACCTTATCCGTCGCTGAACGCAGCGTTGACGGTGAGTCTTCTTGCGTCATTCTCAGATACTGAGTGGGACGCACAAACAATCCCACATCCGTTTCCTGTACCCTCATCTGTCTATCCTCGTGCATCATTCAACAGGCAACCCATGGCCGCTCTGGTCAGGCCACAAAAGCCATATCGTCGGCGTGCAGATCGGCAACACGTACATTCTTCAGCACGATCGAGTTGTCCTCATCCACCGTGATGATCGTATTGGTACCGTCGTCGGCGGCGTTGGCGATCACGTCGGCAAACTCCGTAAAGCCAATGTCGAGGTCAAACTGAAGCACGTCGTTGGAACCCGCTCCGGCCTCAAAGTCATGGATCACATCATGGCCGAAAGAACCGTTGTCCAAGTCGAAGACAAATGTGTCATCACCGCCGGTCGCCAGATCTGTGAGCATACCATCGCCCCACAAATTATCATTGCCGGAACCACCGTTGAGAACATCGTCACCCCCCTGGGCATTGTCCTCCAGATAGAAACCCGCATCGCCGTATAGCGTGTCATCCCCGGCCCCGCCTTCCAGCACATCATTACCGCTGATGCTGTTATGCCTGACACTAAATCCGGCATCGCCGTAAAGAATGTCGTCGCCGTCTCCACCATCCAGAATATCGTCCCCGCCCTGGGATTCGTTTCTTTGATGACGGGCAGTATCGCCATAGAGAATGTCAGCACCATCCCGCCCATGCAGCACGTCATCAGTACCCTGGGCCTCGTTCTGCAGACTTGTGTTCGTATCACCATAAAATCTATCACTACCATCTGATCCTTCGATCAAATCGTTGCCACCGAGCGTCCCATTGCCCTGTTCAACCAGCGTATCGGTGACCTGGATCGCCACCTGTTCGGTATGGATGAGACCGCCATCGTCGGTGACCGTTATGGTCAGCCAGATCCGTGTACCAACCGGCTCGTTCAGCGCCACACCCTGTTTCAGCTTCAGCTGATCATTGGCGTCAACCTCAAAACGCCCGTCATTGTCGACGGAGAAGACATGGCTGTCCCCGGTATCCGGGTCGGCGACGGTTAGAGTGCCGATAATCGCGCCGGAGGCGGCCGTCTCGTCAATGCCGCGAAGGCTCAGATCAAGCCCGGTGGGGGCCTGGTTGGCAGTTTCTGCAACATCACCCACCGCAATGGTGAACGCCTGATCGACCGACAGCCCCTGCGCATCGGTGGCGGTTACCGTCACCGTGACACTGGCTTCGCTCTCGTAATCGAGGCTCACACCGGCCTTCAGCCGCAGCTCGCCGGCGACAATCTCAAACCGGGCATCATCGACTGTAAACGTATGACCATCCGCCTGATCCGGATCACTCACCGTCAACGCACCAATCACCGCACCGGCTTCATTCTCATCAACCGACAGATTATCCAGCCCAATCGCAGTCGGGGCATGATAGATGGTGCCCACATTGGCCAGATCGATAATGTGATCAACCGTGCCGTCTGCCGCATCCAACGCCTCAAGATCCTTCGCCGCAATCACATAGGTTTCTCCAGAATTGGTTTCACCATTGCCAATGCCGTCGGCGTTCTGTGCCCCAATCAGCAAATCGGCCTTGCCATCCCCATCCACATCACCGGCGGACGAGACCGACCAACCGGAATTGTCAAATGCATCCGCGCCGACAAAGCGATAGGATGAAGCACCGTTCTGCACGTTGGCAAGATCAATCACCCCGTCTTCGGTTCCATCAGCCCGATCCAGGGTCACAAAATCAGCCGCTGCAATCAGATATGCTTCTCCCAAATTGGTTTCACCATTGCCAATGCCGTCTGCTCTCCAGGCTCCGATCAGCAAATCGGCGTGGCCATCGCCATCCACATCTCCAGCGGAAGAGACCGACCAACCAGATTGGTCCGAACCATCCGCCCCGACAAAACGATAGGACGAAGCACCGTTTTGCGCGTTGGCAAGATCAATCACACCGTCTTCGGTTCCATCAGCCTTATCCAGCGCCACAAGATCAGCCGCCGCGATCAGATAGGTTTCTCCAACCCAGGAATCATCATTGTCGATACCATCCGCCCCACGGGCTCCAATCAGCAGGTCCGCTCGGCCATCCCCATCCACATCACCGGCGGAAGAAACCGAGTAGCCAGATTCGTCCAAAAGATCCGCCCCGACAAAACGGTAGGAAGAAGCACCGTTCTGCACGTTGGCAAGATCAATCACACCGTCTTCGGTTCCGTCAGCCGCGTCCAGCGCTTCAAG
>CAJQPW010000278.1 GCA_905480295.1 uncultured Rhizobiaceae group bacterium | reverse complement strand
TCCCAAGAACACACTCAGCCGTGCCATTAACCAGCTAGAAGGGATGGGCCTGATCAAGGCACGCGACAAGCCCCCTGGCGGGGGGCGCAGGCAAGCTCTGCATCTGTCTGACAAGGGCTGGGCCCTTTTAAGCGAAACTCGGCCCGCATTTGAGGCGCAGGAAAAACGGATGCTCAAGGCCTTGTCTGAAGGAGAACGTCAAATGCTTTTTGAGCTCCTGTCGAAAGTCGTTATGGACGCGCAGGAGTGGGAAGGCAGTCTGCCGCTTGAAGCAGAGACAAATAAGGAAGGAACAAAGCTATGAAAGTGGCTGAGATGAATTGGCGCGACGTTGAGGCGAGCGCTGCGCGCGATCCGCGTTGCGTCTTGCCCATCGGGTCAACGGAACAGCACGCACAGCTTTCCCTTTGTGTAGATCTGATCCTGGCGGAGAAGGTAGCGGTTGACGCGACCAACCCGCTGGATATTCCGGTATTTCCGGTTATGCCTTATGGACTGGCCCCTTATTTCAACGCCTACCCAGGCACAATTTGTCTGAGGGTCGAAACCCTGATGGCCGTCGTGCGCGATGTCATCGCTTCGCTGCGCCGCTCTGGCTTTCGGCAGATCCTGATCGTGAATGGCCATGGTGGGAACAACCCCGTCGGCGCACTCGCACAGGAGTTGATGGCAGAATACGGTGACATCTCAATCAAGTTCCACAACTGGTGGAATGCGCCCAAAACCTGGGCCAAGGCACAAGCCATCGATAAGACCGGCTCGCACGCCAACTGGATGGAGAATTTTCCTTGGACGCGATTGGCCCATGCCCCGGCGCCGGAGGGCGAAAAACCGGTGGTGGATATGAACCTGATGAAAGCTTCTCCTCCCGACGTGGCGCGGGAGATCTTGGGCGATGGTGCTTTTGGTGGGCCCTGGCAGAGGCCGGATGATGAAATGCTGGCCCTATGGGAGGTCGGTGTAATGGAAGTTCGTGAAGCCCTGGAGGGCCCATGGCCAACGATTGGTGATCGTTGATGCGAAGCGAGGTTTTAATCTGGGGCGCCGGTGCGATTGGTGGCATTCTGGGCGCTTACTGGGCGCGCGCGGGTCACCCGGTGAAGATGGTCGACATCGAGCCAGAACATGTGGAGGCTTGCCGCACCGAGGGACTACGAGTTGAGGGACCCGTTGAAGAATTCACGCAAGTAGTGCCTTGCTTCACGCCCGATGAATTGACGGGCACATACGGTCAAATCGTTCTTGCTGTTAAAGCGCAGGCAACTGAAAAGGCAGTCCATGCCCTGCTTCCTCATCTGGCGCAGGATGGCTATATTTTGTCAGCCCAGAATGGCCTTAACGAAAGGACGATAGCAGAACTTGCCGGGCCAGAGCGGACCTTGGGAGCCTTCGTAAACTACGGTGCGGACTGGATTGGACCGGGCCGCATTCTTTTTGGCAATCGCGGTGCCGTGGTCGTGGGCGAAATAGACGGCCCCATTCGTTCCCGTACAAAGGAGATGCACCGTCTCTTGCAGGTCTTTGAGCCCGATTCAGTGCTCACCGATGATATCTGGGCCTACCTTTGGGGCAAACTTGGCTATGGCGCCATGCTTTTCGCCACGGCCCTGACTCCCGACAGCATGACGACGAACTTCGCCGACCCGGCCCGTGGTCCCGCGTTGATTGGATTGGCCCGCGAGGTGATGCAAACGGCTGTCGCCGAGGGGGTCGATCCAAAGCCCTTCAACGGTTTTGAACCTTCGGCCTTCCTGCCTGGTGCGTCCGAAGCGGCAGCCCTGAAAAGTATCGCCGATCTAGCCGAGTTCAACTCCAAGACTGCCAAGACCCACACGGGCATCTATCGTGATCTGGCTGTGCGCAAGCGCAATACAGAAGTAGATCCGCAGGTGGGGAACGTCGCCGAGATCGCCGCGTCGCATGGTATCGAAACGCCCTTGTTGCGCCGTTTAGTCGAGTTGATCCACGATATTGAGGAGGGCCGCTGTGAGATGTCTGCTGATACGTTTCACAAACTCACCAAGGTGATCCGATGACGTCCCGTACGGCCCTTATTACCGGTGTTGTCGGTGGGATAGGTGCTGCCATCGCCGCGCGACTCGCCGCAGATGGTGCGCAGGTTATTATCAGCGACCTGCCCGGAGAGGCGCTTGATGCCAAGTGCAAGAAGCTGGGCTTGCCAACCATCGCGGCAGATCTGGGTGATCCCGCCTCGGTCAAGGAAATGAACACCCGGATCGTAATCGACCATGGCGCACCCGACATTCTGGTGAATGCGGCAGGCGGTGTTCGGGGACAGGTGGGCACGCCGCTGGAAGAGGTCGATCCTGATGCTTGGCACAGTATATTTGCAGCCAATGTCGATGCATCGCTTTACCTGGCCCAGGCACTGGCCCCCGCGATGAAAAAGAAGGGCTGGGGCCGGATCGTCACGATCAGTTCCGGCGCGGGTCTCAGGCCCAGCCTGACGGGAATCCACGCTTATACGGCGGCCAAGCACGCGCTGGTGGGTCTCACCAAACAGCTGAGCCTGGAACTCGCCCAGCATGGCATCACAGTGAATTCCATCGCCCCTGGTTTCATCCTGTCGAACCCTGCAACCGAACGCCAATGGGCTGCCTATGGCGCGGCAGGACAGGCGCAACTAATCAACCGTATTCACACCCGCCGCCTTGGCACGCCTGAGGATATCGCCGCCACCGCCGCCTTTCTCTCTTCGCAAGAAGCAGGATGGATCACGGCGCAGATTCTCAGCGTCGATGGCGGTGTTACCTAAACCGGAGACCTTATGTCCGATCCCGTTCTTGCCCATGCAATGGAGCACAAACCCGCGCTGATCGAAGCACTCAAGACGCTGGTGGCCTGCCCGTCCGTTGGAGCGGACCCCACCATGGCGCAGGGTATGGAAAAAGCCCGCAACCTGATCGAGGCGCGGCTCGATGCGATCGGGTTTCAGAACCGCCAACGGCTGACCCCCGCCGATGGCAGTGGCCAACCGG
>CAJQPW010000277.1 GCA_905480295.1 uncultured Rhizobiaceae group bacterium | reverse complement strand
GCATCGAATTCACATCACCTTGCAACCGCGACATCAATCGTCCGACTTCGGTTTTGTCCATGAAGGAAAGCGATACACGCTGCAGATGGCCAAACATGGCGCGACGTATGTCGAACAGAACGTTCTCGGCCATGCGTCCGGTGACGTTTTCCTGGACCCGCGACGCGACGAAATTCAGGACAACGACGACCGCGAAAATGGCGATGATTTGGACCAGTACCGAGGGCGCCGCCCCAGGTGCCATACCATGGTCGATGGCATAGCGGATTAAAAGCGGGATCGTCAGCTGGGAGCCGGTAAATGCAACCACGGCAGCCACCGAAATCGATACATGCCGCTTGTAGGGGCGGACAAATTGCCAAATCCGTCGTGTAACCTTGCCGTCAAATACCCGGCCAAATATTTCTTCCTCGATACGGTCAGACCCGACAACTGCTCGCATGCGCGGACGTTCGTCCTCATGGTGATCCCGCGGCTCTCCGTTACTCGCCTGGCTCATCTGCGAACTTCCTGTTGGTTGAGCATCTCGGCCCCCGGGCTCATCTGCAAATCGTGCAGGTCACTATAGCGCCCCCCCAGTTTCAATAATTCTTCATGGCTGCCCTGTTCGACGATCTTCCCCGCTTCGAGAAACAGAATTCTGTCGGCATGCATCAGGCTGGCAAGCCGGTGAGCAACAATCAGCGTGACCCGATCCTTGGCATATTCTTTCAATGCCGCTCTGATGCGGTTTTCGGTACCGGCATCAATGGCGGCGGTGGAATCGTCGAAAATCAGCACCGCTGGCTGCTTCATCAAAGTTCGGGCAATCGCCAGTCGTTGGCGTTGACCACCCGACAGGGAAACCCCGCGCTCACCGACAATGGTTCCATATTTACCGGGCAGGCCAAGGACGTAGTCGTGCAACTGTGCCGATTCCGCAACGCTGCGAATTTGCCGGTCTTCGGTGAATGGATCGGCATAGGCGATGTTGTTCTCAATTGATGTAGTGAACAGGAAACTGTCCTGCTGAACCACAGCAACGGCCTGCCGAACCGACGACAGGGTGGCGTCCTTAATGTCTTGTCCGTCGATGCTGATTGTGCCTTTGGAGGGGTCGTAAAAACGTGGGATCAAATGCATCAATGTTGTCTTGCCTGAACCGGGCGGGCCAACAATGCCGATGGTTTCCCCCTTGCGGGCCTCAAAACCGATATTGGATACGGCCTGTCGGTCGCTGTCTTTTGCATAGGCGAAACTGACATTTTCAAGTTTGAGTGTGCCGTCACTGATCTCAAGATCCTTGGCACCGGGTGCGTCGTCTATTTCGGTTTCGTGATCAATCAGCGCAAACAGGCGAGCACCGCAAGTTGAGGCGCGCGCATACCCGTTCACCATCATGCCCAGCTGGCGCACCGGCATCTGTAGGATGGTCATAAAGGTCAGGAAAGTCGCCAGCGTGCCCAGGGTGATTTCGCCTGACGCCACCTGCCGGCCACCGAAGAACAACACCAGCCCCATGGCGGCAAAGAATGCCAGTGTCATTGCCGATGTGTTGTTGACCCGAGTCTCAATCCGCTTGTGACTGAGCTCCAGCGCCGATTTAGAGGCGGTTTCGAACTTGTCCATTTCATGATCCGACGCGGCAAATGCCCGGACCACGCGAATGCCGGCAAGGCTTTCCTCCATCACCTGGCTCAAAACCCCCAGCCGCTCCTGCAAAATGAGCCAGGTCCGGCGCAGCATCAGTCGCATGACCGTACTGCGCCACGCTGCAAATGGCACGAAGGACAGGGCCAGCAGGCCAAGGGTCAGGTTGGTGGACAACAACAAAGTGGCCCCCAGTCCGATCAACAATCCCAGAAGAACGGTGCGTACCAGGGCGGTTGAAAAATACATGCGCACGCCTTCCAGGTCCAACATGCCGACGGTGATCAAATCACCCGAATGGGTTCGGTCATGGAAGGAAAAGGGCAGACTTTGAATTTTGCCATAAACTGCATTGCGAATATCGCGCGCCAATAAATGGCCAACGGATTCGGCGGTGTAGTTTTGCACGAGTGTGAATATTCCCCGCGCGACGCTGGCCACAAACAACAGAATTGCGATGCCATAGAGCGTTTCTGGTTCAGCTTTTGCCGCAGCAACAGATTGAGTCTCGTCAACCGCGCGTCCCAAAAGCACGGGTATCGATAACTGCATCAACCCCGCGGCCACCGTCGCGATCAAAGCCAGTCCGGCGCGAATGCGGTATCGAAACGCCATTCGCGTTATGCGGGCAATGGCACCCAGCCCGGCGTGGAGATCGACGGAAGATGTCCGGCGAAACATGCAGTCAGCGTCAGCCTCGTCGCCAGAATGGCTATCGATTTTCATTCTGTGATCGCCTGCGAATTTAACGTCGCGGCCTCCATTTAGATCGGATTGACAGCTTTGCGTCTGGCTGACTTTTCATGGTGCTCCCCATCAATTTGGGGAGTCTGGAAGTCTGAGCCTGAAACATGCTGGGTAGAGCCGGGCAAAGTGGCTCGCAGTCCCTGATTTGCGTCTGCAGGCAATCCTTTATGTGCTCACGCGGCGCTTCATCGGTTTGATACGGATGGATTGAGTTGGATTCTGACCAAGCCGATTCCCTTGGTCCGGGACGAATGTTAGTTCATGACCATCCCAGCCTGCAACGGGGAAACCCGCAAAACCGGTTGATGAAAGACGCACCGCAACTCCCTCTTCATCCAGTGCGGGGTTGATCAGGGTAATTTCGAATTTTCTCAATCTCCGGGGGCAGCATACGTCCGTTTGAACCTCGATCGCCGGGACGCCGGTGACAATTCTTTCCTTCGTTCAGGGGCGACTTTCTGATAAGCAATTAGCGTCCTTCATTAAATTCTGGCTGCTTCCTCTGTATGCATGTTTTGAGTGACGCTTGGCACCGGCAATCGGGTGTCGTGCGTGGGGTCCTGTTGATGTGTGTTTCCACCGTGGCATTTGCGATCATGCATGCCGCAGTCAGATATGTATCGTCGGATCTGCCCCCCTTTCAGATAGCTTTTTTTCGAAACCTCTTCGGCCTGGCATTCCTGATACCTCTGCTTGTTCAATCCAAGTTCGAAATGTTTCGAACCCGTCGCATAGGTCTTCACGCACTGCGCGGCCTGATCAATATTGCCGCTATGCTGATGTTCTTCACTGCCCTGTCGATCACCCCTTTGGCGAAAGTGACCGCCTTGAGTTTTACCGCGCCAATTTTCATGGCCGTCTTGAGCATTGTGGTGTTGGGTGAAAAATTTCGATTGTATAGATGGCTGGCAATTGCTGCAGGTTTTCTCGGCATGTTGATCATCCTGAGACCGGGATTTATCGCGCTCGACACGGGGGGACTTTTAGCCGCCAGCTCGGCCGCCTTGTGGGCCGTTGCGATGATCCTGATAAAGATTCTTTCACGCACGGAAACCAGCCTGTCCATCGTCGCATGGATGGGCGTGTTTTTATGTATATTCTCTCTGTTTCCTGCGCTTTGGGTTTGGCAACCATTCACCAACGAAAACCTGTTTTGGTTGGTGATCATCGGCTTGACCGGAACCGCTGCACAATTTTCTCTCAGTCAGTCCCTGAAGGAGACTGAACCAACCTCTGTAATGCCATTTGATTTTTTGAAGATAATCTGGACCGCCCTGTTGGGTGTATGGTTCTTCTCCGAAACACCGGATCTCTACACCTGGAT
>CAJQPW010000276.1 GCA_905480295.1 uncultured Rhizobiaceae group bacterium | reverse complement strand
AATAGCCATCACGTTGATCAGGATGTTCATGGCAGGACCAGATGTATCCTTGAAGGGATCACCGACGGTGTCGCCAACAACAACCGCTGCGTGGGTATCGGTACCTTTACCGCCAAGATTGCCCTTTTCGACATACTTCTTGGCGTTGTCCCATGCACCACCGGCATTGGCCATCATCAGCGCCATCAGCACGCAACCCAGCAGGGCTCCGGCCAACATGCCACCCAGAGCCTGCGGGCCAATCAGAAGGCCGACAGCAGGAGGGGCACATACGGCGATAACACCCGGAAGCATCATGCGTTTCAGTGCAGCCGACGTTGCGATATCCACGCATTTGGCGGAGTCAGGATCGGCAGTGCCTTCCATCAGGCCCGGGATTTCTTTGAACTGGCGACGGATCTCGTTGATCATGTCGAAGGCGGCTTCGCCCACAGCTGTCATGGTGAGAGCCGATACCAGGAACGGGATCGTACCACCGATGAACAGACCGACAAGAACCAGAGGCGACGACAATTCCAGCGAGAAGCCGGGATTGTTTGCTGCAACGGTTTGCACGAAGGCCGCGATGATCGCCAGGGCAGCCAGTGCCGCAGCACCGATCGCAAAGCCCTTGCCGATTGCGGCAGTCGTGTTGCCGAGCTCGTCAAGGCTGTCGGTGATTTCACGGACGTCGTCACCCATGCCACCCATTTCAGCGATACCACCTGCGTTATCGGCAACCGGGCCGTAAGCGTCGATGGCCATGGTAATGCCCACTGTGGCAAGCATGCCAACAGCAGCGATACCAACGCCGTACAGGCCAGCCAGAGCCGTTGAAACCCAAACGATGGCAGCGATGCAGAGCAACGGCATGACAACGGATTCCATACCAACGGCCAGACCGGTGATCATGACTGTGGCAGATCCGGTTTCACCGGAATTCGCAATACGGCGAACAGGTGATCCGGCGGTGTAGTATTCCGTGATCAGGCCGATCGCGACGCCACCGGCAGCACCGGCAACAACCGCCCACCAGACATTGACGTCAATGTCGAGATAGTTGACCAGCACATAGGCAGCGATGAGGAACAGGATCGGTGCGCCCAATGTACCTGTGCGCAAAGCCGAAGCAGGTTCAGCAGCGGAGCGGCTTTTCACGACAAAGATCATGATGATCGAAGAGACAAGTCCAATCGCAGCCAGAGCAAGCGGCAACAGCATCATGTTGGCCTGACCATCAGCAACGGCAACAGAAGTCGCCGCGATGGCGATGGTCGCGATCATGGCGCCACAATAGGATTCGAAAATGTCCGATCCCATGCCGGCAACGTCGCCGACATTGTCGCCCACGTTATCGGCAATCACACCAGGGTTGCGCGGATCATCTTCAGGAATGCCAGCTTCAACCTTACCGACCAGGTCGGCTCCAACATCAGCAGCTTTGGTAAAGATACCACCGCCGATACGGCTGAACAGGGCTACCGTGGAGGCACCCATGCCGAAACCTTCAAGGGAGTGTGCGTCGCCACCGAGGAACCAGTAGAGACCGCCAAGTCCGATCAGACCCAGAGATGCAACCGAAAGACCCATGATCGATCCGCCAAAAAAGGCAACAGTCAGGGCGCTGGAAGCGCCATCGGACTGGGCTGCAGTTGCCGTTCTCACATTCGCCTTGGTAGCGGAGTACATTCCGATCCATCCAGCGATGGAGGAGGATGCGGCTCCGACAAACACGGCCAGGGCCACGTTGGAATCAAGGAAAATGAACGTCAGTACGATCTGCGCGGCCAGAAACATCAGCAGAATTTGGTATTCACGTTTCATGAAGACCATGGCGCCTTCGTGGATCTGGTCACCGATCTTTTTGATCCCTGCTTCCCCTTCGGGATACTTCATGACCATTCCATAAAGAATGTAGGCGATGACCAGTCCGATCACACCCATAATTGGTGGTAAGATATCGAGCATAATGCCCCCTCTTTCGCGTTTCCTCCGGAACCGGAGGCAAACCAGTTCGATCAGTCAAAGAAGATCAAGCTGGTCAGGAGTTTTGGTTTTCATGCCTAAAAAAAGCATGCGTGGGGGGCATAAAAAGCAAAACGGCCCGCGTGTCCAGATCAAATGGGGCTGGCGCTCTTATTCATTGGTATTGAATAGGGGTTTTCAAGCGGTTTTATGCGTTTTTAGCGCTGTTTTTGACCTAACCGCTTGCGAAAATGATAGGTCAGCGTCAGCGCGATGCAGTGCGTTAGTTCTTCCGTCACCTGCGATACCGGCCCTTGAAGGGCAACTTCCCGCGCGCCGTGGAAGTCAAAACGGGTGGGATAGAATTGCCGGAACTGTTCAATGAGGTTGGTGTTGCAGTTGACATAGAGTGCGGCGTGCCGGCCATCTCCGCTGGGTGCCAGGCGAAGCGTGCTTCCTGCCCAGGTAACTTCAGTAAGATAGGAAGGTTGCCCCCATTTCAGCGTTTCAGTGACCGGTCCAATTTCGGTGTGAACTTCCGCTGCCTTGAAAATCAGACGACGGCAGGCCAGCAGATCATCGCGCAAGTGGGGCGGGTACAGGTTGATGGCCGCTGCGACATTATCAGGAATATTTTTTTTCAAATCGGGTATCCGGACATTCGAACCAATACCTTTTGCCGAGCTCGGTAAATCAATAATTCTTGCAATGTAGCAGCATCACCACACCATAGGTATCACATGCTGACAGCATGGTGTCAGCATGCTTTGTGCTTTAAGTTGGTCCCATGAGAAGAGCTGACCGACTGTTGCAAATTATCCAGATCCTGCGCCGGGCCAACGGGCCGATCGCTGCGGCCCGCATTGCCGAAGAACTGGAGGTCTCACTGCGCACATTATATCGCGACATGGTATCGCTGGAATCGACCGGTGTGCCGGTACGCGGTGAGGCTGGTATCGGCTATATATTGGAACAGGGGTTTGACATGCCGCCGCTCATGTTCACAGCCAGTGAACTGGAGGCGGTCATGCTCGGCGCACGCATGTTGGAGGGACGGGGAGATGAATCCCTGGCGCGAGCGGCCAGAGACGCGGTTGCAAAGATTGCGGCCGTTGTCCCGGAACATCTCAGGAGCGTGTTGATCGATACGCCTTTGTTTGTTCCGCAGTACCAGATTCCGGAATCCCTGAGCGTCAATACCGAAGACATTCGCCGGTCGCTGCGGATGGAGCGACCCGTTGAGCTAATCTATAAGGATCTCAAAGACGACGTGTCCAACCGGGTCATCTGGCCGGTTTTGATGACGTTCTTTGACGGCTCAACGGTGCTGGCCGCCTGGTGTACATTGCGGCAGGATTTTAGAGCATTTCGGATCGACAGAATGATCAAATACCATCTGTTGGACGAAACGCTGCCAAAGCGCCGAAAAACGCTGTTTGCGGAGTGGCGGAAATCCGAACACTGGCGCTATCGTCTCACGTCGGACGGGTGAGCCTTCAAACCGCACTATTCGCAAGATGCTTAGTCCGCTGTTTTCTGGCCCTTATTTTGCGCCATCCCGTCTGTGGCATTTCAAATTGCTGCCATCAGCGATAGGCTGAACACTGATTCGTCAGCCTGTCTGCCTGTCCATGTCCTCAATTGCCTATGAGCTAACTTCTGAAGAGCAAACACTTCCCGGTGTTGACGATGCTGAAATTGCGTCCCTTGAGTCGAAGAAGTTTGCGGTTCTGAAAGAAATCTTTGGATTTGACCACTTCCGCCCCGGGCAGGAGGAGGTTGTCGATACTTTGCTGTCGGGTCAGTCGGCGCTGGCGGTCATGCCGACGGGAGCGGGTAAGTCCCTGTGTTTTCAGGTTCCGGCGCTGGCGATGCAGGGACTGACAGTTGTTGTCTCCCCATTGGTTGCTTTGATGCAGGATCAGGTGGCCGCGTTAAGACTGGCTGGGGTTGCTGCCGATGCCATTCATTCAAATCAGGACCGTCAGGCCAATGTCGAGGCGTGGTACCGGGTGGCTTCCGGCGAAACCCGCATCCTTTATATGGCACCGGAGCGCTTGATGACGCCGCGCATGTTATCGGCGCTCTCGCAGCTGCCGATCAGCCTTTTTGCCATTGATGAGGCCCATTGCATGAGCCAGTGGGGTCCGGCCTTTCGTCCAGAATATGCTGCGCTTGGAGAATTGTCACAAAGGTTTCCATCGGTCCCCATCGCCGCGATGACCGCGACCGCTGACGAAGCCACGCGCAAGGATATAGAGCGCCAATTGTTTGCCGGTCCCTATCGGACATTTGTGTCTGGGTTCGACCGACCGAACATCACGCTGAATGTGGCGGCGAAGGCGAGTTGGAAACAACAGCTTCTTGATTATGTGTCCCGGCGAAAGGGGCAATGCGGCATTGTCTACTGTCTGTCACGCAAAAAGTCGGAAGAAAGCGCTGAAATATTGATGGCCAACGGTATCAATGCCACTGCCTATCATGCGGGGCTGGATCCTGAGCAACGTCAGGCGCGGCAAAACCGGTTTGTAACGGAGGAAGATCTGGTGGTCACTGCCACCATCGCCTTTGGCATGGGAATCGACAAACCCGATGTTCGCTACGTCTTTCACACCGACCTGCCGGGATCTGTGGAAGCCTATTATCAGGAAATCGGCAGAGCCGGGCGGGATGGCCAGCCGGCAGATGCGATGATGGTGTTTGGTGCCGGTGACATAAGGCTTCGCCGACAGTTTATCGAACAGGAAGATACTGACGATGACCACAGGCGGCGCGAAATATCCCGGCTTAATGCCTTGGTGAGCTACGCCGAAGCACAGGGGTGCCGTCGCCAGGCCCTTTTGGCGTATTTTGGAGATGACTCGGAGCCCTGTGGAAATTGTGACAATTGCCTCAATCCGGTGGTTCTGATCGACGGTCAGGACGATGCGGAACTGGTGTTTGGAGCGATAATTGAAACCGGGCAACGCTACGGGCAGGCACACATTGTTGATGTCCTGCGTGGCGCAGAGACGGAGAAAGTGCTTCAGGCCCGTCATGACCGGTTGCAAAGCCACGGGTCTGGTGCGCGCCATTCGAAGGCCGAGTGGCAGGCGATCATTCGGCAAATGATCGCTGGTGGATTTTTAGAGATTGATATCGCCGGTTATTCGAGCCTTTTAATCACCGACAAGGGCAATGCCCTGAGCCGCGGTAATGGCAGTTTCAGTTATCGGGCCGATACGCTGCAACCGTTGAAGCGACGCAACGTCTCCAAATCGGGCGACAGTGCCTTTGGCCGGGCGCAGCCTTCGGTCGATCTTTCCGGTCAGGACCGGGATTTGCTGGCCCAGTTGAAACGCATGCGCCTCGACCTCGCAAAGCAGCGCGGTGTGCCCGCCTATGTCATCTTCCCCGACAAGACCCTTGTTGATATGGCGCAGCGACGCCCGACCTCGCGAGAGGAGTTTTCCGAGGTCAAAGGTGTCGGTAAAAACAAGCTGGAGCAGTTCGGCGACATATTCATGGATGTCGTGCGAAACGCTTCGTAGGTCGGCCGCAACGCGGCAGATGTATCTGAACAGCATGATGGGATAGACGCGATGTCGAAACAGCAGTTGCCGCAATTGCCGCCAATGCCGCCAATGCCGCAAACACCATTGACCGGCTCCTGTCAGTGCGGCGCGCTGCGGTATCGGATCACCGAGACGCCGCTGACGCTGTATTGCTGCCATTGCAGCGAGTGTCAGGCGCAGGCTTCCAGCGCGTTCGGCATGTCTTTGCGCATTCCCGCCAGTGGTATTGAACTGTTGGGGGAGTATGGCTCGTTCGTTCGGGACCCCGGCAAGTCCAATGCGGTTGAGGGTGTGTTCTGCACCGATTGCGGATCGCGGGTGGTACACCGGGGCAGGGGAGAAGACGGGAGTTCAAGCGTCAAGGCTGGAACACTGGACGATAAGTCCTGGCTCAGCCCGGTCGGGCATATCTGGGTGGCGTCGGCGCAGCCCTGGATACAGCTTGATGGATTGATATATCAACAGCAGCCGGACGACGATTATGCAGCACTGATCGAAGCGTTCCGGGATCAGCAGGCCGCAGCCAAAACAACGCCATGAGGCGTTGTTTGTCTTCCACAACAGGGTGGGAGGTGTGCGGTGAACGATTGCGGCAGGCGAGCAGGCTGGTTCAGCCGATCATGCCTGCCTGTTCATAATTGTTGGGCTTTTCCGGTTCGGCGCTTTTGCCGTCACGTTCTTCCAACTTTTCTGCTTTTTTCAGCTCTTCATCGACTTCTGATAAGGCCAATTTTGCCGCTGCATGCTGATCGTGCAAATCCTGAACCGATGTTTGCAGGTTTTCGCGACGCAACCTGGCGGCTTTGGCAAAGGTCGGATAGGCAAAATGGTTGATATCATCGATACCAGCCTTTTTCTCTTCATACGCGATTTGCGAATCGAGATCGCTGGCCATGTTTGAAAATTGCGAGATCATTGTCTCGATCTGTGCCACTTGTCGGGCTTTTTCTTGCACCTGAAATCTTTTCAGGCGAAGGACGCTTTCACGCGATTTCATACTCACTACTCCGCTACTCCCGGTAGAAAAACGCACACCGGAATGGGCAAGATGGAGCAGAGTTATTAAAATTTTACCTACCAGATCGAGTTTTTTCCAAAATTTGATGGGTATTCCAAGTGTGGTTGGTCTGCAGAAGGTTAAATCATCTTCTGAAACCGACGCTCCAGCATTGTTTTGAAGCGTTCGAATGGTGTTGGAACGATTTGCGCGAGGCCTTGCTTTCGCTGTTTGTATGCACCGCTGTCAGATGCTGTCTCTTTGCCCGGGCAAGGATTTGTTCACAAACCTTTCAAAAGGGTTTCACATTAACCAGCCGTTTACCTGCTTAATTAATACTGATCGCAGGAAAGGCGGCCGGACTGATTTGCAAATCACTTGGTTGGTTTTCTTTAATTTTGTCAAATTTTCGTAACATTTTGACCTACGACTAAGTGTTGAAGTGAAATGTTAACTTTGATGAATGTGTTAAAAGTCAGGGAATTCAACTACTTGGTGGAATTAGCTAGATTCGTTCAATAAGCTCTTGCGTATCAGAATCATCTTTTGTTAACCATTTCACCATAGCGTTGCGTTCGAGTATTGAGAGATAACGGCCTCCAGAATCGGTACCGTACCGATCGGGACGCTCCTTTAAGGGGAATGAAATGCGAGTTTTGCTGATTGAAGACGACAGCGCCACCGCACAGTCAATCGAACTGATGCTGAAGTCGGAGAGCTTCAACGTTTATACGACCGATTTGGGTGAGGAGGGTGTCGATCTCGGCAAACTCTATGATTACGACATTATCCTTCTGGATCTGAACCTTCCGGACATGTCCGGTTACGAGGTTCTTCGCACGCTGCGTCTGTCGAAAGTCAAAACACCTATCTTGATCCTGTCGGGGCTGGCGGGAATTGAAGATAAGGTCCGCGGTCTCGGATTTGGCGCCGATGATTATATGACCAAGCCGTTCCATAAGGATGAGCTGGTCGCGAGAATTCAGGCCATCGTTCGCCGCTCCAAAGGTCATGCAGAATCGGTCATTACCACCGGCGATCTGAAGGTCAATCTCGATGCCAAGACCGTCGAAGTGAACAGCCAGCGCGTGCACCTGACCGGCAAGGAATATCAGATGCTGGAACTGCTTTCCCTGCGCAAGGGCACGACCCTGACCAAGGAAATGTTCCTCAACCATCTCTATGGTGGCATGGATGAGCCGGAGTTGAAGATTATCGACGTGTTTATCTGTAAGTTGCGCAAGAAACTGGCATCTGCCACGGGCGGCAAGAATTACATTGAAACGGTTTGGGGCCGTGGCTACGTGCTGCGCGAAGTCGAAGACATGGAACTGGCCGAAAGCGCCTGATTTCAATTCCATAAGCGAATTCAAGACCCGGCCATGTGCCGGGTTTTTTGTGTCTTAAGTTGTTATTTTTATTGATTTATACTGGATATGCTCTCCGTTAAGGAGGTGGATGCATTGCATTCGTGCGCTGTTCGATTGTCCACCAGGACACCGCATTGCCGAGTGTGGATGTTCATCCTAAGCTGATCAAAACGGGAGGAATGGTTGTGAACAAACATTCGCAAATGCTGCAACGGGTCTATGCTGCCAAAACCGATGCAGAACTGGCTTCGGCCTACAGTGACTGGGCCGGACAATATGATCGAGATCTGTTGCAAGAGGGGTATATTCTTCCGTTTTTTGTTCCAGCCTTTGTTGCACGCTATCTGAAATCCGGCGATGGACCGATCCTTGATGCCGGCGTCGGCACCGGCCTGACCGGTCCCTATCTGCAGGCTCTTGGCTATACCGGCCTGTCGGGCATGGACATGTCGGACGAAATGTTGGCCATGGCCCGCGGAAGAGGCTGCTACAGTGATTTGAAAAACGCTAAACTTGGTGAAACCCTGCCTTGGCCGGATGATCATTTCGCGGCTTTTATCAGCGCTGGCGTTTTCACCACCGGCCATGCGCCTGCCAGCAGTCTGGATGAACTGGTCCGCATCACGCGACCGGGTGGATTTGCCATTTTCAATATCCGCCAAAGTGTCTTTGAGGATAACGGATTTGCAGAGAAGCTGGCGGAGCAGCAAGAGCAAGGTCTCGTGCGTCCGGTTGAAGTCAGTCCGCCCTTCGCCGGCTTCGCCTTTGACAAGGAGGACATTTTGGGTTTTGTCCACGTCCTTGAAATTCTGTAGTCGATACGGTTCCGCCGTCTGCTGAATGAAGCGGCCCTGCGATTAAATCGGCCCTCGACATGGCGATGTTTGCCACTTAGCGTCGGTATTTGATCAATTCATTGGGACCCATGAGACGATGACAGGCGAAAACCGGAAATTGCAGGAAATTGCCGAACAATATGCGGCCGCTTGGAGTTCCGGGGACCCGGATGCGGTCGTCTCGTTCTATGCTCTTGATGGTCAAATCTGCATTAACCGCGGAGATGACCTGATCGGACGAGATGCGGTTCGTGATATGGCAGCAGGCTTTTGCGCCGAATTTCCAGACCTCAAGCTGACTTGTGATTTTGTTCGTCGCGCCGGGGACCACGCAATTTTTGCATGGACGCTGGAAGGACATCACGTCGAAACCCGTAACTATGTTAAAGTGGGCGGCTGGGAAGAGTGGGAGCTGAATGAAGACCTGAAGGTCAAGTCCTCCCTTGGCTGGTTTGATGCCGTAGACTATGCCCGCCAGATTGCCGGCGACGGTTAGCATTTGCAGCCGTTCCGGACGGCAGGATTTTTCTAATCGCAGTTATTGGCCTGATTGACGTTGCAGGTTCTGCTGGGGCGGACAATTGCGCTCCAAACCCTTGGCAGCGCTATCCATTTGCCGCAAACTTATCACCATCATCCCTCAAAACAGTGCCGCTTCATGAAACAACGCTCGCTTGGCCGCAACGGTCCCCTGGTCTCTGAAATTGGATTGGGCTGCTGGAATATGACTGGTGCCTATGGCCCCACTGACGAAAAGGAAGCCCATGCTGCACTCTCAGCAAGTCTGGAAGAAGGCATTGATTTTCTCGACACCGCCAACGTGTATGGCATGGGACTGTCTGAAGAAATTATCGGCCGGTTTATCAAGCAAAATCCCGGGCGGTTTACCATCCATACCAAGGGTGGCCTGTATCGTAATCCAGAGACCAAAGAGCGTTGGTTTCGCAATGACGCCGATTATTTGCGTGAGGAACTTGAAAAATCTTTGAAACGGCTCGGGGTGGAGCAGGTTCAACTGTATTATATTCACCGCAGGCAACCGGATATCCCAATTGAAGATGTGATGGAAACGCTGCTGCGCTTCAAAAAGGAAGGCAAGATCAACGGCATTGGCTTTTCTGAGATTGCACCGAGTTCCCTGCGTCGGGCAGCAGCCTGTGGTCCGGTGATGGCTGTTCAGAATGAATATTCCCTGTGGAGCCGCTATCCCGATCTTGGCATGTTGCAGACATGTGAAGAGCTGGGTGTGGCGTTTGTGGCATTTTCTCCAATGGGCCGCGGAATCTTTGCCGAGAAGACCCCCGACCCCAGCCGTTTTGAGAAGGTCGACTTCCGCTATGAGTCTCCTCGATTCACGGAGCCGAACTTCAGCTACAATGTTAAAAAAGTGAGTGAATTTAAGAAATTGGCAATTGAAATGGGAACTAATTCACCTGCACTCGCAATGGCGTGGGTATTGGCGCAGGGCGATCATATCCTGTCCATTCCCGGAACCCGGTCACCGGATCATGTGCGGCAGCTGGCGGCTGGTGCGGCGCTGGATTTGAGCGCTGATGATGTGGCGGCGATCGATCGGGTGCTTCCCGTGGGATGGGCCCATGGTGACCGATATAGCCGCCAACAGTGGTTGGGTGCAGAAGGCTATTGTTAGACTGCCATTCCCTGAAAGAGACGGCCTCGCAAAAGGGCCAGCTGAATGAAGGAAACAAAAATGGAAGCCTATGCGGCGTTTGATGCCGATGTGAAGCTGTTGCCCCAGTGGGTGCAGATATGGATGGACATTCTGGGTCTGGTCCTGGTGGTTTCCACGGTTTGCCTGCTGGTTGGAAAGCAGACCCGGGCCGTTGGCCTCTATATGCTGATAAGCACGGTCGCCATTGTGACCATCATGGTCTCCATGCACGCGCAATTGGGCATGGTGCGCCTGCTGGGCGTTGTGCATATCGTTTTTTGGACACCGCTGGTCCTCTACCTGTGGCAGCGCTTGAAAACCAATCCCCCCCCCGGGCGATATCTGGCCGCCGTCATGACAGTCCTGATGATTGTTTGCTTTGCCGCGCTGATCTTCGATTATTACGATGTCACCCGCTGGATTTTGGGCCAGCGGGCGCCCGTCGTTTAACGCAAGTGCTATTTTTTTGGCGGGTTGCCCGGAATGGGTTCGCCGCGAAGGGTCGGATGACTGCGCATATATTGTGGTGGAAAGCTGGCCTGGTCGCGCAACACTTCAGCAGCATGCCAGGCCCAGCGCGGATCGTATAACATGCCGCGGGCGAGCGCGACAAAGTCGGCCTGTTGCGTGGCGATGATCGTCTCTGCCTGGCGGGGTTCGGTGATCATGCCGACGGCCATCGTGGTAAGTCCGGTTTCACGCCGGATGTGATCGGCAAAGGGCACCTGATAACCGGGGCCAACTTCGATCTTCTGTAACGGGCTGTTGCCGCCGGACGAGACATCAATGAAGTCACATCCAATCTTTTTCAGCTCAGCGGCAAATTGGGTTGAATCTTCCAGCGCCCAGCCACTGCCCTCTACCCAGTCGGATGCCGAGAAACGCACACCAAGCGGGGTATCCGGAGCCACCGCCCGCACTGCCGAAAAGACTTCAAGGGGAAACCGCATGCGGTTTTCCAGCGAACCACCATAGTGATCGTCACGCTGGTTGGAAATCGGCGACAGAAACTGATGCAACAGATAGCCATGGGCTGCGTGGACTTCGATAACGACAAATCCAAGCCGGACAGCCCGTTTAGCCGCATCAATAAAGGCCTGTTTGACCCGGTTCAGCCCTGCATCATCAAGCGCCTTTGGTTGGTGCCAACCGTCTGCATAGGGCAGAGCCGATGGCGCAGAGGTCTGCCAAGCACCATTGTCAGCGGCCAGCGCCGTGCCGCCGTTCCAGGGCAGGTCAGCAGAAGCCTTGCGACCGGCATGGGCAAGCTGAATACCAATTTTCGCCGCACCATAGTCGCGAAAGAAGCGGATGATTTTCGCCATCGATGCTTCATTTTCATCGTTGTAGAGCCCCGGGCATCCAGGTGTAATTCTTCCTTCGGCTTCCACGCCGCTGGCCTCGACGAACACCAATCCGGCTCCGCCGACGGCGTATTGGCCCAGATGCATCAAATGCCAATCGGTCATGCAACCGTCGATTGCGGAATACTGGCACATCGGTGCCACCACAATGCGGTTGTCGAAGGTCGTGGATCCGAGCTGGCCGGGGGAAAAAAGGTGGGACATGAACTGCGCGCAATCTTGAAATTAAACCAGACTGTTAGTGGCAAATGCAGGGGATGAAAGTCAATGCTCGCAGACCGGTGAGCGCCGTTAAACGGGGTAATTTGTTTGGATAGGGTTTGACCCGCAATTGGTCAGATCGGTGGGGTGTCTTCCAGGCTGTTTGCAGCTTTAAACATTTGCTCGCGAAACCATTTATGGGCGAGGTCGTCATTGTTTCGCAGGTGCCAGGTCAGGTAAACCTGAATCGGACGGACTTCGAATGGCAGTTCCTTGACCACCAGATTTTGCCCGTCTGCCACCAGATCGGCCAACCGTTTGACCGACGTCTGCAGCATTTTCGTATCCTTTAGAGAAAACAGGGAAGCGAGAAAATGACACGATCGCCGCACGATCTGTCGCTTCATGCCCACATCCGATAACCAGGATTCGATCGGTATGTTGACGTTGGTATTGGAGACCAAAATCGAGTGGTCGTGGTCCAGGAACGATTCAAGGGTGAGTGGCTCGTGGGCAAGCGGGTGTTTGGAGCACATCACGCACACGTAGTGGTCCTCCAGCAATTCCTCCAACACGCACCCTTCTGTCGGGCCTCTTGGCATCACACCGATGGCAAAATCAGCTTTCCCGGATTGAATGTCCGATATCGAATAGGTATCCCTGTTT
>CAJQPW010000275.1 GCA_905480295.1 uncultured Rhizobiaceae group bacterium | reverse complement strand
AGTTTACCCGTCTGCGCGATGGCGACTCGTTCTGGTATGAAACCCGGTTGAGTCCTGAAGAGGTTGCAGAAATAAAAGCGACGACACTGTCCGACATTATTGAACGTAATACCGGCATTGAAACCATGCAGGATGATGTTTTCTTGGCCATGGAGCGGGTCGCTGGAACGGACCAGTCCGATATTCTGTTTTCCGGTGACGAGCCGACCCTGCTGTTGGGCCTTGAAGGCGATGATATTATGATCAGCAGCTCTTCTCCGGGTGAAATGCACGGTGGTTCGGGCAATGATAATCTGTTTGGCCTGGATGAAGCCGACTGGCTTGTGGGTGGCGAGAACGATGACCAGCTGCATGGCGCCGGTGGTGGCGATTATCTGAACGCTGGCAGCGGCAATGATTTTGTTAACGCCGGAGAAGGCAACGACAAAATCGATGCCGGCAGCGGCAATGACTACATTGTCACTGGCGGTGGGCAGGACCGTGTGTTCTTTTCGGAAGGCAACGACGTCATTGATGACTTTGATGTCACCAATGATGTGCTGGATTTTTCAAAATTTCCCAACATCACTGGTATCGATGATCTGACAATCAAGACCTATCCATCCGGAACCCTGTTGACGGATGAAGCCGGAAATACCCTGTGGCTGGCCTGGGTGACCGCACCTGAAGCCATTGCATTTGACTTCATATCCGGTCGGCAATTCTACAGCGAAGATGACTCAGATACCGATGACGGTGGCACCCAGTATCACTTTGGAGGGGAAGGCGACGACACAATCAAGGTGGATGGATACCGTGATGACTATTACATTGCCAAAACAATTGACGGTACGGGCTATGTCATGTGGGACGACACCGGCGCCGACATTTTCTGGCATGTGGAATATCTTGAATTTGAAGACGAAATCGTCGAGCTGGATACAATTGCATAGGAGTTACAGGTGCATGACATCCGCAAATTAATTGCAGCTTGTTATCACTTGCCACGTGGATTGGTTCCCTTCAGCGGCAAAAGGCTGGTTGAACCGGGGGCAAATCCTACCAAACCACTAACCGCGCCTTCAGCAAATTTTAAGTCGTAGTGCGTAAATTTGGCCTGTCTGGTCAGACAAGTTTTAGTATTGAGTAGAGAGTAATATGACCGAACATATGCGCCCAAGGGTGAAATACGTTATCGGCCCGGACGGAAGTCCACTGACAATTGCGGATCTTCCGCCTTCCTCCACCCGTCGTTGGGTGATACGCCGCAAGGCGGAGGTGGTGGCAGCCGTAAGAGGCGGGTTGTTAAGTCTGGAAGAAGCCTGTCAGCGTTATACGCTGACCGTTGAAGAATTCCTGTCCTGGCAGGCATCCATCGACGATCACGGTCTTGCCGGTCTTCGTACAACCCGTATTCAGCAATATCGTCACTAAGAAATTCATCGACCGCCTGGCGACAGGCGGCAGATGATTCAGGGGCTTTGTAAAACCGCTTCGTTGATGAACCACCTGGTGGCATTAACGGCGCGGTTTTTTGTGTTTTATGGGCCAGGCTTAACTCCTGGTTTACCATAAGCGTTCATCTTTATTGGCAAGAGAAAAGGAGCACACTTCAAGCGTGCTCAACAAAACAAAATGCAGGGAATACGCATCCATGGTTAAAAAGAGCGGCATTAACATCCAGTGTGACATCGAACCCCATGTCGGACGCAGATTGGATGATGTTGAGCGCGATCTGATCATGGGCACTTTGGCCCGATGTGGGGGAAACCGGACCTGGGCCTCAGAAATTCTTGGTATTTCAGTCCGCACATTGCGCAATAAAATGGTGCAGTACGACGCGGCCAAACAGATTCCTGCCAAAACAGGTCGACGCAGTCGCAACGAGGAAGAATCCCACCTTCGTGTCCTCGAACGATTTGAGCCCGGTCGAATTCTTCCTTCCTGACCATCGGTCAATCAGCACCACAGTCTCGCTATTGCCAAGCCATTACTTGGTTCGTAGCAATCCAGCTGCAATCGCACCGGTGATGGCGCTCGTGCCATAAAACCAGAGCCCGGGTTGAACCACCGCATCGGCCATGCCCGACCCTTTGGCGGCGACGATCACCAGCGCCACCAACATCACATCCATCATCGACCACTTGGACAAAGTGCCGGCCCATCGGGTAATCGGTGAATGGGCAAGTCGCACCCGGGGCGCGACCGCTGTTATGAAAACAACCAGAAGTTTCAGCAGTGGAAACAAAACCGAGAACAACAAGATCGCAAGCGCGATCGCATAGCTTTCTTCAATCCACAACAGCTGGATCATACTGATGATCGATGGAGTTTCACTGAACAGAAAAAACTTCTGAAAGTGGACGATTGGCAGAGAAATTCCCAACCCAAAACTGATTGAGGAGATCAATAAAAGGACGGCTATGACAATGCGCATGATCGTGTGCTGAAAAACGTGGAAACTGGAGTTCTCGGCACTCTATTGTGCCCTTTTGAATGTAAGCGAAGCCCAGAAGCTTTCCCAATGGGCATTTTTGTCTTTGGCTTCGTCGCTGTCTGGCTCGGTCATATGGATAGTATTCAGCAAGTAGGGGCCAGCACCATCGGCAGGAATAAGGGCTTTTCCATCTCTATCGGTGTTGATTTGATGGGCAAACTCGGTGCCGACGCCGACGAAAACCTTAATACGCGTTCCTGCAAGGGGTTCACCGTCAAACAGAACCTGCACCGGCATTGGTTGGCTTGCACCCAAAGTGCCGGGGTGGGCGAGTGCCACCAGTTCGATCTTCAGTCCAACGGGACTGTCTTGCCCCTCCCCCGTATCACCCACTGAAACCAGCGTTTTGGCAAATCGAGAATAGGCTTCTTTCAGCTTCAGTTTTGGTTTTTCTCCCTTCTCAGAAGCTTCCAGCGCATGTTTCAGACCCTCTTTGGTCACATAGGCCTGAAATTTTTCAAAGGTCTGAAAGGTGAGGAAGTCAATATTGCTTTGATGGACAACCGTCAGCAGCCCGGGGCTTTGTGGCTTTATTTTGAGGGCAGGTCGGTCACCATCCAGCCCTTTGACACGGCGCATCTGTCCCTGTTCCCAAACCTCAGACCGGATGTTCCAACTGGCGATATAGGGCAGTTCGTTGCCTTTGAATTTTTGGCCAAGACGGTGTCGCACCGCTAATTCTTCTGACTGGTTCGTCACAAAAGTTTCAGGCATCAGATAGTATTCATGGCTGTGGGCTGAAACGTTGGTCAAAAGGCCCAGCAGAACGCCAACAGAAAAAATGCGCAACAATATAAATTCCTCGTATGAAACCGTTTGGTGTGAAAAACCTTTGGTGTAGGTTCTGCGTAAATCATATGGCGAAACAAGGCCAGTTTGAGATCGATTCATGTTACCAATTCGTTGGGCAGCCGCCCTATTTTTATTTTTGCTCCTGCAGAGCCAGCTCGTCTGGTCCCACGAAGTCAGGCCATCCATTTTCACGCTGACATTTGATCAGCAACGCAGTTTCTCGATTTCTGTGTCCGCCAATGTGGAGGCTTTGATCGCTGAGATTGGTGCCGATCATGATGATACGGATGACGCGCCTAATGCGAATCTATACCGCACGCTCCGGGCCCTGCCATCCTCGGAAATGCAGGAACGCTTCAAAGCGTTTTCACCGCAATGGATGTCGCAACTGGGGCTCACGTTTAAAGGGGCGCCGGCAGCGCTCGACCTCAAGCAAGTCGATATTCCAGCGGTGGGGGATTTGGAACTGGCGCGAGAATCGACCATTTTGATGGTTGGACAGGTTCCGCAGGGCATTGACCAGATGCAGTGGGCCTACCCTGAAAAGTTTGGAGCCAGCGTGCTGCGCATCGAAAGACCGGGCCAGGAATTGCAGGCACAATTTTATGGAGCTGGAACAAAAAGCGATGTGATCAAGGTGGGACTAGCGGAGCCACGGAGTTGGGCAGAAAAGTTCTTTGACTACGGGGTTATCGGCTTCACGCATATTCTTCCCAAAGGGCTGGATCACATTCTTTTCGTGCTGGGATTGTTTCTGCTGAACACCAACTGGCGTCCGCTTTTGGTGCAGGTAACAGCCTTTACCCTTGCCCATTCGGTCACGCTGGCGCTCGGTCTTTATGGGATCGTCACTATTTCACCGGCCATCGTGGAGCCGTTGATCGCACTTTCCATCGTTTACGTGGCAGTGGAGAATTTATTCACCAGCCGCTTGCATGCATGGCGCCCGGTGATCGTGTTCCTATTTGGCCTGCTGCACGGCCTTGGCTTTGCCGGGATCTTGACCGAAATCGGGCTTCCCAAGTCTGACTTTGTTCTTGGGTTAGTCGCCTTCAATGTTGGGGTAGAACTGGGCCAATTGGCAGTCATTGCCCTGGCATTTGCCGCCATTGGTTGGTTTGCCAGGAAACAATGGTATCGCCGTCGAATTACCAACCCGGCGTCGCTGATCATCGCGGCAGCTGGAGCGTGGTGGTTCGTTGAAAGGGTTTTTCTGTAAGCCGGGAACTATATGCTCGGCCAAATCTCGCTCAAGCGTCCGCCAAGACGCAACGGTTCGACCGCGGTTGCCAGTCCGGTGCTGTCATCCGTGACAACGAGAACACCACACAGGGTGGCTGGACCGGTTGCAGGTTCCATTCTTCCCTTGTTGAGCTTGGTCAGGAAACGGTGAAGGGGTTCTTCCTTGTCCATGCCAATTGAAGAATCGTAATCACCGCACATGCCAGCGTCGGTCATATAGGCCGTGCCGCCGTTTAGAATGTGGTGATCGGCTGTTGGAATATGGGTGTGTGTCCCAACAACGAGACTGGCACGACCATCAACAAAATGACCAAAACACTGGCTTTCGCTGGTCGCCTCAGCATGGAAATCAATGATGACGGCGTCGGCGGCTTCTCCTAGCGGGCAGGCGGCGAGTTCAGCTTCTGCAGCCGCAAACGGGTCGTCCAGTTCCGGGTGCATAAACAATCTTCCCATAATATTGGCGACCAGGACGCGGGCCCCATTCTTGGCTTCAACCAGGTTGCTGCCTCGTCCGGCCGTGCCTTTGGGAAAATTCACCGGGCGCAGGAAGCGGTCTTCACTGTCTGCCCAGGAATGTGTTTCTTTTTGATCGAAAGCATGATTGCCCGAGGTCACCACATCGGCTCCGGCGTCGAGGGTCTCGTTGAGAATCTTGCGTGTAATACCAAAGCCAGAGGCTGAATTTTCGCCGTTGACGATTACAAAGTCGGTACGCAGCCGTTTCCGGATATCTGGTAAATTTTCATAAACTACCTTGCGACCGGTGCGACCAACCATGTCGCCGAGAAACAATATGCGCATTCGTCACTCCTTTTTTTCCCACCTTCACGATGGTGACTGTCGAGGCTTCCGTGGGTGGAGAATTAATTCTTTACGGTGTGATGCCCAGTTTCCGTTGCGATTGAATTGAGATAGCGGTCGTGGGTTTCCATGGGAACGTGACCGACTTTCTGTATCGAAAAACCCATGCCAAGCAAATAGGGTGTGATGCCCAATTCGACGAGCCGGTCAATCGCCCGGTCATAATAACCACCGCCATATCCAATTCGCCCGCCATTTTCATCGTACACAGACAAGGGGACAATCATGATGTGCGGGTCGAGAACACAGGCGCTGTCGTCAGGACCCAACGTGCCAAAACCGGATTCCACCAAAGGGGCGTCGCGTACCAATTCGCGAAATTCAATGATCGTTTTTGATTTGACGACCGGAACGCAGAGCCGCGCGC
Source organism: uncultured Rhizobiaceae group bacterium (assembly GCA_905480295.1). Taxonomy (GTDB): domain Bacteria; phylum Pseudomonadota; class Alphaproteobacteria; order Rhizobiales; family Rhizobiaceae; genus Pseudahrensia. The sequence continues at coordinate 611 of CAJQPW010000275.1, read as the reverse complement.
CCCGCTTTGCAAGGGCAAACATGAGCGGTCTGGGATCAATTTCAGATCGGATCGGCAAAAATCCCGACACGACTGTTCCCGGTATAAAGTGATCTTCGTCAAACAGGTCCATCGACAGGGCATGATCACCGGCCGCAAGTGATTTCTCTATGCGCGAAACTTCATCCAGACCATCTCTGCGGATCAGTGCTGCTTTGCGCAACTGGGATTTCTGATCGGCAAGGCAAGACATGGCAATCGGGTGTTTGAGGTGGCGAGCCGCACAAGCCGTGCGAGTTTTATCGATCCTGGAACCTACAGCGTAGGTGGGCGCCGTGTGCCCAAGCCCACGAGCAAGGACAGGGACAGCTCCCTAAGGAATCGGTAAGGCCCCGAGGATGATTGTCACACCAACCGCGCAGCCCGCGCTAACTGTTTATAGGGTGCGGTCGACCGGATTACGACATCTAATTTTATTTTGTCGGAGCAAGTTTTGCCGTAATTGCCTCAATACGTTCGGCCGTCTTGTTAATGGCTTCGGCAATTTGCGATTCACGAGGGCTTTCAAGGCTTGCGCGCAACTTGGCCAATTCTGATTCCAGACCGGTAATCTTGTGTTGAAGAGCCACAAG
>CAJQPW010000274.1 GCA_905480295.1 uncultured Rhizobiaceae group bacterium | reverse complement strand
CGAACGTGTCAGTTGTACCTCCTTTGGGAGCGAAGTACGGCTGGGCGACCCGACAATCAAACCCTTCCCCGCCTTCCCAAGCCCATTCCTGCCCTAGCGCCGAACCATCGATTCCGTTGCGACAGGCAGCAAGCAACAGGCAGCAAGCAACAGGCGGCACCGCGGCAGGTGGCACTGCGGCAGGCGCGCAAATACTGTCCGTCTGCGGCCACCGTTACGCTGCCGCCCGACCCTGTCCTTTGGAGTAATTCTGTTTGCCGCTTTGCCGCTGCCGCTGCCGCTTTAATCGTCAGAACCGCATGGCCATTTGGCAGGTGCGGTGAGACCGGCGGGCAGTTTGGTGTCACTGTCGCCACAGGACAATTCCAGCTGTTCCTGGCTTAAATTGACAACACCGCTCAGATCGACCCCTTCAAACTGGGTCAGATAGGTCCAGGACCGGCTCAGATCCGTGCCGACCATGGTGGAGCCTTTGAAGTTTGCGCGGGCCAGATTGGTGAAGGTGATCTGCGCACCCGTCAGGTTGGAGTCGTTGAAATTGGCACGCCCCAACTCGGTCTTGTTGAGATCGGCATTGGTCAGGTTGGAACCGGCGAAATCGGCGCGGAACAATTCCGCCTTTTCGAAGCTGGAACCCGTCAGCTGAACGTTCTGCAGCACCATGCGGCCACCATCAACCTTGCTGAGATTGGCGTTGGTGAGGTCTGAATCGGAAATGTTCACCTGCGTCATTGTCGCCCGGGTCAGGTCGGTTCCTACCATTTTGGTTTCACGCATATCAGAGGCAAAAAGGTCGGCCTTGTTCATATTGGCCCCGGAGAAATCATACCCGCTCAAAATCAGGTTGCGCTTGCGACATCCGGACCAGTCGACACCGGTATCTGGCGAATCCGTGCAACCGGCCTCGGCTGCGGGTGAAAATGCAAAGGAGCCGATTGTTAAACACGATACGGCCAGTGCCATATTTGCAAAGCGATGAAGTCCCATAATACACATTCTCCTAATCATGCGGTTGCCCTCTCTTTTGCCTCTGACAGACCCTTGATGTCCATCAGACTATGTATTTCCAGTTTAGCCTTCTTGCCGCGGACCACAATGTGTTTCTTTGTTTCCTCTGGCGCTTCCAGCCCGGCCTGCTCGATCGTCTGTGATGATACACATAATATGCATTTTTGTTCTTTTGTTGCCGCTTCCAGACGACTTGCCGTATTGACGGTGTCGCCAATTGCGGTGAGCCCGCGTGCATGGCCATAACCCATGCTGCCTAGAATGACCGAACCGGTGTGGATGCCGATCCCCATCCGCAGCGGTTCCGTCAGATCACCGGCCAGGTTTTCATTCAGCTTGTTCAGTTCTTCGATCATGGCCCCCGCGGCCATCATGGCGTTGTGGGCGCTTTTTCCGGGTGCTTCGTCAACACCAAACAGTGCCATAAATCCATCGCCGAGAAATTTGTCGATCCGACCGTCATTATCTTCAACCGCCTGACCCATGACCTTGGAAAACTGATTGATCAGATAAACAACATCAAAGGGTAAGCGGCTTTCGGAGGTTTTGGTGAAATCACGCAGATCGGCAAACATCACGGTGACGATTTTTTCACGGCCGCTGGACCATGGTTCGTGATCGGAATCCGATGCCCTCTCGGTATCGGATGGCAGCAACCGCAATACTTTCAGATCACCGGCCGGAACGAGCTGGCAGGCCAGGCGAACATCTTCGGTTGCACGAACTCTTTGCAGAACTTTCAATTCAGCTTCGCTCGCCAGATTGACCGATGGGTCAGAGGATAACAACCGAACCCGGCAGGTCGAGCACCGTCCTCTTCCACCACAGACATTGGCGTGGGGAACGCCGCCCAGCTTGCTCATTTCCAGCAGCGTGGGACCAATCGACTGGGAAAGGGTGGGGCCGTCGACATAGTCGATGCGCACGGATTTGGTGCGGCTGGACATCAATGTGCGGATCAGACGCGCAACGACAACGAGGCCGACCAGAGTGAGGAAAGACCATTCGACCCAATTGATGTCGCGGCCAAGGTCGGCCCAGAATGCATCGTTGGGCAGGTTCAGTTTTTCATAGTAGGATTCCATGAAATCCCCATCGGCAGCTTTGGGGATCACGCGCCGCCCGGCCGACAGATATCCGGCCAGCGACAGGGTGGGCAACAGGGTGGCCGCGACCAGAAGCCATGAACGCAGTCTCGCCGAATACCAGGTCTTGGTCTGCATCCACATATGCATGCCGATCGCACCGTGTATCCACGATGCCATGAGCCCAAGTGCATTGGTTACCGCAACCGGAGGTGCAAAAACGAAGAGTGATATCAGCACATAATCATAGGAATCCCTGATGCCATAAGCGGCGGTCGCATAGCGGGTGCCCATGACATGGGTGATCAGGAATATGGGAATGGCAATGCCCAGGGTCAGTTGCAACCATTCCCTGGGGGGCATTTTGAGCGAACGTCTTTCATAGACCCGCCAGAACGACAGGATCATGTGAACAGCCAGTGCCGTGTACAAGATGTACGTGATCGGCCAGGGGCGGATGATGCTTGAAACGACGCCTCCCATGCCGCGCATAAGCGGGTCGGATATCAGACCAAGCGAATGGTTGATCAGATGGACACAGACATAGACGAACAGGATGATGCCCGAGACGATGCGCATCCGGGTCAGATTGGCCGTGCCGGTCAGGCCGTCGCGGGCTCGGGACAACAACGCGCGGATTGGGTTGCTGGATTGTTTCATGCCAATACCATGACGTTGAGCGTGTTTTTGTCATCACCGACCCGCGTCGTAATCATCTTTCGCGATTGATCGGCCTTATAGCCCTGCTCGACGGCGGCCCGGTAGCAATGTTCGCCACTGAGCGCCCGGGTACCCAGCTCCTTGTTATGTTTTTCGAGTTTGGCGGACAGATTGACCGCCGCGCCAATCACCGTGACTTCAAGCCGGTCCCCATCGCCCACGGCACCGAAGATCACCGGACCAGCGGTAACCGCCATGTTGATGTTCAATTTCGAGGCGGGTCCGTCCCACTGACGCTGAGTTTCCAGCAGATCGTCGACACACCGCATGGCGTTGGCACAATGTTGGGGGTCGTGGCGGGACGCGCCAAATGTAATCATGATGCCATCGCCCATGAATTTATCGACCGCGCCGCCATGCCGATGAACCACCGGCACCACCTGATGTTGGTAATCCGACAGCAACTGCATCGCATCATCGGGGTCCATGCGCGCAACCATCTCGGTAAACCCGCGAATGTCGACATTCAAGACGGCAACGTCACGACGCTCCCCTTCGCCGGCCTGAATGCTTTGATCCGCATCGCGGATCTGTTCGGCGACCGAGGATGCCATGAACCGGGACAGATCCTGTGCGGCGCTTGCTTCTGCGACCGATGATATCAGGAAATGATGCCCTCGGCGCACGGCAATCGCCAGTATTGCGGTGAACATGATCATTGAAATGATTTTGCTGACCTCAGCGCCGATCAACACGGAATTGCTGGTGATATAGGTAACATAGTCGCGTGTGATCATCGGATTGGCGGGGTCGATGCTGACCACATAGGTGACCAGAGCTGTCCATCCCAACACAGCCATGATACCGGCGGCGATGATGTAGCGGGCCTCAAAGCGCAAGGCCCGCAGGCTGATCAGCACGAAGAAATTCATCACCTCCACCACTTTCAGGGAAAAGGAAGCGTCCTGGCCGTATTGAATGTGAAAACTCCAGATCAGATAGGTCAGCAAAACCATGTCGACGATGATGGACAGGTAGATCAACCACACCGGCGTGCGCCGGGTCAGCGCGATAAACAGCATGATCAGGGTGAAGATCAGATAGATCGAAATCACCAATGGCACCCGCGATATGGTTTCCGGATTGGGTTGCGGTGCCGCCAGATAGGCAATGCCCCACAGGGCGAACACGCCAAACTGGATCAGTTTGACCAGAACTTCACTGATATCGTCATTGCGGGTAATTGCAGTCGTGACGCGTTCGGGCAATGAACCGTGGTTGGTGCTCGGCCAAATCGCACTCAGGGCCTCCCACAGTCGTCCTGTCATTTGTTTCATCACGCAAACAGCTTCACTTTTGGATGATTTAGTTCAATGTGAACGAAAGCGTGTTCACATGCCATTCAATACACCGACAACCCCAGCAGCGCTTTCATGCCGCGCCCTCAAACCTTGATTCTCAGGCCTTCACGGCCGATCCATGACCGCGGGAATTTTTTCTTGCATTGGGCAGCAATCTTATCGAGTTGATTGTCAGAACGGCTTGGGCGGTGGTGAAAAACACAATAGCGTTTGACGCCTGCAACTTTCGAGATGCGTGCGCCTTCCTCCCATGTCGAATGGCCAAAATTCCAGAATGCCGGAAATTCGGCGTCCGTATAGGTGCCGTCATAGATCATCAGATCGGTGTCTTTGACGAATTCGATAATGCCCTGATCCGGTTCATTCAGAATGTGGGTTGTATCGGTGATGTAACAGATTGATCGGTTGTCAAACTCTACCCGGTATCCAATACACTCGTCATGGTGATTGAGGGGCAGAGTTTTCACCACCACATTTTCAATCGGCTGCAAAACATCATGGGCTTCAAAATCCCGATAGGTGAGCGAAGCGGCAAACACTTCGGGACCGACCGGAAAATAGGGCGAGCTCATGTAGTTTTCGATCATGCGCCGGGTTTTGTTTGCACCGGCCAGATGGCCCGACCAGATGTCGATCTTGGTATTGCGATCAAAGAAGGGGGCAAAAAAGGGCAGCCCGGAAATGTGATCGTAATGGCAGTGCGTGAACATCAAATGGAGGTGTTTGCGATCAAGACCTTCGGCATCGCGTTTCCTGGCCTGTTTGGCAATCAGATCGCCGGCCGCACGCAGGCCGGAGCCTGCGTCAAACAGGATGCTTTCTTCGCCGCAGGTCACTTCAACACAGGCTGTATTGCCACCGTATCTGACGGTGCTTTTGCTGTCCGAAGCCAATGTCCCTCGGGCGCCCCATATCTTTGCACTGAAGGCGGGTCTACCCATTCGTATTATCGTCTTTCAATTTTTCGGTGCGACCATCGCGCCGAATACAATCTGAATTAAAACAACCGGCGTCAGGAAGCCTTCAGGCGAGAAACCTCGTCCCTTGCCACTGACAAATCGTGAGTCGTCTTAGCCAGGCGCTGAACCAGTTCCCTCAAAACTGATAAGGTCAGATCCGGGCTATCCTTCATCATGTCCATCATGTGTTCCTTGCGAATGCGCAAAGTATCGAGCGGAGAATTAGCCTGTACGCTGGCCGTGCGGGGGATGTCGCACAGAATTGCCATGTCGCCAACAAAAGAATTGGGTCCGAGTTCCGCTACTTTGCTTTCCTTGCTGCTGCCGTCGGTCGAAACAAGGACATCGGCGGTTCCGCTGATCACAATATAAGCCGCATCGGCATCATCACCTTGTTGAAACAGCGCCTCTCCTTTGCCGTAGGAAACCCGGTCGGATGCAAAGGCAAGCAATTTTAGCTTGTTGACCGGCATGTTGGCCAACATCGGAATTGATCGTAGCAGGTCGACCTCATCTTGAAGCTTGCTCATTACTGTCTCCTTGCTGCTCCCGGCCTACGCCACCAGTTTGGCGTAAGATGAATTTTCCTTTGCCAGTACTGCAGGCGTATCCTTTTGCAGCAATCTCTGGCGTTCAAATACCATGACCTGGTCAAACCGATCGGCGAGACCTGGTGTCGTCAATACCCACAGCAGTCCAAACGGCTTGTGACCATCTTCGCCCCGCGCACGATTGAGAACCTTGGTGACCATCCGGTCCTGGGCCCTGGCGTCGAGGGCGTTGATACCCCGGTTGATGATCAACAGATCGGCACCTTTCAGCATGGCTCTTGCCAAAATGATGCGCTGGCGCTGGTTTTCAGAAAGACGCTTGCCGCCGGTTCCGATATCAAATTGCAGCCCTATATTAAATATATCATCTTCAAGCTGCTTTTCGAGCAATAATTCGCGAATCGAAGTTTGTACCTGTTCCGTCGCATTGGACAGGCCATAGGCGATTTTTCCAAACAGGATGTTGTCCTGCACGGAGTTCAGCGGGTTGTATGTGCCCAGATCATAAACATTGATCTTGTCGCTTAACTCATCAGGGATCGTCTCGTGGAAGGTGTTGCGTGCTTCCAAAATGCGGTTCTGCATGTCGTCGTCGAGCAGACGCAACCGGTTGCGGCGTTCAATATAGCCAAATGGCAGCTGGATCAGCATGCGCTTGTCGATTTCTTCAACGCCTTCGAAACCGAGCTGTTTGGCCCGCCCCAGAATTGGAGGATAGTCTTCCAACTGTTCCGGTGTCATGAAGTTCAGCTGTTCAAAGAATGGATTGTCCGGAGACAGGTCGGCGAAGAGTTCAATCGCGGTCTCAGCAAGCTCGATACCCATATCAAACAGGTCGCGGTCGAGATTGGATTTCGCCAAAACACTGCGCATGTGCTCATTTTCAACCAGCTGATCGGTCTTAAATTCGGCAGATTCCACCACTGTACCGAACAACAGGTTCTCGGCGATCGACGCGTGTTCGTTATAGGTTCCTCTGTCCCAAACCTCGACCAGGTCGGCAAGGGGAGAACCGTCAATGCGTTGCCGCAGGTCCTGGCGAACTTCTATGAGTTTCTCGCAAAGCTCGGGTGTCTCTTCAGGGCTCAGCATCTGTCGCATTGCGAGTTCGTAAATCGTCTCACCCATTTCGACCAGTTCCAGCACATCGCGTACTTTCGGAAAGACCTCGTCAGGGCCGGAGATGCCCATGGCGTCGTAATCCACCCAGTCGGCATAGAAATCCAGCAACGTGTTTCCAGAAGCCACGGCCTCGTGCTCCGTCTTTGGATGCACGGTTTCGCCGAGGCTGGCTGGATCACGGGTTCGCAAGGGCGCGTGTTTGCTGACATAGAGAAGACTGTCGAGAATGCTCGACTGAGGCAGGTAAGCCTCGCTTCCAGCATAGGCAAAGCGGCGACCTCGGATACTTTGCGGCAGATCGGTGATTGACGTGTCATTGAGCCGAACCCGACCGGATGTCGGTTCGGTCAGTCCTGCAAGCACATTGGCCATGGCACCGGCGCCAGAACCCAACGGCCCGATTGCCGCGGTAATACCATCGATCGGCAGGGTGAAGTCCGCATCCTCGATCAATACGGAACCGGATTCATCGGTGACATTGAGGTTGCTGACGGAGACTGCGCCGGTCAAAGGCGGTACCGGCTCGGAATTCGGGGCCTGCATCCGGGCATCGCTCATGCCTTTGACGTTGAACTGTTCAACAATCTGGGCGTATTTGATGTTGATGTCGGTGCGTTTCTGATCCCACTGGATCAGGCCGTTGATCGGTGATGGCAGGTCTTTGTAGGCGTTTACAACACCCAGCAGCTGACCAACATTCAAACTACCGCGGATGGCGAAATATCCACCGACAACATAAAACAGGAACGGTGTCAGCTGTGCCAGGAAGTTGTTGAGGAATTTGATGAAAAATTTGCGCTGGTACAATTCGTAGCGAATGAAGAAAATCTTGCCCAACCGGTTGGACAATTCAGAACGTTCATAGTTGGACGTGTCATTAACGTGGACTGCGGTGATGCCTTCGACAATTTCGCCGATACGACCGGAAAGCAGGCGAGCGGTTAATTGCCGCATCCGGCCCAACACCAGAACCCGTTTGCGCAAATAGGGGATCAGGGTCATCTGAATGGCAATAATCGCAACGGCGATCATGCCCAGCCAGAAACTTTGATTGAGGATGAATGCAAAGGCGACCAGTGCCTGACCACCCAGATATACCGGTTGCACGAAGGCATCGCCGATGAATTCGCCAAAAGGCTCAACCTCATCTTTCACCATGGAGGCGACTTCGGAACCCTTGACGCGCTTGAAGTGGTTGATCGGAAAACGCAACACCCGGTCAACCAGCTGATAGCGCATGCGGCGCAACATGCGTTCACCGAGACGGCCCTTGTAGGTATTGATGTAGAACTTGAACAGGCCGTTGACGCATACAAGAAACAAAAACAGCGATGAGAGCGCGATCAGATAGGGCCAGCGTTCCAGCTCAAACCCTGAAAACACTTCAAGTGACGCGCCGCCGAGAAATGACGGCAAAGACAGTGTCAGATCGAGAAAGGTAAGTGTCGCTGTCGCACTGTCAAATCCCTCACCCTGAATCGGTTCGTTGATGATGCGAACCGGCAGATTGAGGATCAGGAAATAGGTTGGCATCGACGCGATAATGACAAACAGAATCCAAATCTGTTCGGCACGGGTGTGGCGCCAGATATAGCGCATAAGGTTTTTGTCGAGCGGCCGGTTAGCTGCCTCAAAATCATCATTGTCTGACAACAGCTTACCTTCTCAGTCCCAATCCCATTCCTTCAAAAGACTAACCGATGGGCAACAATTCACAAGTGTGTTTTTGCACAGAAATGCAATTCATAATGATTTAAGGGCGCGAAATGCGTCGACGGGTCGGCCCGGAGCGTCTAAACCCATGTTCAATCGTACTAATATTGATGAAAGCCGAGAATTTTTGATGACGCAGAATTCTGATCCCATTGTCATTGTTTCCGCCATGCGCACGCCGGTTGGATCATTTAACGGCGGCCTTTCAACACTGCCGGCCCATGAATTGGGAAAGGTCGCCATCGAAACTGCTTTGGCCAAGGCTGCTGTTGCAGCCGATGCTGTTGATGAAGTTGTCCTCGGTCAGGTTTTGACTGCCGGGCAGGGACAGAACCCGGCCCGACAGGCCGCGATGGCAGCAGGTATTCCCAAGGAAGCTTCGGCTTGGAGCATCAATCAGGTTTGTGGATCGGGTCTGCGCGCGGTGGCGCTGGGCATGCAGCAGATCGAGGGCGGTGATGCTGCAATTGTTGTGGCCGGCGGTCAGGAATCCATGTCCCTTTCCCCCCATTGCCAGCATTTGCGCGATGGCAAGCGGATGGGTGATTTCCAGATGATTGACAGCATGATCAAGGACGGGCTCTGGGACGCATTCAATGGGTACCACATGGGTGTCACGGCAGAAAATGTCGCCGAGAAGTACCAGATCAGCAGACAGGCCCAGGACGAATTTGCCGTCGCCTCGCAAAACAAGGCAGAAAAAGCTCAGACTTCCGGTCGTTTTGAAGGACAGATTGCAGCGGTTACCGTACCCAACCGCAAGGGTGATGTGGTGGTGTCAGCAGATGAATATATTCGCCACGGTGCCACACTGGACTCGATGTCCAAATTGCGCCCGGCCTTCGATAAGCAAGGCACGGTAACGGCAGCCAACGCATCGGGAATAAATGACGGCGCTGCGGCGTTGGTGTTGATGCGGGAATCCGAGGCTCGGTCCCGCGGGATACAACCGATGGCCCGTATTGCATCACGGGCGACGGCCGGGGTCGATCCGGCTGTAATGGGAACCGGCCCGATACCGGCATCGCAGAAGGCGCTGGAAAAAGCCGGATGGACTGCAAATGAGCTGGATCTGGTAGAAGCTAATGAGGCTTTCGCAGCCCAGGCCTGCACGGTTAATCAGCAAATGGGCTGGGATCCGCAAAACGTCAATGTCAACGGTGGTGCGATTGCCATCGGGCACCCGATTGGCGCATCCGGCGCCCGTATTTTGACAACACTGGTACACGAGATGGTGGCACGGGATGCCAAGAAAGGTCTGGCCACCCTGTGTATTGGTGGTGGAATGGGCGTGGCTATGTGTCTGGCCCGTGACTGATCGGGCGTGATCGATATTGCGTTGGCAATCTCAACAAAATTTTCCAACCCTGCGGTTGTTGAACAGCTATTAACGCCCTATCTCGACCAAAGGCTGTTCCTGTATTTTCCAAACATCTGAGAGTATCGTATGGATTCCTTTCCCTGTCATTCTGCCGTGATTACGGGCGCATCAGCCGGTATTGGCGCTGCTGCTGCCCGCGAACTGGCCCAAAAAGGTGCTGGCGTCGTATTGATGGCCCGCAACCGGCAAAAACTTGAAAAACTGGTTGCTGAAATTGTCGAAAATGGTGGTCGAGCGGTTAGTTTCGCCGGGGACGTCTCCAACCATGAAGATGTCAAATCTGCCATTGCGCTATGCGTTGAAAAGTTTGGCGGTCTTGATCTTCTGGTCAACAATGCCGGCCTGATTGATCCCATTGCCCGCATTGAAGATTCCGACCCGCAGGCCTGGTCGCACGTGGTCGATGTCAATTTGAAGGGTGTCTATTTTGGTATTCGTGAAGCGTTGCCCGTGATGAAAAAACAAGGTGGTGGTACGATCATTAATATCTCATCGGGCGCAGCAACTGGTGCGCTGGAAGGCTGGAGCCAATATTGCTCGACCAAGGCGGCGGTGCTTTCTCTGACCAAATGTGTTCACAAGGAAGAAGCGGCCCATGGCATACGAATGATTGGGCTGTCTCCTGGAACGGTCGCCACCGAAATGCAGGTTCAGATCAAATCATCCGGCATCAACCCGGTGAGCCAACTCGATCCTTCCGTACATATTCCAGCGCAGTGGGTAGCGCAGTCGATATGCTGGTTGTGCACATCTGCTGCGGACCAATATTTGGGAACCGACTTTTCGCTGAAAAGCGACGAAGGCAGGGCCCAGGTCGGGTTGCCGGCCGTTTAGACTTCATTAACCAAAGCAGGGTTCAACAGGGGCATTCAAATTTTTGCCCATCCGGCCACAAACTGGCCTTTTCCCCGGGGCAGGGAAAGGGTTGGCCCGAACCATTCATCAGGACCATTTATGAAGCCGCACTCTTTTCTCTTCCTGCTGCCCCTTGCCGTGCTCCAGGCCTGTAGTCAGACAACCTATCCCGTTGACAAGGTCTTGCGGGTGGATTCAGTGGATCATCTCAAATTTGGTGATCATGACCCGGTGAAAATTCAGGGGCGACAGCCGAAGAAATTTCCCGTCCACGGCATTGATATTTCGCGCCATAACAAAGCGATCAACTGGGCAAAGGTAAAACGCACCGGTGTGGATTTTGCTTTCATCAAGGCCACCGAGGGGCGTGATGATATGGACATCCGGTTTCGCGAATTCTGGCGCGATAGCAAACGGGCAGGCGTGCCGCGCAGCGCCTATCATTTCTATTATTTCTGCGCGCCGCCCGAGGCCCAGGCTGACAATTACATCCGGGTGGTGCCCAAATCAGATTCTTCTCTGCCCCCTATCTTGGACGTGGAGTGGAATCCCAAATCACCCACCTGCACCAAACGGCCAAAGGCGTCAGTTGTCGTCAACCGCCTGCAACGCTGGCTGAGTAAGATCGAGCGCCATTATGGCCAAAAGCCAATCATCTACACGACAGTCGACTTTTATCGGGACAATCTGGCCAGTGGTGCCCTGCCGGGATATCATTATTGGCTTAGATCGGTGAAAGCCGAGCCCAAATATGTCTATGGAAAGCGGCCCTGGGTGTTCTGGCAATATACTGGAACCGGTTCAATTCCAGGGGTGGAAGGCCCCGTCGACATCAATGTATTCAAAGATGGCCGGATGAAATGGAAAGCCTGGGTTAAAAACAATTCACGCTGAGCCTCTCCCGGCAGATGGGCAACAAGGTACCAGGCGAGGAGATGAAATGAACACCACATTTGAAGACAGCGTCATGCATGCTCATGACCAATTGAAGCTGGCCCGGTCAAGTCTGGTGTCGGAGATTAAGAATTATCCAACCCCGATTGCGGGATGCGATGCCCAATTCAACCATCTGATTGAAGAAAAGGCCCGGGTCACTGCAGCGTTGGCGGCGCTGAACAGGCCAATATTCACGCCAACACCCAGACAGCTTTCTGTATAGCTGCGGATCCCTGTTCTGCGCTATCAGACCCTTTGACTGTCAAGTGTTTTAGGGCTTGTGCTTTTTGCCATTTCGCCCTATACCGCGCCCGTGCCCAGGGCACATCACGGCCCCCGCTGGACGACATCCCGGCCGGGGCGTCTATTTACCCAAATTTTAAGGAGTATCCCGATGTCGATTACGCCTGAGCGTAAAGCTGAATTGATTAAAGAATATGCTGTTGCTGAAGGCGATTCCGGTTCCCCAGAGGTCCAGGTCGCTATTTTGACAGAACGCATCAACAACCTGACTGAGCATTTTAAGGGCCACAAAAAGGATAACCATTCCCGTCGTGGCTTGTTGAAAATGGTCGCAACCCGTCGTTCGCTTCTCGACTACACAAAGCGGAAAGACGAAGAGCGCTACAAAAAGCTCATCACGTCTCTCGGCATCCGCCGATAGCGTTATCAATTCAGGTGGCGGGCAGCCTGTTCCTGTTGATTTGATCATCGATCAGAATCCAACGCAGGAACAAGCAATCGTCCGCCACTTGTGAGTGCGACCGTATCATGTCGATACGGTCGAATAGTACGGTCAGAATGATCTGACAGAGATGGGGCAGGATTATCAGCGGTACGAATAGGCGTACCTCTTATTGTCTTGCCCTCGACAAACCAGACAGAGGGGATTTGCCCTTTCGTGCATCGTGTGGATCGCCACACCACCAAAAGGCAAGTGCAAACGGTACAAGACCGTCCTCCGGCTCAAACAAGCTTCTGGCTTGGCGTCCGCCACTTGCGGGCATCTTTGGCACCTTTCTGATCCTTACATACCCGTGCGGTTTATGGGCGCAGCGATAGGCGTTGCGCGACCGCACATGAAGGAAAATATGAATGTCTATGTTTGATAAACACGTCGTCGAAATCGAGTGGGGCGGACGTCCCCTCACGCTGGAAGCGGGCCAGGTTGCCCGTCAGGCCGACGGTTCCGTTATTGTTACCTACGGCGAAACAACCGTCATGTGTAACGTTGTTTCCCAGAGATCACCGAAACCCGGTCTCGATTTCTTCCCGCTGACCGTAAACTATATTGAAAAAGCATACGCAGCCGGCAAGATCCCCGGTGGATTTTTCAAGCGTGAAGCACGCCCCAGTGAAAACGAGACGCTGGTTTGCCGTTTGATCGACCGCCCAATTCGTCCCCTGTTTGCCGATGGCTACAAGAACGATACCCAGGTGACCTGTACGGTCCTGTCCCACGATATGGAAAACAATCCAGATATCGTTGCCATGATTGCCACATCTGCAGCATTGACCATTTCCGGTGTACCTTTCCAGGGCCCGATTGGCGGCGCACGCGTTGGCCTCATTGACGGCGAATATGTTCTGAACCCGAACGTTGATGAAATGCCTGAGAGCGATCTCGATCTGGTTGTTGCCGGTACCCGCGATGCGGTTCTGATGGTGGAATCAGAAGCCAATGTTCTTTCTGAAGAAGTGATGCTTGGTGCGGTCATGTTTGGCCACAAGGAGTTCCAGCCGGTTCTGGATGCTGTTATCGCTCTTGCTGAAAATTGTGCAAAGGAACCACGTGAGCATGTGGCTCCCGATCATTCCGAACTGATGGCGAAAGTAGAAAAGCTGGTCGGTAAGGATATCAACAAGGCATACACGATTGCTGACAAGCAGGATCGCTACAGCGCGCTTGACGAAGCTAAGGCCAAGGCCAAGGAAGAATTCCTCACTGAGGAGTCAACCGAAACTGAAACCAACACGCTTGGTGAAGTGTTCAAATCGGTGCAGGCCAAAGTCGTTCGTGGTTCGATCATCAAAACTAAAAAACGTATTGACGGCCGCGATCTGGCAACGGTCCGCGCCATTGAGTCTGAAGTGGGCCTCCTGCCTCGGACCCACGGTTCGGCTCTGTTCACCCGCGGTGAAACCCAGGCCATCGTGGTTGCGACACTGGGCACCGGCGATGATGAGCAATTCATCGACGCCCTGACCGGCACCTACAAAGAAAACTTCCTGTTGCACTATAACTTCCCGCCTTATTCAGTGGGCGAAACCGGTCGTATCGGCTTCACTTCCCGCCGCGAAATTGGTCACGGCAAACTGGCCTGGCGCGCGGTGCGTGCTGTGCTGCCAACGGCAGAAGAATTTCCCTACACGCTGCGCGCTGTATCGGAAATCACCGAGTCCAATGGTTCGTCTTCCATGGCAACGGTCTGCGGCACGTCGCTGGCCTTCATGGACGCAGGTGTTCCTTTGAAAGCACCGGTCGCTGGTATCGCCATGGGATTGATCAAGGAAGGTGACGACTTTGCCGTCCTGTCCGATATTCTCGGTGATGAAGATCATCTCGGCGACATGGACTTTAAGGTTGCTGGTACATCAGAAGGGATTACCTCCCTGCAGATGGACATCAAGATCACCGGCATTACCGAAGAAATCATGCAGGTTGCCCTCGACCAGGCTAAAGACGGCCGCATTCACATTCTTGGTGAAATGTCGAAAGCCCTGTCTGAAGGTCGCGCCGAGTTGGGTGAATTTGCCCCGCGCATCGAGAGCTTCAAAATTCCAACCGATAAGATCCGCGAAGTTATCGGTTCCGGTGGTAAGGTGATCCGTGAGATCGTTGAGAAAACCGGCGCCAAGGTGAACATCGAAGACGATGGTACCGTTAAAGTTGCCTCTTCGTCAGGAAAAGAAATCGACGCCGCCGTCAAATGGATTCGTTCGATTACGGACGATCCTGAAGTGGGTGAAATCTATCAGGGCACGGTTGTTAAGACCGTTGACTTTGGTGCCTTCGTCAATTTCTTCGGTGCCAAAGATGGCCTCGTCCATATCTCCCAGCTGGCTGACGAACGCGTCGGCAAGACCACGGATGTTGTCAATGAAGGCGACAAGGTTTGGGTTAAGCTGATGGGCTTTGACGATCGCGGCAAGGTTCGCCTGTCGATGAAAGTCGTCGACCAGGAAACTGGTGAAGAATACGAAGACGACTAAGGTCTCTACCCCTGGCTTGAAGGCCAAATACTATTAGAATTAGGGCGCTGTGGCTGACCACAGCGCCCTTTTTTTGCCAATTTGGTGCAAAGGTGGCATACATCGTACGGGGTTGGGTGCGCACCAGCCAGGAGGTTGATATGCTGCGCAAACCCGATATTGCGACCCTGCCCACGTCGCTAAAATACAACTATGCCCTCAGTTTTACGGTGACTGGTCTGCTGCTGATTGCAGTTCTGCAATCCTGCGCCA
>CAJQPW010000273.1 GCA_905480295.1 uncultured Rhizobiaceae group bacterium | reverse complement strand
AAACAAAGGTGAAAGTTCCCAAGGGTAAACGCTGCGCCGGAAAGACGGCCTATGCCGTCACAGTTTACTACAGGCCCAATAGGGGGTTCAGGGGAACCGAAAATGCTCGGTTCGGGTTTTCCTATCCGCGATATTCGGGCGAAATCAATCGAATGGTGAAATTTTTCGACGCGAAAATCACTGTGCGGTGAACAGCAATCCACCATGCATGGCGGATGAAAGAAATCGACATTCCCGGCTATTTTTTGAAATTGGTTTCGGCTAAAGGCCTGCAACAATAAATTTCTGGGCCGCCTCTGATGTTCGAAACCCCCAAGCCTGTTGTCGGCAATGAAAATCCAACCGTTGTAAACTCCTGGGATGAATGGTCCCCGTTGAAACATTTAATTGTCGGCATTGCTGACGGATGCATGATCCCACCATCGGAACCGGCGCTGGATGCAAAAGTGCCGGAAGATTCCGACATGAAAGGGCAATGGGGACCCCGGACCCAGGATACGGTCGACAAGGCCAACGCGCAGCTGGACTATTTTGCAAAAGTGCTGACCGACCGGGGCGTGCGTGTTGACCGCCCGACACCGCTGGACTTTTCGGCCCCGGTTTCCACACCGGACTGGGATAATCCGTCCAGCTTTGGCTGCATGCCGCCACGCGATGTCATTTTGACCGTTGGCAAGGAAATGCTGGAAGCCACCATGTCCTACCGCTGCCGGTTTTTTGAATATCTGTGCTACCGCCCGCTGCTTCAGCGCTACTACAATGAAGACCCGGCGATGCGTCACGAATCCGCACCAAAGCCGCGGCTCACCGATGCCGATTATCATCCCGATTACCTGTCTGAGTCGATTGGCAATGAAAAGCGCCTGGAGTGGACTGCAAAGAAGCATTTCGTCACCACCGAAGAGGAACCCCTGTTCGATGCGGCTGACGTGTTGCGTTTCGGCAAGGATCTGGTGGTGCAGCACGGCTTTACCACCAATTTGAAAGGCATTGACTGGCTGCGCCGCCACTTCCCGGATCACCGGGTGACAGCGGTCAATTTTCCCGGCGACCCCTACCCTATCCACATTGACGCAACCTTCACACCGATCCGTCCCGGTTTGATTATCAATAATCCGGAGCGGCGGCTGCCGGATGACCAGCGGGAATTTTTCCACCGCAACGACTGGGAAATTGTTGATGCGGCGCGCCCTGCACACAACACGCCTCCACCGCTCTGCTATTCCTCGGTCTGGTTGTCGATGAACGTGCTGATGGTCGACGAAAAGACCGTTTGTTGCGAGGCGAGCGAAGTCAACCAGATGGAACAGTTCGACAAAATGGGCCTGGAAGTACTGCCAATACCATTCCGTGACGCTTATGCCTTCGGTGGCGCGCTGCATTGCGCAACCACGGACGTGTTCCGCGACGGCGACTGCCAGGACTATTTTTCCAGGGGTTAGGTGGTCTTACACCACCATCTGATCCAGCGCCTTGGGGTGATGGGTGATTTGCTCATACCCTTCGCTGGTGATGATAAAGCTGTCCCCTACCTGGGCACGAAATGTCTTCGCAAGGCTCACGGATCCATCCACGGCAAGCACCATGCCGGGTTGCAGAATGGTTTTATCGCCAAAAACCAGTTCCGGTTTCTCAAGGAAACTGTACCCGGTCGCACGGCCACAGCGAAACGGATAGTCAAAACCAGCCCCCTGGATCACTTCCGCATAGGCGGCATGAACGGATTCTGCGGTTACCCCAGGTTTCAGCACCGCCAATGCCGCTTTCTGACTGGCGACAGCGAGTTCATAGAGTTCAGCCTGCGCATCATCGGCGCATTCGCCAATCCAGAAGGTTCTGTCAAAACCCAGTTTGAAGCGGTGGAAATTGGTCATGCCACAAAAGCACAGGAATACCGGTTCTCCGCGCCGCATGATCCGCGTTGAGGCCCGGTGATGGGGCTTTGTGATTTCCTCACCCGAAGCCATGATCTGCAAAAAATGCGTATTGGGTGACATGCACCCGTCCTGATAGTGCTGATTGAGCAATTGCGCGGCCTTGCGCGTGCCAGCCTCCGCCGTCGCCAGTGCAACTTCAAACTCTGCAACACCGTCGCCAATAGCGTCCCGCCCTGCCTGCATCATCGCATTGGCGACTTCACCGGCATGGCGGGCCAACCCGAGTTCCTGATCCGATTTGATCATGCGCATGTCGCTGATGATCGCGGTCAGGTCCTTCACCGTCCGCCCATCCATCTGCTGATCCAGAAACTGACGCACAATGGCAGGCATCTGAAGCGGTTGGATCGCAACTGTCGCAGCCGACTGCAGGGCAGCAGGCAAAACCTGGCGCCATTCTTCGCCCATGCCATCATTCCACGGAACGATCGTATCAACATGAGCCGCCGCTTCGGCCATATCGATTTCCATGCTGGGCGTGATCAGCAGAGTTTTAGCTTCGCGGGGAACGAGAAGCAGGGTCGGTCGCCCGAAATCCATGTGCAGGTAGTCATAATACCCGGTGAGGTAATACACCGTGTCATCATCGGTAATGATCGCCAGATCGATGTCGCTGTCTGCCATATGCTGGCGCAGTATTTTCAACCGTTGGTCATACATCATGTCGCCTCACTCCGGCCGATCTGTTGAACTTGTCACTGTGCCGCTGCGGTAAACAACAAAGGATCGCAACAGGGTCATAAAGACAAAGGCAATCACGAGATTGACCTGATCCGGTAGCGGAAGATAACGCGTACCCAGAATATACAGCAGCCCGCCGAGCAGTGAAATTGTGGCATAGAGATCCTGTTTCAGTATCGATGGTTGCAAGCCACATAACAGGTCACGGAACATGCCGCCGGCGACACCGGTAACGCAACCCAGAACCACCGCACTTACAATCGACAGGCCATTGGACAAAGCTGCCTGAACACCCACCAGCGTGAAAAGAGCGAGACCGATGGCATCGAAATACAGCAACAGCCGCAGCCGCCTGCCCCCGCCTTCGCGCAATGTGCTGCCAAACCAGTAGGTCAGCAGGGCCACCGGTACAGCGGTGGCCAGATAGGTGATATCCTGCAGCCAGAAAACTGGAAAATTACCGATCAGCAGATCGCGCAGCGTGCCGCCGCCAACAGCTGTAACAATCGCCAGAACAGTCGCACCAAAGGGATCAAACCCCTGGCGCACTCCCTGCACGGCTGCAGACGCCGCCATCACCGCTGTCGCCAGCACGGTCAAAAAGGTTATCAGCGAAATCAGCGGAGTCATCGTTGAAATGGCAGACAATCGAACACATCCTGAAATTGGGTCTTTTCCGGTGATAGCTGTCCCCCGGCTGGAGCACAACGCAGGCGGCACAGCGCGTCAGTCGATATAGCTGTCGCCGCGCATTCCGGCTCTCTCGTAATGAATGGGCAGGGCCTTTCCATAAAGCTGGATTGCGCGCTCCGGCGCACCAACCATGTCTGGTTCTTCAACGTAGGAGAAAATGGCCACATAGCGGGGGGTGGCTCCACGCAGCGGCGCGACCCGGTGCAGCGAATACCGCCCCTTGAACAATTGCAGATCACCCGGTTGCAGATCGAGTTTCACCACTCTGTCGGACTGATCATCGAGAACACGCCGGACGTCGTCAAAATTTTCCCCGTCTGAACGAATGTTGGGGGCATATTCAAATGCTCCACCGCGATCCGCGTTTTGTATCGCCAGCGTCACGGTGAAATTGTTCGTATCGAAATGCCAGGGGAACGCCTCCCCCTCTTCCGCCATGTTAATGATCACATCTGCCAGAGGGTCCGCGTAGCGGTAAAGTTTCTGCTGCTGCAGACAGGCACAGATAAACGGATCAAAAGCTGCAAAATCATGGATTGTTCGCAACGGACCAGACGGTTTGAAATTGTCTGCTGAGATAAAATTGTTGGAACGGTCGAAAAACGCCCGACGGGGATCATGTTCCGGCAGACCCACATCATCCTGGGTAAAATATGGATTGGTTCGGTTGAAGGAGCGGTGGCCGTTCCGGCTCACCCCATCGGCTTCATGGCGCAGCGCATCAATGCCTGCCGGGGTCAGAAACGACTTCAGAACGGCACAGCCATCGCGTTCCAAATCACTGCGAACCTGCCGCAGCAAACGGGCATAATCCCCATTTTGTCGATCAATCGGGTAGCGTTGCAGATCAATCAGATCACCCGCGTTCCAGTGCATGGTCACGTCTCCAAAGCGAAACTTGCCACACCATGATGAAAGGAGCTGAAGAGCCCGTCTTTATAAAATTCGACCCTGATCAGCCGCGCATGAGGGCTGCAGGACCGTTGCAAACAGCCGCCACCACCTGAACTGAGAGGATCGGCCATGGACTATGCACGTGCGCGCGCGACCCTAGTCGCGTGAAGAAATGCCGCCGTTGGCTGCAGACCATTCATAGGGAGCGTTGAGAAATTTCTCGACCTCGTTCAGCGTGTGGTCGTCAAAGCGGCTGATGCGGCGTGCTTCTTCCAGAATGTCCCACCAGGTTCCGATATGGTGCAGGGTAATGCCCATATCGGCCATCAGCTTTGGCGTATCCTTGAATATGTCATAGTAAAAAATTGCAAAAGTGTGGCTGATTTCTGCCCCGGCATCACGAATGGCCTTTGCAAATTTGCGCTTCGATCCACCATCGGTGGTCAAATCCTCCACCAATAAAATGCGGTCCCCGTCCTTGAAGTCTCCTTCGATCAGGGCATTGCGGCCAAAACCTTTCGGTTTCTTGCGCACGTAAACCATTGGCAGCCCCATCCGCTCGGCAATCAGCGCGGCAAAAGGAATACCGGCAGTCTCACCGCCCGCAACCACATCAAACTGCTCGTAGCCCGCATCCCGGTAAATTGTGGAACAGGCAAAATCCATCAACGCATTTCGAATGCGCGGATAGGAAATCAGCTTTCGGCAATCGATATAGACCGGGCTCGCCAGCCCGGAGGTGAAAATATAGGGCTCGTCAGAGCGAAAATGTACGGCTTCAATTTCCAACAGCATGGACGCCAGTTGCTGCGCCATGAAGGGCTTGTCTGGAAACGAATTATTGAACATCGGGAATCCTCAATCAGATTTGGGGCGCCAGAACGTTTCAAACCCCGGGTCGAAAACGGTGACGTGGCCAGCTGCAGTTTCAAAGCCCGTGGGGAATGTCACAGCCTGATCCTCTTTGACAAGTGTCATGGTCTCTTCATTCACCGGTAATCGATAAAATGCCGGTCCGTTGCGCGAGGCGAACAGTTCGAGCCGCTCCAGGGCATTTTCCTCTTCAAACACATGGGCCAGCAGGCTCATGGTATTGATCGAGGTATAGCATCCGGCGCAGCCACAGGCGTTTTCTTTCAGATCAGTCGGGTGCGGAGCGCTGTCAGTGCCGATGAAGAACCGGGCATCACCTGACGTGGCCGCTGCGCGCAAAGCCAGACGGTGGCTCTCTCTCTTGGCCACGGGCAGGCAATAGTAATGGGGACGAATGCCCCCGGCCAGGATGTGGTTGCGGTTGATGATCAGATGGTGCGTGGTGATTGTGGCTGCCAAATCGGCATCCTGAGACTTCACGTAGTCGACGCCGTCGCGGGTGGTCACATGTTCCATCACCACACGCAGACCGGGTACCCGACGTCGCAGCGGATCGAGAACCGTTTCAATAAACACTGCTTCGCGATCAAAAATATCAATTGCAGAATCAGTGACCTCACCGTGAACACACAGCGGCAGGCCAATTTCAGCCATGCGTTCCAGGACCGGAATAACCTTGTCGAAATCGCGCACACCGGAATCAGAATTGGTGGTGGCACCAGCCGGGTAGAGTTTCAACGCCTTGACCAGTCCAGATTTTGCCGACGCTTCCACGTCATCGGGATCGGTGCCCTCGGTCAGATAAAGCACCATCAAAGGTTCAAAATCTGAGCCATCGGGCAGAGCCTGCAAAATCCGCTCGCGATAGGCCGCCGCCTGTTGTCCGGTGACCACGGGCGGGACCAGATTGGGCATGATGATGGCGCGGGCAAAATGGGCGGCAGAATGGCCGACAACACCCTGCAGCATGCCACCGTCGCGCAGGTGCAGGTGCCAGTCGTCGGGTCGGGGAATGGTGATCGCTTTCATGCGCCCTGTTTAGAGCAAGCCGGTGCATTGCGGTAGCTTTTTGCAACCCGACGTCCCAATGACTAACAACAATCCTCCTGATAAGCCCGCTCGTCCGGTGGATTGCATCAACTCGCGCCCACAGGCATTGAAAAATCGGGGCCGGACTGTTCAATTGGCAATTATCCCGGTTCGATTCAATTGACGCTAGAAGATTGCGGCAATAGAACAGCGCAGCTTCCCTTCGCCTATCGAAAAGCAACAAAATCCATGTCTCACAACACGTTTGGCCATCTGTTCCGATTTACCACTTGGGGGGAGTCCCACGGTCTGGCGCTTGGTTGCGTGGTCGATGGCTGTCCGCCCGGACTGGAAATCTCTGAATCTGAAATCCAGAGCTTTCTCGACAAACGAAAGCCAGGCCAGTCCAAATATACAACCCAGAGACGGGAAGCTGACGCGGTCAGGGTATTGTCGGGTGTGATGCCGCAGGAAGATGGCAGCTGGCTGTCCACCGGCACACCGATCTCGATGATGATTGAAAACACCGATCAGCGTTCAAAGGATTATACCGATATTGCCAAGCGCTACCGGCCTGGCCATGCCGATTTTACCTATGATGCAAAATATGGAATTCGAGACTATCGGGGTGGAGGCCGCTCGTCGGCTCGCGAAACGGCTGCCCGCGTGGCGGCCGGCGCGATTGCGCGAAAAGTCATCGACGGTGTCACCATCCGCGCAGCGCTGGTTCAAATCGGCAATCTGAAGATTGACCGCTCACGCTGGGACTGGTCGGAAATTGACAACAATCCCTTCTTTTGTCCCGATCCGGTGATGGCAGAACAATGGGCCACCTATCTCGATGGAATTCGCAAATCCGGCTCCTCCGTCGGAGCCGTGATCGAAGTTGTGGCCGAGGGCGTCCCTGCAGGATGGGGAGCCCCCGTCTACGCCAAACTCGATCAGGATATCTGCAGCGGCCTAATGTCGATCAATGCGGTCAAAGGTGTTGAGATCGGTAACGGGTTTGAGGCCGCGGCGATCACCGGCGAAGAAAATGCCGATCAGATCCGCATGGCCGCTGATGGTCCCCAATTCCTGTCCAACAACGCCGGCGGCGTGTTGGGGGGCATTTCATCGGGACAGCCGGTGGTGGCCCGCTTTGCGGTAAAGCCAACATCATCAATTCTGACCCCGCGACAATCTATCACTTCGGACGGGGAAGAGGTTGATGTAATGACCAAGGGCCGTCACGACCCCTGTGTCGGCATTCGCGCCGTCCCGATCGGCGAAGCGATGATGGCCTGTGTTCTGGCCGACCACTATTTGCGCCACCGCGGCCAGACCGGAGACTCAAAATGACAACTGATATGGAGCGGGTCGCTGAGGCAATCCGGGCATTTGAAAACGGAGAAGTTGTCGTTGTCATGGACGATGATGACCGTGAGAACGAGGGCGATCTGATCGTCGCAGCCGTGCACTGCACACCCGAAATCATGGGCATGTTCATCCGACACACATCGGGGATTGTCTGTGCCCCGATGACCGGCGACGAAGCGCGACGCCTTAATCTTGCACCGATGGTTGCTGAAAATGATGCCCCCCACTCAACGGCATTCACCGTCAGCGTTGACTATAAACACGATACAACCACCGGCATTTCAGCCGAAGAACGGTGTTCAACCGTGCGCGGTCTGGCCAATCCCAATTCGGGGGCTGGTGACTTCGTTCGCCCCGGCCACATCTTTCCGCTGGTGGCCCGTGAAGGCGGTGTTTTGATCCGTTCGGGGCATACCGAAGCCGCTGTTGATCTGTGCAACCTGGCCGGATTGCCCCCGGTTGGTGTCATTTCGGAATTGGTCAATGATGATGGTTCCGTGATGCGCGGACCACAGATAAAAGATTTTGCTGACCAAAAGGGCCTGCGTGTCGTCACCGTTGCCGACCTGATCGCCTACCGGCAGCGGCAGGAACGGCTCGTCGAACGGGTGGATGAATTTGATATCGAAACCTCTTCCGGACCAGCCCGTGCGGTAACCTACTCAACCGAATGGGATCCGATGCAGCAACTTGCCGTTGTTTTCGGCGATATTCGCGATGGCCGCGACGTGCTGGTGCGCCTGCATGTAGAAAGTGTGATTGATGACGCCTTTGGCGCTCCCAATGCCCTGCATGACCACATGGCCGCCATTGCCAGCGAAGGCCGTGGTGTTGTTGTGTATCTGCGCGAAGGCTCGGTTGGCGTATCCAGTGGCGGCATTCGCGGTGGCAGCGATGAATCCGGCAGAAATCAGCCTGCCTATGGCGAAGATGCGGAAGAACACGGTACCGCCCAAAGCCGCAAGGAAGAATGGCTGGAAATTGGCATGGGGGCGCAGATCCTGAAGGATCTCGGTGTCACCTCAATCAACCTGATTGCCTCCAAGGAGCGCCACTATGTCGGGCTCAGTGGATTTGGCATCGAGATTGCGGATACGGTTCTGTCCGATGGCTAAACTTGTTGCTTTGAGTGCTCTGATTGCCCTGTTTGCGGTTGGCCCGGTACAGGCTGACCAATGGGTCGCCAGTCCCGGTACTTCTCTCAATGCACCCGGCGAGGGGCGACGCGCCGTGGGCGGATTGCCAGACGGACGTATCGCCTCACGCCTGTCCGGCGACATCACCAAGGCATGGTATACGCAACCCACCCGCCGATATCGTCACGGAATCCTGGGTGATTCAGTGGAAGCTGCCGGGCTCAAGGTCAAGTTGAGGAATGGCAAAACCCTGGAAATGACATTGCCTTCAAACCAGGTGTTCGAAGATCGCACGCCCCGCCTCGTGGCGCTCGACCGCAGTGGAAAGAACCAAATCGTCACATTGCTGAGCAGCGTGGCGCGTGGCGCTTCCATCGCCGTTTATGGCGTGCGCAACGGATCAATCGCGCTGATCTCGAAGACCCCCTATGTCGGGCGCTCGAACCGCTGGCGCAACATCGCCGGCATTGCAGATTTTAACGGTGACGGATATCCGGAGATCGCCGAAGTCGTAACCCCTCATATCGGCGGAACGCTGAAATTCTGGACGTGGCGTTCCAACCGCCTGCAACAGATTGCGAGCACCCGTTCATTTTCAAACCACGCGATCGGATCGCGCGAGCAGCGACTGTCTGCGGTTGCAGATTTTGACCGGGACGGACTGGTCGATCTTGCGGTTCCCAGCAGTGACCGTCGCGCTTTGGTGCTGGTTGGCTTTGCCCGCAAGGGCAGCACGAAGCTCAGGCAAATCGCGCGGATCAATCTGCCTGCATCGATCAACAGACCGGTTGTGGCGCGAAAGTCGGGGGGTAAAACATCCCTTACCGTTGGCCTCAGCAATGGTTCGGTGTGGAACATCAAAACCCGTTAAAAACTCGACAGAGCCTGTGCATCAAGCATCTGTTTGATTGACGCTCGTTCATCTATCTCCCAACATGCGCAAGCGGAGCGCCCCATGACAACTCAACTTTATACAAATGATATTTTTGTAGAACATCTGACGCCGACCGGGCACCCGGAACGGCCGGACCGTATTCGTGCGGTCAACGAAGCGCTGGAACCGGAAGAATTTGCTGGCCTGCAGCGGCTGACCACCGAAATGGCCGATGATGCCACATTCGCCTATGCCCATCCGCAGGCCTATGTTGACGGCATCAGGAATAAAATCCCTGAAGAAGGCCAGGTGAGGCTCGATGCTGACACCACCGTCAGCCCCAAATCCTGGCTCTGCGCCCGCCATGCAGTCGGCGGCGGCATGGCAGCCATTGATGCAGTTTTTGACGGTCAGGCAGACAACGCTTTTGTTGCAGCGCGCCCTCCCGGGCACCACGCCGAAAAAGTTACCGCCATGGGCTTTTGTTTTATCAACACCGCCGCTGTCATGGCCCGCCATGCACAAAAACAGCATGGCGTCGAACGTGTCGCCATCGTCGACTGGGATGTGCACCACGGCAACGGAACCCAGGACATTTTTTATGATGATCCGTCGGTGCTGTATGCGTCCACTCATCAGATGCCGCTGTTTCCGGGCACCGGTGGCAAGCATGAATCCGGGGTTGGAAACATCCACAACGCGCCCTTGTCACCCGGCATGGGCAGTGATGACTTTCATGCCGCATTCCGGGAACGGGTGCTCCCTGCCCTGGAGAATTTCAGACCTGACCTGCTGATTATTTCAGCCGGTTTTGATGCCCATTACCGTGACCCCCTGGCCAATATCAATCTGGATGATGATGACTTTGACTGGGCGACAGGCAAGTTAATGGACGTTGCGGCGCGCCATGGCGAAAACCGTATCGTCAGCCTGCTGGAGGGCGGTTATGATCTGAAAGGATTGGCCGATTCCTGCGCGGCCCACGTAAAGCGGCTGATGAACGGCTAACTGAAGCATTGGAACACCTTATGGCAGAAGAAAAATTGGACGTAACGAAGCTCAGTTTCGAACAGGCGCTCGACCGCCTCGAAAAGATCGTCAATGATCTGGAACGCGGTGATGTTGCGCTTGATGAATCGATCAAGATCTATGAGCAGGGCGAAGCCCTGAAAAAACATTGTGCAACGCTGCTGAAGGCCGCAGAGGACAAGGTTGAGAAGATCCGGGTTGGGGCAGACGGCACAGCAAAATCCAGCGAACCGCTGGACAATTAGTCAAAAAGCAGCGGTTCCGCGATTGCACAGATTGGGTAAAATCGTCGCAAATGCCAATTTTTCAAGACATTTGCCGGTTAATCTGGCACAGATGCGCCTTATATTGCGTTCAGGCGTTCCATTCCGGTCGGACGGTTTGCACAATGACAAACCGCACATCCCAGAGCAGTTGGTCGTCGCCTGGTGTTGAATTAGAAAGTGTCTTGCAGTGAAACCTGAGACTCCCCTTCTTGATGCGATTGAACTGCCGGAAGATTTGCGCAATCTGTCGGACGACCAGTTGCCGCAACTTGCCGAAGAATTACGCAGAGAAATGCTCGACGCGGTATCAGAAACCGGGGGACATCTGGGCGCAGGACTGGGCGTCGTCGAACTGACGATTGCGCTGCATCACATATTTGAGACGCCTCACGACCGCATAGTCTGGGATGTGGGTCATCAATGTTATCCGCACAAAATTCTGACAGGACGCCGCGACCGGATCAGGACTCTGCGCAAGGAAGGGGGACTTTCCGGTTTCACCAAGCGCAGCGAAAGTGAATACGACCCGTTTGGAGCCGCCCATTCATCAACCTCCATTTCTGCCGGCCTTGGCATGGCGGAGGCTGCACGAATGTCCGGCGTATCACGCAATGTGGTGTCGGTGATCGGTGACGGCTCAATCACTGCTGGCATGGCTTATGAGGCCATGAACAATGCCGGTGGACTGGATGCCCGACAGATTGTCATCCTGAACGATAATGACATGTCGATTGCGCCGCCGACCGGTGCCATGAGCCACTATCTGGCCCGTCTTGTATCGGGAAAAACCTACCGTTCGCTGCGTGAAACGGCAAAAC
Source organism: uncultured Rhizobiaceae group bacterium (assembly GCA_905480295.1). Taxonomy (GTDB): domain Bacteria; phylum Pseudomonadota; class Alphaproteobacteria; order Rhizobiales; family Rhizobiaceae; genus Pseudahrensia. Next base: position 2,730 of record CAJQPW010000273.1, on the reverse strand, counting down.
AGCTGAACGAAAAACTACCCAAGTTTCTGGCCGACAAAGCCCGCAAGACCGAAGAATATGCCCGCGGTTTCTGGACCGGTGGTACGATGTTTGAGGAATTGGGCTTTTATTACGTCGGCCCGATTGATGGTCATAATCTCGATGCCCTGATGCCGATTTTGCGCAATGTGCGTGACAGCAAACAGGGTCCGATCCTGGTCCATGTGGTTACGGAAAAGGGCAAAGGCTATGCGCCTGCCGAGGGTGCTCAGGACAGGCTTCATGCCGTTGCCCGGTTCAATGTTGTCACCGGTGAGCAATCCAAATCCATCCCCAATGCACCATCCTACACCAAGGTTTTCGGCCAGAGTCTCACCGAAGAGGCCGCGCGGGATGACAAGGTTGTCGGCATCAGCGCAGCAATGCCCGGTGGCACCGGCATGGATATCTTTCAGGCCGCATTTCCTGAGCGAACCTATGATGTTGGCATAGCCGAGCAGCACGCGGTTACCTTTGCTGCGGGACTGGCCAGTGAAGGCTACAAACCATTTTGCGCGATCTATTCGACATTTCTGCAACGGGCCTATGACCAGGTGGTCCACGATGTCTCCATTCAGCAATTGCCGGTTCGTTTTCCGATAGACCGTGCCGGATTTGTCGGCGCTGATGGCGCCACCCATGCCGGATCGTTTGATATCGCCTATCTCTCATGCCTGCCCGGGTTCACGGTAATGGCCGCTGCAGACGAGGCCGAACTGAAGCATATGGTGGCAACCGCGGTGGCCTATGACGAAGGTCCCCTTTCCTTTCGCTATCCGCGCGGTGAAGGCGTTGGTGTCGACCTGCCCGACCGGGGCTCGATACTGGAAATTGGCAAGGGACGCATTACCAAGGAAGGCAGCAAGGTTGCTTTGTTGTCCTTCGGGTCACGCCATGCTGATTGCCTCGCGGCAGCAGAAGAACTGGAAGATTATGGTTTGTCGACCACCGTCGCTGATGCCCGCTTTGCCAAACCGCTGGATACCCGGCTGATCGAGCAATTGGCGCGAAACCATGAGCTGTTGATCACAATCGAAGAAGGATCGACGGGCGGGTTCGGTGCCATGGTGCTGCACCACCTTGCTTCCACCGGTCTGCTGGATGTCGGATTGAAAATCAGAACCCTGACCATGCCCGATGTCTATGTTGATCAGATGAGCCCGGCCAACATGATCAGCTATGCCGGACTGGACAAATCTTCGATCATCAAGGCGGTTTTTGACGCCCTGGGTCGGGTCGACGCCCAACCAGCGCTCGCCTAGGCAGTGCTCGCGGTGATTTGACCACTCAAGGTGGTTTCCATCGCAACACGATAATCCTACATATCGATCAAGAACCTGATTGGAACCGATCCGCAATGAAGTATTTCCAATACACCGTTTGGGCCGCAATTTTTGTGCTGGGGGCGTTTCTTGCCTATTCGACCGTCAATTGGACGATGAACCGGCAGGCCGGAAACAATACTGCCACGGGCGCTGATATCGGCGGTTCCTTTGCTGCCCTGCGCAGCGATGGCAAAGCCATAACGGAAAAAGACCTGTTGGGTCGGCCCCATGTGATGTTTTTCGGCTTTACCCATTGCCCCGATGTCTGCCCAACCACCCTTTACGAAGGCTCGCAATGGCTGGAAGCGCTGGGTGCCGATGGCGACAAGGTCGATATCTATTTTGTTACAGTCGATCCCGAACGCGATACGGTTGAAATCCTGTCGGATTACCTCAGCGCATTTGACCCGCGCATCAAGGGCATTACGGGCAGTGAGCAGCAGATCCAGCAATTGATCAAAAAATGGCGGGTTTATGCAGAAAAAGTGCCCACGGAGGATGATTATACGATGAATCACACCGCCACGACGTTTTTGATGAACGCAAAGGGTGAATTCGTGCGCACGATAGCCTATGGTGAGGACAATAAAGTTGCGATTGAAAAACTGCGAAAGTTGATCCAGGAGCAAGGATGACCCTGACTGGAAAATCTGCCCTTGTCCTCGGCGCCGCCGTGTTTACCGGCGCCTCGCTCTCGCTGTGGCTTGCGTTTGGAGGCGATGTGTATGCCGCCTATCTTTCCGGCGTATTGATGCGCTGTTTTTAGCGTCCCTCGCTGACCCGCACTTTATTTGACTTCTCAACCGGCCCGGTCTTGCCTTTAGCTGCGCAGCCTGCAACAGCCAGACATGAGCAGCGAAAAAACCAATATCCGTATCGACAATATTCTGACGGTGCGCGGACTGGCCCGCAGCCGTTCGCGGGCCCGCGACATGATCGCACGGGGGTGTGTCATCGCCAATGGCGTGCGGGTTGCTAAATCCGGCGCGTTATATGCCCAGGATTGTGTGATCGAAATCGATGATCCTGCCGCATCCTATGTGTCACGGGCTGCATTGAAACTGATTGCCGGGCTTGATGCAGCCGGCATTGATGCGAATGGTGCGATTGCGCTGGATCTCGGTGCTTCAACCGGCGGGTTTACCCAGGTTCTGCTGGAGCGGGGAGCCCGCTCGGTGCTGTCTGTTGATGTCGGGCACGGCCAGCTGGCGGCCGATATTGCGGCCGATCCGCGGGTAAATAATATGGAAAAACTCAATGCGCGTGACCTGACGCAGGACATGCTGCAACCGGCGCCGGACCTGATTGTCAGCGATCTGAGTTTCGTGTCGCTGCGCATTGCGGCAGAACCAGCCTTGCGGCTTGCCGCGCCAATGGCCCGCTGCGT
>CAJQPW010000272.1 GCA_905480295.1 uncultured Rhizobiaceae group bacterium | reverse complement strand
TGTATTTCAGGTGATCAACACTACCCAACGGCATTTCCAAATGCTTCATCTCGCCCGGGCGACCATGGAAGCGCGTGGACAACCGGCCTCATCGGTGATCAACGGCCTGCGTCCACCAGCACCATTTCAACGCAAGGATGCCATCACACGAGCGCTCAATATCTGGAAAACACCAGCGCTGGCACGAATGCTGGAAAGACTCGACAAGGTTTCACTAGAATCGCGTAAAAACAGTGGCTTAGCGGTGAGTCTGACTACAACAACCCTGCTCGCCATTGCGCTTGAGGCCAAACGCCAGCAACGGTCTTAGTTTGCTACTTTAGCGGTTCTTGCCAGTCTACTTTTCATTTTTCCCGGGGGCGGACAGGCGCGCTTCCAGATCGTCGAGCTGGTCGAGAGACTTGTAATCTATTGTGATCCGCCCGCGGCCGCTCTGTTTGTGATTGATGGAAACCTTCAACCCCAGCACATCACACAGCTTTTGCTCCAAAACCTGGGTGTCAGCGTCCTTGATAAAGGCCGGCGTTTGCGGGCCCGTCGATGGATTGTTGTTATTTTGATCTCCAGCCGCAACCGCCGCGAGGTGTTCTACCTGGCGAACAGATAGCCCCTCTTCTACGATACGCTTGGCCAGGGCCTCCGGTGCATCAAGCGGTATCAATGCCCGTGCGTGACCCGGAGACAGGCTTCCTGATGCCAGCAGATTCTGCACCCCTGTCGGCAATTTCAGCAGGCGCAACGTATTCGCAACGTGACTGCGGCTTTTACCGATGACCTTACCCAGATCTGCCTGTTTATAATCGTGTTCATCCATCAACTGCTGATAGCCTTGGGCTTCTTCTACAGGATTGAGGTCTGCGCGCTGCACATTCTCGATAATGGCCAATTCAAGTGACTGGCGGTCATCAACCTCGCGCACCAGAATCGGAACCCGGTGCACGCCCACTCTTTGCGCCGCACGCCAGCGGCGCTCGCCAGCGATGATTTCCCAGTCAGTCTGCGACTCAGAAGCGCCTGAATCCGGGGAACTGCGCACCAGAATAGGTTGAATAACGCCATGCTCTGCAATCGAGTTTGCCAAATCTTCCAGTTCTGCATCGGTGAACTGGCGTCTTGGGTTGTTGGGATTCGGTGTAATCGACTCAATTGGCACGATTCGGTCATTGGCGACCGGAGCAGGGGCTTCCTGAGCACCAGTGTTACCGCTGGCTGACACTGGTTGATCCATTTCCCCGATCAACGCTGCCAAGCCCCGTCCCAACCGCTGTTTTGATGATTCATCCGCCATGGTGTTTTTACCTTGTCTGTCTATCGTTTTGTCAGTTGTCCGAATCGGCCTGCAGAGATTTTTCCCGACGAATCAGTTCCGATGCCAATTGCAAGTAGGCCTGACTGCCTGCGCAATTCATATCATAGAGCAAGACTGGCTTGCCAAAAGAGGGAGCTTCAGAGATGCGAACATTGCGGGGAATTACTGTCTCATAGACCAAATCCCCAAGGGTCTGACGCACATCCTGCGAAACCTGACCGGCGAGATTGTTGCGCTTGTCGACCATGGTGAGCACCACGCCCTGAATGGTCAGTCGGTTGTTGATGCTGGATCGGACCTGCTCCACCGTTTGCAACAGCTGGCTGAGGCCTTCCAGCGCAAAAAATTCCGCCTGCAGCGGAACCAATATGGAATCCGACGCCGCCAGTGCATTCAGCGTAAGCAGGTTGAGAGACGGGGGGCAATCGATCAGGACATAGGTGAAATCGGGATCACGGCCGAGATGTCCGGCAATCGCCTTTTTCAACTTATAGGGCCGATCGGACTGATTCGAAATCTCCATTTCCACGCCCAAAAGGTCGAGCGTCGCCGGCGCAATGCTAAGCCGTGGAACCGCGGTCTTTTGCACGACATTCTTCAGGCTTTGATTGCCAGTTATGAGATCATAGGTTGACGCTTCACGTTCATCGCGGCCAATACCCAATCCGGTACTGGCGTTGCCCTGTGGATCAAGATCGATCAACAGTACCTCTTCCCCAATCGCCGCAAGAGCAGTGGCCAGGTTGATCGCCGTAGTCGTTTTACCCACGCCGCCCTTTTGATTGGCCAGGGCAATGGTGCGGGGTCTGATATCGCGGTTGATACTCATGACGGATATTTTCGCCGGTTACTGCTGACTTGGTTCAGCCCAGTCCTAAAGCCTGTGAGACAAATAATCAGCCTCATAATGGCTTCAATTCAGAGATTTCTAGCACAACCGATCCGGCCTCAAGATTGCTGTCATGGATCTTACAATCAAACGACCAGTGCTTTCGCGCCAAGGCCAGTTCCTGCTGGTGATCACGACCCTTGGCAAACAGGCCTCTAGTGCCGGTTTGCAGGTTGCTTTGTGTTAACCCTAACAGATCATTAAGCGAGGCCAGCGCCCGCGCGGTGATCACGTCGGGGTTTTGAAGCTTCGGCAAAACCTTCTCAATCCGATCATTGTGAACGCTAACCACACTATCAGTGTTTCGAAGTCCGGTTTCCCGGATAACCGCATTCAAAAAGGCACATTTCTTGCCATTGCTTTCAATCAGATCAATCTGCCCCGCTCCCCGCTCGGCCATAACCATTGCGCATACAAGGCCCGGAAAGCCGCCACCGCTGCCCATATCAACCAGATGATCAACATCCGGGATCATGGCGCTGATCTGCAGACTGTCTGCGACATGCCGTTGCCAAATATGATCAACCGTTGACGGTGCAATCAGATTGATTCTCTTCTGCCATTGCACCAGAAGCCTGCAATAAATTGTGAGTCGCTCCAGTGTTTCACGTGAAACACCCTTGACGTGTTCTGGCAGATTGCCG
>CAJQPW010000271.1 GCA_905480295.1 uncultured Rhizobiaceae group bacterium | reverse complement strand
CTTGAAATGTCTCCCTGTGCTGCGTATGTTCCCGCGGTCCACGGCGCAGGGTGTTTGACAGCTCCTGAGCCGTAATCACTTGGTGGCTTTCGCAATTTTTGGGGAATATAACAATGGCTGGATCAGAAGCGGATATTATTTACACAAAAGTTGACGAAGCACCTGAACTGGCCAGCGCATCACTGCTGCCGATCATTCAGTCGTTCGCAAAACCTGTCGGCATTACCTTCGGCCGCAAAGATATCTCTCTTGCCGGGCGCATCATCGCCAACTTTCCCGAAAAACTTTCCGCTGAGCAAAAACAGCCTAACGACCTGGACATACTCGGTGAGCTTGTCGAGAAGCCGGAAGCCAACGTGATGAAGCTTCCGAACATCAGTGCCTCCATTCCACAATTGCAGGCCGCAATCAAAGAACTGCAAGAACACGGCTATAACATTCCTGATTTCCCGGAAGAGCCGAAAAATGATGCTGAGCAGAAGATTCGCAATACCTACGGCATCGTCTTGGGCAGCGCTGTTAATCCGGTGTTGCGCCAGGGCAACTCCGATCGCCGCGCACCGAACGCCGTTAAGGCATTTGCCAGGAACAACCCCCATCGTATGGGCGCCTGGGCAGCGGATTCCAAGACCGAAGTAACGTCGATGAGTGGCGATGATTTTTTCGCCAATGAAAAGTCCGTCACCATTGCCGCCGCATCTGAAGGCAATGGCCGCATTGAATTCGCAGATAGCCAGGGCAAGGTCACCCTGTTAAAAGAAAACGTGCACTTTCAAACCGGCGACGTCATTGATGCGACCAAAATGGGCGCAAAAGCGCTGCGCTCATTCCTGGAAGGCGAAGTCGCCGATGCCAAGAAGAAGGACATCCTTTTTTCGATGCACGTCAAAGCCACGATGATGAAGATCTCCGATCCGATCATCTTTGGCCATACGGTGATGGCTTACTTCAAGGAAGTTTACGAAAAGCACGCCGTCACTTTTGAAAAACTCGGCATCGATCCAGACAATGGCCTTGGTGATATCGACACCAAAATCAAGTCATTGCCGGCTGATCAGCAAGCTGAAATCGAAGCCGACATCAAAGCCTGCATGGATAAACAACCCGCCCTGTATATGGTGAACTCGGATCGTGGTATCACCAGCCTGCATGTACCGAGTGACATTATTATTGATGCATCCATGCCCGCAATTATTCGCAATGGCGGCAAGGCTTGGGGTCCAGACGGCAACGAGGCCGACACCAAATGCGTCATTCCTGATCGCAGTTATTCGGTGGTTTACGCTGAAACCATCAAATTCTGCAAGCAAAACGGCGCTTTCGATCCGCGCACCATGGGCAGCGTATCGAACGTCGGTTTGATGGCGCAAAAAGCTGAGGAGTATGGCTCGCACCCTTACACTTTTGAGGCTGCCGAAGACGGTGTGATTCGGGTCGTCGACCATGCCGGAAAAACACTTCATGAACATGCCGTTGATGAGGGTGATATCTGGCGGATGTGTCAAACCAAGGATGCGCCGGTGCAAGACTGGGTTGGACTTGCCGTTCGGCGAGCCCGCGCAAGCGGCCAGCCGGCAATATTCTGGCTCAATAAAGATCGCGCCCATGACGCGCAAATTATCACGAAGGTCGAAACGTATCTTAAGAATCACGACACCAAGAACCTGGACATCCAGATTATGGCGCCGGCGCAAGCGACTCTCTATTCGTTGCAGCGCATGAAAAATGGCGAAGATACGATTTCCGTGACCGGCAACGTGCTGCGCGACTACCTGACGGATTTATTCCCGATTATGGAAGTCGGCACCAGCGCCAAGATGCTCTCCGTGGTTCCGCTGATGAACGGCGGCGGCATGTTTGAAACCGGTGCCGGTGGTTCCGCGCCCAAGCACGTTCAGCAACTGGTGGAAGAAGGCCATCTGCGTTGGGATTCACTGGGAGAGTTCGCAGCTCTTGGTGCTTCATTGGAACACTTTGCCGAAGCCAAAAAGAACGAAAAGGCCAACGTGTTGGCGAAGACACTGGATCACGCCACTGAGCAGGTTCTGAACAATAACAAGTCGCCAAGCCGGAAAGTCGGTGAGCTTGATACTCGAGGCTCACATTTCTACCTTGCTCTTTATTGGGCCCAAGCGTTGGCGGCACAAAACGATGATGCCGACCTGAAGAAACATTTCACGCCGATTGCCGAACAGCTGACCAGCAATGAAGACAAGATTGTTGGCGAACTGATTGCGGCCCAGGGCAAGCCTGTCGATCTTGGCGGTTATTTCAAGACTGATCCGGACAAAGCCAATGCCGCGATGCGTCCCAGCCCAACATTGAACGCCATCATCGGATAGACAATTCATCCACGAATGCCCCCGTGCCGCAACGGCACGGGGTTATCTTGAAGCGAGTCACTTCAAGCGACTCAAATGGTTCATGCATTGACCCCTTCGAAGGCAGTCCGTGACACGCACATGGGGCTTGTACGGGCGCTGAGGTCGCATGCCGTCACACCCAGTCAGATCACCGCGCCGCGCTGCGACTTTCCGCTAATCTTGCCGCATCGGTTCTCGCGGCATTCGGCACCGCAACATGCCTGATATGGAGCGCGGATTTGTTTCTGCTCGGCCTGTTCAATGGACCGATAACGCGGTGAGTTTCGCCACATGTTGCTGAGCGCGTTAGCGTAGTCATCTCCTATTGCCTTCGCGAGGTTCAAACCCAATGCATACCCCTCTCGACATCAACGCCCTTCTCGATCCGGAAATCGCCGAGGCCCTGGCCAAGCTGAATCCTGAATCGGGAACGCTGTCGAACGAAACTCTTGCGCAGATTCGCGCAACCAGAGCCGCACAGCCGTTCGCACCACTGTCCGATGAGGTCGCACGCGAAGAGCACCCGGTTCCCGCTCGCCGCGGAGTGAATGTCCGTGTCCATCGCGCGAGA
>CAJQPW010000270.1 GCA_905480295.1 uncultured Rhizobiaceae group bacterium | reverse complement strand
GTCACCGATGTGATCATGCCGGACGAAAACATCTTTGATCTTTTGCCGCGGATGAAGCGGGTGCGCCCTGATTTACCAATCATCGTGATGAGCGCGCAAAATACGTTCATGACGGCGATCACCGCCACCGAGAAGGGGGCCTATGACTATCTGCCAAAACCGTTCGACCTGAAAGAACTCATCGGAACGGTTGAAAGGGCACTGGCGCAGCCCATTGTCAGTGAAAACCAGGCCGAGACAAACCAGGATACATCAATGCCCCTGGTTGGCCGGTCACCGGCGATGCAGGAAATTTACCGGGTTATCGCGCGCATGACCCAGACCGACCTGACGGTGATGATCAATGGCGAGTCCGGCACCGGCAAAGAGTTGGTTGCCAAAGCGCTGCATCAGTTCGGCAAGCGTAAATCGGGCCCTTTCGTTGCCATCAACATGGCAGCCATTCCCCGTGAACTGATCGAATCTGAACTGTTCGGGCACGAGAAGGGGGCCTTTACCGGGGCCAATTCCCGTTCAGCGGGACGGTTTGAACAGGCCAATGGCGGAACCCTGTTTCTCGATGAGATTGGTGATATGCCGATGGAAGCGCAGACGCGTTTGTTGCGGGTGCTGCAGGAGGGCGAATATACCACCGTTGGTGGTCGCACCCCGATCTCCACAGATGTCCGCATCGTGGCGGCAACCCATCAGGACCTCTCGGTTCTGATTGACAAGGGTCAGTTTCGCGAAGATTTGTACTATCGTCTCAATGTTGTGCCGTTGCGGCTGCCACCGTTGCGGGAAAGAGGGCAGGACGTGCCGGACCTTGCCCGGCACTTTTTGGAACAGGCGGAAGCCCGCGGCCTGCCAAGAAAAGTTTTCGAAAAGTCAGCGCTTGACCGGATGAAGCAATATTCATGGCCCGGCAATGTGCGTGAACTCGAAAACCTCGTGCAAAGACTGTCCGCGCTTTATCCACAGGAACGGATCACTGATGAGTTGGTGGAAGGGGAGTTGGCCGCGGCAAGGCCGGCTGAAACCGTTCACGCTTCCGGCATGGTGTCTGGTGAGCAGTTACAGGCATCGGTTTCGGCATTCACGGCTCAGCTGTTGGAAGAGAACCTGTCGGATGAACCAATCGAAAACCTGTACTCCACCGTTTTGAAAGAAATCGAAGAGCCCTTGATCAATGTCGCCTTGCGGGCGACCAGGGGCAACCAAATTCAGGCTGCAAAGGTTCTCGGGCTGAATCGAAACACCTTACGCAAGAAGATTCGTGAACTTGATCTGGAAATCCTGCGCGGTGTCGGATAGGGTCTCAATACTGTTGTTATTGCGCAACAATTGTTGCATTATAGCAACGCTGCTTCCGACCTTATTCTGATATCCGTTTCATGAGTTCAATCCAAAGTTCCAGCACCGATATGAGCATGGATCCGGTGCTGCCGCGCGGGTCGAGCCTGGGCTTTGCACGCAAGTTCGGTGCGGCCTTTGTGATCCTTATCATCTGTTTTGGTGCGGCGTCTTTCATGATCCTGTTGGGTCTGACGCGGATTGAGCCGACAGAAAATGTGATTTTAATTGTTACCGCCACCAATGGCCTTTTGGTCTTGAGCATGGCGTTGCTTGTGGGACGGGAAGTCAACTCCTTGCGGCAGGCTCGCCGGCGCGGCCGGGCTGCCGCGCGCATGCATATTCGAATCGTTGGTCTGTTTAGTGTCGTGGCGGCGTTTCCTGCGATTTTGGTGGCAGTTGCTGCAGGAATTACCCTGGATCAGGGGCTGGATCGGATCTTTGACAACCGAACACGCACCATTGTTTCAAGTTCTGTCAGCGTGGCTGAATCCTACGTCAACGAGACCGCTGCGACGTTAAATTCCAATACGATCAATATGGGCTTTCTGCTGGCACGCAATCGTTCTGCCTATGTTTTGGACCGCTCTGCGTTTGTTCAATTCATGTCGGGTCAGGCCAAGGCTCGCGGCCTGTTGAAAGCGTCGATCATTGACGCCACTGGGCGCGAAATTGTCACCGTCACCAATTCTTCGTCCTCCAACTTACCGCAGGTTCCGCCTGGACTGATGGAGCTTGCCAAGGCCGAAAAACCAGCCTGTGGTGGCCCCCGGGTCCGAAATCTCGCCGGTTGCGTGGTCAAGGTCAAAGGGCTTGGCAATGAGGTTTTCCTTTACACGCTGCGGGGTGTCGACCCCGGCGTGGTCAATTCCATTCAATTGATGGAGGAAATCACGGAAGAATATAAGTTGCTTGAAAGCGGTCGTTTGCCCCTGCAGATCGCCTTCGCACTGCTTTATGTCGGCATTTGCCTGACGATATTACTGTCTGCCATCTGGATGGGCATTGCCGTTGCAGATCGTCTTGTTGAGCCCATTCGTCGCCTTATAACCGCAGCGGACTCGGTTGCTGCGGGCAATCTGGAAACCAGCGTTCCGATTTCCCGTTCAGAGGGAGAATTGCGGTCGCTGGCCGATACGTTCAACCTGATGACCAGTGAATTGCGCAATCAGCGCGACGAAATTCTTGATAATCAGGAACAGATCGACAGCCGTCGCCGCTTCACGGAAGCTGTGTTGTCGGGCGTGACAGCCGGCGTCATTGGGGTATCCGGGGAAGGGCGTCTGGTCATTACCAATTCTTCCGCGGCAGAATTGCTGGGGCAGGATTCAGATTCGCTGCTTGGCAGCTCTTTGGACGAAATCAGTCCGGAACTGGCCGACGTTGTCAATCACGCTGCGTCCAGCGGCAGACAATCTTTTCGCGAGCAGGTTACGATCAGCAACCGCGGACGTGACCGGATCCTCAATGTACAGGTTTCCGTCGACCATGACGCTGACGGGGCAAAATCCAACGTGATTACGATTGACGACATCACCGATCTGGTGAGTGCCCAGCGCACGTCGGCCTGGGCAGATGTGGCGCGCCGGATCGCCCACGAAATCAAGAATCCATTAACCCCCATTCAGCTATCAGCAGAACGTATCCGAAGACGGTACGGGAAAGTCATCACGGAGGACCGCGAGGTCTTCGACCAATGCACGGATACCATTGTCCGTCAGGTTGCTGATATCGGTCGCATGGTTGATGAATTTTCGTCTTTTGCCCGCATGCCCAAACCGACATTGGTGGTCGGCGACTTGCGGGAAACCATCCGCGAGGCAGTGTTTTTGTTGAAAGTTTCCCATCCTGAAATCGAATTTGATGTGCAAACGGATGACGAATCGATCCTCGCCCGTTTTGACAACCGATTATTGGGGCAGGCATTTGGCAATCTCATTAAAAATGCCACAGAAGCCATTGAAGGTGTTGATTATGGGGACGATGAATCACCTCGAATTGAAATTACCCACACGCGGGACAAGGATATGCACTGCATAGACATCATTGATAACGGAAAGGGCTTGCCGATGGAAAATCGTCAACGGCTGCTCGAACCGTATATGACCACCCGGGAAAAAGGGACCGGACTGGGACTGGCGATTGTAGGTAAAATTCTGGAAGAACACGGTGGAAGCATCGAGTTGATGGACGCTCCGCAGGTGGCGGAGGGCGGCCACGGCGCCCAGATGCGCGTGCTTATTCCGGCATTGGATGACGAACAAAATTCTGCGGGGGCAGCAACCGAAGGAGGAACAACGGGTGGCATCTGACATTCTTGTTGTTGACGACGAAGCTGACATTCGCAATTTGGTCAGTGGTCTTTTGGAAGACGAAGGACATGGTACCCGGCAGGCCGCTGACAGTGATGGAGCGCTTGCTGCAATCTCTGACCGCAGGCCATCAATGGTGTTTCTGGACATATGGCTACAGGGCAGCAAGCTCGACGGCCTCGCGCTGCTGGACGTAATACAGGAACAGCATCCGGATCTTCCCGTTGTGGTGATTTCTGGACATGGCAATATTGAAACTGCGGTTTCTGCCATCAAACGCGGTGCTTATGACTATATCGAAAAGCCGTTTAAGGCCGACCGGCTGGTACTGATCGCAGAAAGAGCGCTGGAAACTGCCGGGCTGCGCAAACAGGTCAAGGATCTGGAGCGTCGGACACCGGATATGCCGGAAATGATTGGTTCGTCGATCGCCATGAATCAGTTGCGATCGAATATCGACAAGGTGTCCCAGACCAATTCCCGCGTCATGATTATCGGTCCATCGGGATCAGGTAAGGAGATGGTTGCGCGGGCGATTCATAAACATTCTGCCCGTTCTGATGGTCCTTTTGTGATTATCAATGCCGCGGCGATTACAGCCGAGAATATGGAAACTGAGCTGTTTGGTGTGGAAACCGTCAACGGGCAGGAAACCAAAGTTGGTGCATTGGAAGAGGCGCATTTGGGCACGTTGCTGCTTGATGAAGTGGCCGAGATGCCCCGGGAAACGCAAAACAAGATTTTAAGGGTTCTGGTTGAGCAGAAATTCGAACGGGTAGGCGGGTCCAAGAAAGTTGCCGTGGATGTGCGCATATTGTCGTCCACATCGATTGATCTGGAAGAACGCATTGCGCAGGGGGAATTCAGAGAGGACCTGTTCCACCGTCTTGCGGTTGTTCCCGTGCAAGTGCCACCTCTGTCGGAACGTCGTGAAGACATCGGCGAGTTGATTTCTGCCTTCATGGGGCAAATCGAAGCTCAATCGGGTATCAAGGGCTGCATCATCGGCGATGACGCGATGGCGGTGTTGCATGCCCATTCATGGCCCGGGAACCTTCGCCAATTGCGCAACAATGTCGAACGTTTGATGATTTTGTCACGTGGTTCAGACGATGACGCGGTCAGTGCCGAGCAACTGCCCGGGGAGATCAGCGATATGCTGCCAAAAACGCCCGGATCCAGCGGTGATCACTTGATGTCATTGCCCTTGCGGGACGCACGAGAAGTGTTTGAAAGAGACTATCTATTGGCGCAAATCACGCGGTTTGGCGGAAATATCTCGCGCACCGCGTCATTCGTTGGTATGGAACGCTCTGCACTTCATCGCAAATTGAAGTCGCTTGGCATATAATTGCCATCGATTGCAGGACAGGAATGGCTGAGTCGACATGAAGGTTATAATTTGTGGCGCAGGTCAGGTTGGCTACGGCATTGCCGAGCGATTGGCCAATGAAGGCAATGACGTCACGGTGATCGACAATTCGCCGTCTCTGGTGCAAGTGATCCGCGATCAGCTTGATGTGCGCGGATTTGTTGGCCACGGGTCGCAACCTGATGTCCTGCAGGCGGCAGGTGCTGAAGACGCCGACATGATCATCGGGGTGACCCTGTATGATGAGGTCAACATGGTGGCCTGTCAGGTTGCGCATTCCCTTTTCAATGTGCCGACAAAAGTTGCGCGGATTCGAGCTCAAACCTATCTGCAGCCGATTTACCGCGACCTGTTCTCGCGCGATAACATGCCGATCGACGTGATCATTTCACCTGAGATCGAAGTCGGTGAGATGGTTTTGCGCCGAATTGCCCTTCCCGGTGCCACGGATGCAGTTCAGTTCGCCGATGGCGAAGTGGCCATGGTTGCGATTGAATGTCTGGACGATTGTCCGGTGATTGATACGCCGTTGGGGCAACTCAGCGAGTTGTTTCCGGACCTGTCTGCTGTCGTCACCGGCATCTGGCGGGCGGGCAGTCTGTTTGTCCCGCATTCAAGCGATGCGATGATGGCAGGGGATCTCGCCTATGTGGTGGTCAAGCGCGACAGGGTGCGCCGGACCTTGAATATCTTTGGCCATGAGGAACCCACCGCCAGCCGTATTGTTATCATCGGTGGCGGCAATATCGGTCTTTATGTGGCTCAGGCGATTGAAAACCGGCAAAGTCAGGCCCGGGTCAAAGTGGTCGAAAATTCCCGGGAACGCGCTATTGGCATCGCTGATCAGCTGGAACGAACCGTTGTGCTGCATGGCAGTGCCCTGGATCAGCAGATATTGCTGGAGGCGGATATTGAACATGCCGACCTCATGGTGGCGCTGACAAATGACGATCAGGTCAATATTTTGTCCAGCGTGATGGCTAAGCGTCTGGGGTGTGAATCCAATCTGGCGCTGCTCAACAACACCGGATATTACGAATTTACAAAGACGCTGGGCATTGATGCCCATATCAACCCCCGATCCGTAACGATCTCGAAAATCCTGCAGCACGTGCGCCGCGGTCGAATTCGGGGCGTGCACTCGGTGCAAAACGGCGCTGCTGAAGTGATAGAGGCTGATGCGCTTGAAACGTCTCCTCTGGTCGGGACACCCCTGCGTGAACTCGATTTACCCGCTGGCGTGCGTATCGGTGCGATCTATCGTGCCCCCGATGTCATTGTGCCCGATGGTGATACCGTCATTAAGGCCAAGGATCGGATCGTTGTATTTGCTGCGGGCGACCGGGTGAAGCAGGTTGAACAAATGTTCCGGGTCAGCCTGGAATTCTTCTGATGCTTGGCGTCCCATTCTATCTGGCCTGTGTGGGACTGTTTTTGACCGTTTCCCTGGTTGGGCCGGTTCTGGTGGCTTTGCTGGCCGATGAAACCGCTGAAGCGTTGCGCTTTGCGTTTTACCTGCTGGTTGGTGGGTTCCTGTTCGGCGCACCTGTTCTTGCGATATTGGGTCGATTGCGACGCATTCCCCGGGTTGGCCGTTTGACGCTGCTGTTCCTGGTGTGGACAATTTTGCCTGTCGCGGCGGCGATTCCAATCTATGACATGACCGAAATGCGGTTCATCGATGCGCTGTTTGAATCGGTTTCCGCATTCACCACAACCGGTTCCACCACGCTCAACACGGTCGAGATCTGGCCCCAGTCGATGCTGTTCTGGCGTGTGCAGCTGCAGTGGCTTGGTGGCTATCTCACATTGTTGACAGTGGTGCTGATTATGGCCCCGCTGGGGCTTGGGGGCCTGAGAAGCAGAAGGTCTTCCTTTACCGTCGGAGCCGACTTGCGAGCCCGGCAGGACCGGGTATTGGTCTTTGCGGTGAATTTGGCCTTGCTCTACGCAACCCTGACGGCCCTGTGCGCCCTTGGGTTCTTTGTGATGGGGATCCGGGCCTTTCACGCAGTATCTCTTGCAATGGCGGCGGTTTCAACCGGCGGTTTCCTGCCCTTTGACTCAGAACTCGACAGGACGATCGGACTGGGCGGACAGGCGATTTTTGCGTTATTTCTTATTGTCGGTGC
>CAJQPW010000269.1 GCA_905480295.1 uncultured Rhizobiaceae group bacterium | reverse complement strand
GGCTTCCTCAACAGTGATGACGCCTTCGTTGCCGACACGCTGCATGGCTTCAGCAATGCGCTGACCAATTTCAACTTCGCCGTTGGCGGAAATCGTTCCAACCTGAGCAACTTCGTCGGAAGTTTTGATTTTCTTGGAAGCTTTTTTCAAAGCAGTAACAACATCATTTACAGCGCTATCGATACCGCGTTTGAGATCCATTGGGTTCATGCCAGCTGCAACAGCTTTGGCGCCCTCACGGACGATGGCCTGAGCCAGAACAGTCGCAGTTGTTGTTCCGTCACCAGCTTCGTCATTGGTGCGCGATGCAACTTCACGCACCATCTGTGCGCCCATGTTTTCGAACTTATCTTCCAGTTCGATTTCCTTGGCAACCGTTACACCATCTTTGGTGATGCGCGGTGCGCCGAACGACTTGTCGAGTACGACGTTGCGGCCTTTTGGACCGAGTGTGACCTTGACAGCATTTGCGAGAGTGTCGACACCTCTGAGCATGCTGGCGCGTGCTTCGGTGCCGAATTTTACTTCTTTAGCAGCCATTTTGACTTAACTCCTGTTTTGCACCGCCTTGGTGCAAGTAATTCTAAAATGTACGATGAAGCCGGAATTAACCGATGATGCCCATGACGTCGGACTCTTTCATGATCAGCAGGTCTTCACCACCAATCTTGACTTCTGTGCCTGACCATTTGCCGAACAAGACGCGATCGCCCGCTTTTACGTCCATAGGGACCAATTTTCCCGCTTCGTCACGGCCACCGGTGCCAACAGAAACGACTTCACCCTCAGCAGGTTTTTCCTGAGCAGAGTCGGGTATGATGATGCCACCAGCAGATTTGGTGTCAGCTTCGACGCGGCGAACGACAACGCGGTCGTGCAAGGGGCAGAACTTAAGTTTAGCCATGTGTAATTTATCCTGTACTAGGCTGCCCAGGATCAAAAAGTTGACCACAGAGCGTCTTCAATCAAGAAATGAGGTGCGGACTAGCACTCTCCATAAGCGAGTGCCAGCAGGCGCTGCTGATATAAGAAGACGGATGTCGAGTTACAAGGTGGACGGGGCTTGTCATGCGTGGACGTAACTTTCGGCTCTCGTCACTTGAACTTCAGCCCGCACAAACAAAAGGCCTGCGCTGCGCCCACGGTTGAGCCACTCATCCGAATTAAGAAAGAAAGGAGTCCAGCACCAGAAGGAACATTTATTGTGCCTTTTTGGGTGCCTTATGGTGGAATATTTGCTTGCGCTGCGCTCTTGTTGGCTGGTTAGTTGGCAGGGTGATGATGAGAAAAGCCAAACCAAGGAACTTACGTTTTTGAGCATAAGTGACTTTCCATTTTTCGCCATTGTGGCGATATTCACAATTTCGGCAGTCTTTGTGTGGATGGCCGGTACGCGGCTTGCCATCTACGGTGACGAACTGTCAGAACGGCTACACCTATCTCGTGAGTTCATCGGGCTCATTTTCCTCGCCACGGTAACTGAGTTACCAGAGATTGTGACAACAGCCACAGCGGCGTTGAGTGGCAATGCGCCCCTAGTGTTGGGAAACTTGTTTGGCGGCATTACAATGAATACGGCCATATTGGCTGTGATCGATTTCTTCGTTGTCCGAAATGCACTGACATCATGGCCGCGAAAACCCAATCACGCACTTCTTGCAGTCCTGTTGATAGTCTTGCTGGCGTTGCTGCTCGCAGTCACGTTCGTTGGTGATATTGTCTTAGTGCTGAATATAGGTTTGGGCGCAATCTTCTTGTCAGCATGCTATCCAATTGTGATTTCCATGTTGCGGAAGTTTGATGGGAAGGACAGCTGGGCGCCGATTGACCTTCCAGAAGACAGTGAGCAGGAAGTTGGCATATTACTCATTGATAACCACTTGGAAAAAACATCAACAAATACATTGATATTCTATTCCGTAATCGCGGGGTTAGTCATTCTAATTGCGGGTGTTGCACTGGCAATCACCGCAGATTTGATAGCTGACAAAAGTTTGCTTGGATCGTCCTTCATAGGTGTGACTTTGCTTGCCGCTGCAACATCTTTGCCCGAACTCAGCACAACTTTGGCAGCGGCACGCATAGGCGCTTACACGATGGCAATTTCCAACATATTTGGCAGCAACCTGATAATGCTGGCGTTGATCTTGCCGTCCGATATGGCCTACCGCGATGGTCCAATTTTGTCACAAGCCGATTCCGTTGCCCAATTCAGCATCGCCATCGGAATAGTTGTAACCGCTATCTACGTAGCCGGAATTCTCATCCGGAGAACGCCGACATGGTTAGGAGCAGGTCTGGACTCTTGGCTGGTAAGTTTGGTTTATGTTGGCATGCTCGTATCACTCTACAATTTTCGTTAATTTACCTTGCTATGCAGTTTCATTGTGCACCCACCTCGCGAAATCCATCCACTTGCCCTGTATTGAAATTGAATTTCATCGAACGGCTGCGCTCCGTTTCTTACTCCAGCCCTTTATACCGTTTGTGTTTCATTTTGAGTGGAAGCTGGACTTCTGCGCCATTGTAGTGCAATGTGACAGTGTTCGGCCCACATAATCAGCCGCATTGTTTTCTATGAAATTGACAGCCTGACTGACTCCAATCTTGGAGCCAGAAACACCTGCTCGGATTAAA
>CAJQPW010000268.1 GCA_905480295.1 uncultured Rhizobiaceae group bacterium | reverse complement strand
GGCATCATCGCCCCGGTCACAATGAATCATTTTTTGAAACAGCGCATGCAAGGCATTGTTTTTGCGCTCTTATCTCTCTTCTAGGAGGCATCCATGTTTAACCTCAGTGGAAAAAAAGCTTTGATAACCGGCGCGTCGGGTGGCATTGGCGTTGCGATAGCCAAGGCTCTGCATGCTCAGGGGGCGACCGTTGGACTGCACGGAACGCGTGAGGAACGGTTGCAGGAAATTGCAGCGGAACTCGGCGATCGGGTTCATCTGTTTCCCGCAAATTTGAGTGATGCAGACGCAGTCAGGGCGTTGGCCACAAAGGCAGAAGCGGATCTTGGTGGTATCGATATTCTCGTCAACAATGCTGGCATCACCAAGGATGGCCTGTTTGTCCGCATGAGCGACGATGACTGGGATGCGGTTTTGGATATCAACCTGAAGTCAGTGTTCCAGCTGACCCGCGATGCTGTCTATCCCATGATGCGCCGCAAGTCGGGCCGCATCATCAACATCACTTCGATTGTCGGGGTTACGGGAAATCCGGGGCAGGGCAATTATTGTGCATCGAAAGCCGGTATGATCGGCATGTCAAAATCGCTGGCGATGGAAATTGCCAGCCGCAAGGTGACGGTAAACTGTGTTGCGCCAGGCTTCATCGAAACGCCGATGACCGATGCGCTGAACGAGAAACAGCGGGACGCGATCTTGGGTACAATTCCGGCCAAGCGCCTGGGTACCGGTGCAGAAGTGGCCAGTGCTGTTGTCTATCTGGCAAGCGATGAAGCTGCCTATATTACTGGGCAAACCATGCATGTTAATGGTGGCATGGCGATGATTTAGTGTATGGTGGACTGCGCAGTCTTAGAAAGGTCTGTGTATGGGCGCAACAATAGCGCTTGATCTAATCCCGCGCGTTAACTAGGTAAGGCGCAAATGAATTTGGTCGATATCGGAGAACCAACATGAGCGACACTGAAAAGCGCGTAAAAGACATCGTTGTAGAGCACCTGGGTGTGGAAGCAGATAAGGTAGTGACCAACGCGTCGTTTATCGATGATCTGGGCGCAGACAGCCTTGATACCGTAGAACTGGTTATGGCTTTTGAAGAAGAGTTTGGCGTTGAAATCCCAGACGACGCTGCTGAAACCATTCAGACAGTGGCGGATGCCGTCAATTATCTGGATGCCAACAAGGCGTCCTAGCGGGAATTGATCGCTCTTTTGTGGGCGAATCGCGAAATGGGGATGCAGTTTCTGCTCCCCGACCCGCTCTTTCAAATGATTTACGAAATTACTGACGTACGTTTGGTGGGGCTGCAATGAGACGCGTTGTTGTGACCGGTATCGGCATGGTGTCGCCTTTGGGTGGCAATGCAGAAACAAGCTGGTCAAATATTCTTGCCGGAAAAAATGCGGCCAAGAAGGTCGAATCTTTCGAAGTGGAAGATTTGGCGGCTAAAATCGCTTGTCAGATTCCGTTGGGTGATACGGCTGATGGCCTGTTCAATCCTGATGACTGGATGGAAGTGAAGGAGCAACGCAAAGTTGATCCCTTCATCGTCTATGCCGTATCGGCAGCGACCCAGGCCCTCAACGATGCCAACTGGCACCCGCAAACGGAAGAAGAAAAATGCAACACCGGGACCATAATTGGTTCAGGTATTGGTGGATTGCAGGGTATTGAACAGACCGCTTTATTGCTGGCTGAGCGTGGTCCGCGGCGGGTTAGTCCATTTTTCATTCCCGGACGTCTGATCAATCTGGCTTCCGGCTATGTTTCAATCATGCACGGTTTGAAGGGCCCCAATCACTCTGTCGTGACAGCATGTTCGACCGGAGCACATGCGATTGGTGATGCCGGACGCATGATCGCGCTGGGTGATGCTGATGTAATGGTGGCCGGTGGTGCAGAATCGCCGGTTTGCCGGATTTCGCTGGCCGGGTTTGCGGCGTGTAAGGCGTTGTCGACCAAGTTCAATGATGACCCAACCAAAGCATCCCGTCCCTGGGATACCGACCGTGATGGATTTGTCATGGGCGAGGGCGCCGGTGTGGTTGTGGTGGAAGAATATGAGCACGCCAAAGCCCGGGGCGCGAAAATCTATGGTGAGCTGATCGGGTATGGCATGTCAGGTGATGCCCATCACATTACTGCACCCGCTGAGGATCATGAGGGAGCGTTTCGGGCGATGAAGGCCAGCGTAAAACGCGCTGGCATTGACGTGTCTCAAATCGACTATGTCAATGCACACGGCACCTCGACCATGGCTGATACGATGGAACTGGGTGCGGTGGAACGTTTGGTTGGTGAGGCTGCGTCATCATTGGCGATGTCGTCCACCAAATCGGCGATCGGTCATTTGCTGGGTGCGGCGGGTTCAGTTGAGGCGATCTTCTGCCTCCTGGCCATGCGAGACAGCCAGCTGCCACCAACCCTTAATCTCGATAATCCCGACGTTGATACCAAGATTGACTTGGTTGCCCATGCGTCTAAACCCAAAGACCTGACATATGTATTGTCCAATTCCTTCGGTTTTGGTGGTACAAATGCATCATTGGTCTTTACCAAGGCCTCTTAGAAACGAGTGGAAAGATAGTTTTGCCGAAACGGCAAAATTGATGGTTTCGCTGTTTTGCCACATTGGTTTGATTCTGTTCCCCAATGGGGATATTGGAAAAAGGCAAAACACAACTTGTTGCGGCAGAAAGAATGTAACCGGTGAGTAATGATCGTCGAAATTCGCCATATGGGCGGCAGGGTGATGCAGAAGGGGGTTATGTGCGCCCCCCGCAATCGATGGAATACGGCTATTCAGACCCGTTTGACCCGATTGTTCCCCAGTCTCCGCGCGACGCCATAGAGCCTGAAGGTATTGTTCCTCCTAAGAAACGCTCCTCAAAGGCGCGCGGGACGATGGTTCGTTTTTTCAACTTTTTACTGACCATGGCCTTTGTTGGTGCGATCTTGTTTGTCGGCGCCATCTGGTATGGAAAGAGCGAATTTGAAGCCAAAGGCCCACTGGCTGCCGATGAGACATTCGTTGTGCCCAGTGGCGCAACTTTCAAATCGATCATTCCGGGTCTGGTTGAAAAGAATATCATCAAACAGCAAGGGCCATTGCAGGTGTTTGTGCGTGGTGTGAAGGCCGCGGGTAAAGGATCAGCGCTGAAGGCGGGTGAATTCGGCTTTACCGCTGGCATGAGCATGCGCGACGTGATGGAACAGCTCACTGAGGGGCGGGCGATTGAATATTCGATCACTTTCCCTGAAGGATGGACTTCCTTTAAAATCATGGAACGTGTGGGCCTGAACGAAGTCCTCTTGGGTGATATACCACCCATCCCGGCAGAAGGTGCGTTATTGCCAAACACCTACTCCTTCCAACGCGGAACAAGTCGTGCGGACTTTGTCAAATTGATGGAAGATGCGCAAAAGCGCGTTGTTCAGGAGATATGGGAAAGCAGGGCGGTGAATCTGCCGCTGAAGTCACCTGAAGAGCTGGTTATCCTGGCCTCGATCGTCGAGAAGGAAACCGGAGTAGCCAGTGAGCGTCGCCACGTTGCATCGGTATTCGTCAACCGACTGCGCAAGGGTATGAGACTGCAAACTGACCCTACCGTTATTTATGGTCT
>CAJQPW010000267.1 GCA_905480295.1 uncultured Rhizobiaceae group bacterium | reverse complement strand
CCCGCCCGGCGGAAATGACGGTTCAGGGCAACTACCGATTGACTGACGATCCCGACCATGACGTCCGGCACATCATTCTTGATGCGGGCGCCCTTCCCTTCCCCGTGCTGGAAGGGCAGAGCATTGGCATCATCGCTCCGGGTCGGGACAGCAATGCCAAGCCCCATCTGCCACGCTTGTATTCGATTTCCAGTCCACGCGACGGGGAACGGGCCAACTACAACAACCTGTCCCTGACGGTGAAGCGGGATGAAGGCGGGGTGTGTTCAAACTATGTTTGTGATCTGAAGAAGGGCGACCGGGTACAGGTTACCGGGCCATTTGGTTCCACCTTCCTGATGCCCGGAGACCCCGAAGCAAAAATGTTGATGATTTGCACGGGCACCGGTTCGGCTCCTTTCCGCGCCTTTACAATGCGCAAGCAACGCACAGCACCAAACACACAAGCGCCGATGATCCTTGTCTTTGGTGCGCGGTCACCGGAAGCGCTGCCCTATTTCGGACCATTGAAAAAAGTACCAGACAATCTGTTGGAAAAGCACTTTGCATTCAGCCGGGTTGATGGAGAGGATAAAACATACGTCCAAGATACCCTGCGCGACATGGAAGATCAGATCGCCGATCTGTTGCAGGACGCCAAAACCCATATTTACATCTGCGGTCTTCGGGCGATGGAACAGGGCGTTGAATCCGCCCTGACCAGCATTGCCGAAAGCATTGGCGAACAGTGGCACGACCTGCGCGACAACATGCGGCAACAGGGACGCTATCACGTGGAGACCTATTGATGGTTGGCCGATCAGGTAACGCACCGTACGCGCAACACACCAAAGGGAGGTCGAGATGAAAACACTCGACCGGGACGACCAGGAAACCGGTGATTTCATCGCCCGGCTCGGCCAGAGAGTACTGAAAGCACGGCACCTTCAGTCAATCTCCCGTCGGGTGCTGTCACAGCAGTCAGGCGTCTCTCAGCGTTACCTGGCACAACTTGAAGCCGGTACAGGCAATATTTCATTGGCTCTGCTCTTTCGCATTTCAAAGGCTCTCGGCCATGCACCCGAACATCTTTTGGGAGATGCCGACCCCTGGGAGTCCGATCTGGCGTCGTTGTCCACTCTTTATGGCAAAGCCGACGTTGAACAAAGAGCACAGGCCCTGGCGGTTCTGTCCGGGGCCATCGGAATTCCGGACAAGAGGCGGCGCATATGCCTGATCGGATTGCGCGGCGCAGGCAAGTCCACACTGGGGCAATGGTTGGCGGAACGCATGGCACTGAGCTTTGTCGAACTCAACATCGTGATTGAGGAACATTGCGGCATCGCCATTGGCGAAGTCATCGCGCTTTATGGACAGGAGGGTTATCGCAAGCTGGAGCGTCAGGCGCTGGATTCCGTGATTAAAAACCATGATTCACTCATCTTGGCGGCGGCCGGTGGAATTGTTTCTGATCCGAAAACATATAAACAACTACTGGAAAATTTTCACACAATATGGCTGAAAGCTTCACCAGAAGAACATATGGAGCGGGTCCGTCACCAGGGTGACGAGCGCCCCATGGCCGACAACCCACGGGCGATGGATGAGCTGCGAACCATCCTCAACAGCCGCGAAAGTCTGTATGCCAACGCCGATGTGTCCGTCGATACGAGAGGTCGGTCGATTGAGGAAAGTCGACTTGATCTGACTGAATCAGTCCGCCGTTTTCCCCTGCTTCGCCCCTAGCTGGCGCAGGAATTTTGATCCGTCAGTCCCGCCAATTGCATACAATTATTGCACACGGGTGCCCCAGTCGTTCCGGCTCAGATCGAACTCTTTTCGATATGTTCTGTCAGCAGATTTTCATAAGCAAACAGGCCGGGCAATCCACCGGTATGAATAAACAGAACCCGTTCCCCCTGTTTGATCTGTCCGCTGCGTATCAGCGAAATCAAACCAGCCATGCCCCGTCCGGTATAGACCGGGTCAAGCAACAGCGCTTCGTGGTGGGCCGCCATCATAATCGCTTCCATAACGGCATCATTCATGTGTCCGTAACCAGGGGCCAGCGTGGTATCATCCACCAGAACATCGTCCGGTGAAATTCCAGCCGCACCATCCAACAGCTGATCAATTTCTATGCTGCGCTTGAGCACGCGCGGTTGCTGCAGTCCCACATCACGCCGAACACAAATGCCATGAATGGGGACATTCCATCCAACCGCCCGTGCCCCAGCCAGAAATCCGCTATGGGTCAGCGCGCTGCCCGAGGGAATAACCACGTGGTCTGGCATCTGGTCCAGTTTCTGCATTTGAAGGAACGTTTCCACCGCGCCAAGAGCGTATCCCAATCCACCCAAGGGTGGATGATCGGTTCCCAGATGAATGACGTAGGGATTGCGCCCTTTCTGCCTTAGTTCTTCCGCCAGCCTGTCCAGATTGGCATCAGCGGCTGCTTCGTTTTCTCCCTCCGGGAAATAATGGATATCGGCGCCCAGCAAACGATCAATCAGCACATTTC
Source organism: uncultured Rhizobiaceae group bacterium (assembly GCA_905480295.1). Classification (GTDB taxonomy): domain Bacteria; phylum Pseudomonadota; class Alphaproteobacteria; order Rhizobiales; family Rhizobiaceae; genus Pseudahrensia. The sequence continues at coordinate 5,132 of CAJQPW010000267.1, read as the reverse complement.
CTGAATTGTTATAGGCAGGGTCTGTATGCGGGACACGGTCTTCCAGCTGCAACACCGGATGCCATCCCAATTTCCGACAGGCGGCAGCACAGAGGCGGACAAAATTGGACTGCACCGCCCCGGTGATCAATACCGTGTCGGCACCCTGTTGCTTTGCCGGTCCCAGATAAAATTCCAATTGCCGGATCTTGTTGCCGCCCATAGCCAGAGGCAGCGTGTCATCACGTTTGGTCTTCAAATCGACGCCCAGCGCATCACCCATGCGTGGCAGGGCCTCAATCCCCGTGCGAATGAGACCCAGATCCACCCTTGGATGATTGTTGAGTTGTGGCAGCAGTTCCAGTTCTTTGACGTGCATTTCGCAGATTCCAGTTTGAGCGGGCAATACGGTCAGAGGTGTCCGCATTGCGCAATTTTGCAGGTTCCACTTGGACTCCATCATAACCGCATCGTCAAGGTCGTTGGCTGATCGCAATTATATGAAGGGGACAGCGCTGGTCAGGGATGATTATCTGTCTATAGTGATTGATCATGGCTTTTGCCATGGCGCATTGGGGTGCGTTCAAATCAACCGGCGCAAAGTCGGAGTGGGTGGGAAGAATGACAACACAAATAAGCCAGTGGCTTCAGGCTCAAAACCTGGAGCAATATGCTGATGGTTTCAACGAAAATGAAATCACTTTGGAAGACCTGCCCGACCTGACAGATGCAGATCTCAAGGAGCTCGGCGTGGCCGCCATGGGACACCGCAAGGCCATTCTGCGCGCGGCCGCTGCCGCTTCCGCGGCACCATCAGCAACTACAGCGCCGGCAACACCGGCGGTGGCATCCGAACCAAGCCCACCGTCCGCACCAGCCGCTCCATCCGCACCCGCAAGTCAAACCGGATCGGCTGAGCGGCGTCAGTTGACTGTGATGTTTGCTGATCTGGTCGGTTCGACCGAACTGGCCGGGCGACTGGACCCGGAAGACACACGCGAAGCGATAACCAGCTATCAAAATGCAGTGTCCTCAGAAGTAGTTCGTTTTGAAGGCCATGTCGCCAAATATATGGGCGATGGCGTATTGTGCTATTTCGGCTGGCCCCAGGCACATGAGGATGATGCCGAACGCGCCGCCCGTGCCGGATTGCACATCATTGAAGCATTGGAAAAAGCCACGGCAACCAATGGCGAAAAGCTTGAGGCGCGCATAGGTATCGCCACGGGTCTTGTGGTTGTCGGGGACCTGGTTGGTGAAGGCGCTGCACAGGAAGAAGCGGTCATTGGCGAAACGCCGAATCTGGCTGCCCGCATGCAAGGTGTTGCCAACCCCGGACAGATTGTCGTTTCGGACTCGACACGACGCCTGCTCAGCAATGCATTGGACGTGGAGCATATTGGTCAGCAGGACCTGAAGGGCATTTCCGGCCCCGTCGACGCCTATGCCATTCTCGGCGAACACGAGGCCTCTGTTGTTGCCGAAGCCAGGCACAGTGCTGCGTCTTCGTCGCTTGTCGGACGCGAAACAGAAATTACCATGTTGATGGACCGCTGGAACCACGCCAAGGAAAATGAAGGGCAGGTTTTTGTGTTGTCCGGGGAAGCCGGCATTGGCAAAAGCCAGATCAGCACGTCCCTGATTAACAACCTGGCCGGTCAACCGCATCGCATTCTTCAGTTCCAGTGCTCACCCTATTATGCCAGCACCGCCCTGTTCCCCTTTATCGGTTATCTCGAGCGTGATGCCGGCTTCGTGCGCAGCGATGACGACAATCAAAAGCTGGACAAGCTGGAAACCCTTCTGTCTGGTCTGTTTGAAGATATCACCCCTGTCACGGCCCTGTTTGCGGCACTGCTTTCCCTTCCACTGGACCGCTATCCGCCAATCGAACTGGAACCGCTGAAACAAAGAGAAGAAACACTGAAGGCTTTTGTGGAATTTGTTCGGCACCAGGCGCAGCAATCCCCACTTCTGATGCTGTTTGAAGATGCCCATTGGTGCGACGCGACTTCGCTCGAATTGCTGGGCAATCTGATCGACCAGATCCATGACCTGCCGGTGCTTCAGCTTATCACTCACCGCCCGGAGTTCCAGCCACCATGGTCGGCCAGCGGGCATGTCACCCACTATAATCTCAACAGGCTTACCAAACGCCACAGCACGGCCATCATCGAGACAGTCACCGGTGGGAAGTCGCTGCCAGACAAGATCGTTGACCAGATCCTGACCAAAACCGATGGCATTCCCCTGTTTGTTGAAGAACTAACAAAGACCATTCTTGATGCAGGATTTCTCATCGAAGAAGAAAACGCCTTTCGATTGGACGGCCCGCTGCCACCATTTGCCATTCCATCAACGCTGCAGGATTCGCTGATGGCGCGGCTGGACCGGCTTAGTCCGGTTAAGGAAGTGGCACAGACCGGTGCCTGCATCGGCCGGGAATTCCCCTATGATCTGCTGGCTTGTGTCTCCCTGCAGAATGACGCAGATCTGCAGAAATCTCTGGCGCAACTGGTCGAAAACGAGCTCATCTTTGCTCGCGGCACCCCACCGGAAGCGACCTATACGTTTAAGCACGCCCTGCTACAGGATGCAGCCTATAACAGCCTTCTGAAAAGCAGCCGTCAGCAATTGCATACCAAAATCGCCAAAGCGCTTGAAACTGATTTTGCCGACAAACTGTCCCACGAACCAGAACTTGCGGCACAGCACTATACTGCCGCCGGGCTGATGCAGCAGGCCGTTCCTTACTGGCTGGCTGCTGGTCAGGCTGCGATTGCGAAATCGGCGAACGAAGAAGCGATCAACCATCTGACAACCGGACTGGAATGTTTGTACGCGCTGCCGGAAAACCCGCAGCGGGAAGAACAGGAACTTCTTTTGCGCGCAACGCTCGGCGTCAGTCAGTTTACCGCTCGTGGTTATGCAGCACCGGAACTCGGGGATAATTATGAAAAGGCGCTGGCCATTGTGCGGCGCATTGGCGACACGCCATTCAAGAGCCCCGCCATGTTTGGCGTGTGGGCTTATCATCTGTTGCGTGTCAACTACGATCGGGCAACGGAAGTTGCCAACGAAGCGCTTGAGCAGGCAAAACAAACCGGCGTGCCCCACGAAATGACTGCAGCACTTGCTGCTGCCGCCACCACCAGCATCTTCAAAGGTGAGGCGCAACTTGGGCAAGACTATTCCGAAGACAGCTGGCGCACTTATGATGTCTCAACCCATGGTGACATGGTCGCTTTGTATGGCCAGGATGTAGGGCTGTGGTGCGCAGATTTTGGATCCTGGGCAACCTGGCTGACCGGTCGGTCAGATGAAGCTGACAGACGTTATGGTGAAGCAAATCGGACTGCAGAAGAATTGGGTCATCCACTCAGTCTGGCCAGCGGCCTGGTTCATGCTTCATTGCTCTATTCCATGGCCAACGACGTCGAACGCACGATGGATTATGCCGACCAGACCATTGTTGTGTGCGAACGCGTGGGCATTCCCGTACGCCTTGTAGAAGCGTTCATCATGAAGGGATGGGCGCTGGCTGAAACCGGGCACGTGGATGAGGGCATTGAAATGACCAAACAGGGCATGGCCGGCTGGCAGGGAGCCGGCGCTGAAATTGCCCGACCCTGGTGGCTGACACTGCTGGCGCAGCAATATCGCCACAAGGGGGACCTTGAAAGCGCGGTGGCCGCTGTCGAGGAGGGGCTGGCTACAGTCGAACGGTCTGGCGAGCGGATATGGCTGCCCGAACTTCGACGTTTACGCGGCGACCTGATGCTCGATCTGGATGCATCTCAAACCGAAGAGGCCAGATCCCATTACCAGGCGGCAATACTGGCAGCCAACAAACAGGTATCCCGTTTCTGGGAATTGCGGTCAGCGACCTCGCTTGGGCGGATCATGATTGATCACGGAGAAGGAGAGCAAGCTGCTGCATTAATCAAGCCGCTCTATGATGCGTTTGAAGAAGGTCACAATACCCCCGACCTTATTCAGGCCAAAGAGCTTTTATCATCGGTGGGGTAATGATTTGATAGCCCCGATTTGACGACCAATTTTTTCTGCATATCGGCAATATGGAGCGGCGGAAACGACGATGACCAACCCAATGCTCAGCATCTGCTTTACCCATTCGAATGAATAGGTAAATTATACGATTGCATCAAAATTTTTGGGCAAGGATGCGTGCAAGATGATAGTCTGGATATTGAATTACAAATCAAAAACGGTGCCGTTGTGACATTGATAACCTTAATTTGGCCAGCAGCCAAATCCGATAATCATCTGCACCAAATATTGCTCGATAATGACCGGCGCGGTGAAGCTGCTATCGCCTGGTCTCAGGGTCTCATCGCCGCAATCGTTTTCAGCTTTCATATTCTTGCTGCCTACAAAAGCCAATGGGAAACTTTCAGCATCAATACGGTTGGTGTTACCGTGGTTATTCTTCTGACATGCGCGGTGCGGCTAAAGTTGGCGCAGAGAGACCCACTGCCCTATCTGTTACTCAACTTTTTGTCGGTCTTTGATGGAATTTTGATTTTCCTTCTGATCGCCACATACAGCTACGCCTACCAGTTGCCGATTGAAACATTTATGCGGGCACCATCGATGGTGTTCCTCATGGTCTACACCAGTGCCAGGGTACTCAAACTCGACCCGATTCCCATAATCGTAGCCGGGGGAACCGTTCTTGCCGGCTGGGTCATCATGCATGTTATCAGCGTTTTGAACGGGGCAGCCATCACCTCGTCCTACCTGGAGTATATCAACGAAAATAGTGTTTTGATCGGTGCGAGTGTAGAGATCGCCCTGGGTTATCTCGCTGTCATTATTATCCTGACTGTTGCAACATCCTATGCCCGCAACATATTGGCAAATACCGCCGACATTCGAGATCTTGCCGACGCCAAACTGTCGGTAGAAAAAAGCGCGGCAAGGCAATCCGCCCTTTTTGCCTCAACAACTGATGGCATGGTTGTCGTCGACCAATTTGGAACAATTGAACAGTTCAATCCCGCACTTGAGAAATTGTTCAATCAAAAAGCCGAGGCGCTGTTGGGCAACAGCGTCGCCATGCTGATGTCTGACGAAAACGCACTCAAACTGGCTGCAGATATCGCAGCATTCCAGCAGAGTGGGGAATCGGA
>CAJQPW010000266.1 GCA_905480295.1 uncultured Rhizobiaceae group bacterium | reverse complement strand
ATTCGCTGAACAGGTCGTTCACGTTTGCCCCCATAGCTTTCAAACTCGACAACCTTCTCTTCTTTCCCATCGCCAGTGGTCCAAAAAATCTTCCGCCACTCAATGTATGCATTTACTTTTGGTGCTCCAATTGAAGCAATGGTTCGCCGTTTGAAATACGGCTTCAAATACCGTTCACATATGCGCTTTGCATACCGTGCGTTGGAAAGTCGTTTGGGTTTTTCCTCCGCTTCGACAAATAGTCCAGCCACATATTGATCGGCGAGATAATCGAAACTGGTTCTACCTTCCAATATATCATGCTGTGCTTTGATTGTAGCGGTTTGGTATTTTTCAGCGGCGATTAAATGCGCCTGCTGTAAATCATCCGTACCAAGTGAATACCGCTTTTGCCCATGCCCACGAATTGAGAACCGCATCCAATAATTCTTGGAGTGTTTGCGTTTGTGGATCACATAGGGATGTTCGGAATGCTCAAGTAAAATTCCTCTGACTTCCCTGTCAAATTCATCCTCAAAATCTTCCATTGGCATCGCACCCTTGTTTAATAACTGGTGCCCAACCGTGTTAGCCTTGTGTTAGCACAGGATTTTTCGGAAATCTAACGCATTGAAATCATTGACGGGAAATTCGTTGTGTTAATACTGTGATAGCAATGTTTAGAGCGTACACGGGTACAGTGGCGCAACAAACGCTTCTCTAAAACATTGGAAAGATTAGGAAAAATTGGAGCGGGCGATGAGATTCGAACTCACGACCCCAACCTTGGCAAGGTTGTGCTCTACCCCTGAGCTACGCCCGCTCGAGCGGCTGGTGCATCCGCAGCAGCGCGGTGTATATGCGCCAAGGTCCGGTCGATTGCAAGGCGAAAGTCACCGCAAATGCGCGAAAAATGACCTCCCCTGAAAGATTCTTCCAAACCCGGTCCCGTAAGCCGGTTATCACAGCTCCAGGCGGCGCCCATGGTGCCGCCCATGGTGCTCAACCCACCCACACTCAACCCGCTGCGACCGCATGCTGCCGGGCAGGATGGAGCGGACAGCAAAACGGCGCTGATACCCGTCCCACACCCATAACCAAGGCAAAATTGATGCTTTTGCTTGACCCACAACGCATCAAGAGGATATCGCGGCAGCACACGACCCTGGATCTGCACCGGAAATTTACATGTCAGCCACGCTTCCCCCTTGTCCTGTCAACCGCGACGCCCTCATGGCCTATCTCGATGCATGCGGTATAGAAAGCAAGACGATCGACCATCCGCCGCTGTTTACCGTGGATGACAGCCAGAAATTGCGCGGCAATATAGAAGGTGGCCATACCAAAAACCTGTTTTTGAAAGACAAAAAGGGCAATTTTTTCCTGCTCACGGCGCAGGAAGATACCGTGGTCAATCTGAAAACCCTGCACAAGCTGCTGGGCGGCGCCAGCCGCTTTTCTTTTGGCAATGCGGAAAGGATGGAAGAATTTCTCGGCGTCACACCCGGCGCGGTCACCGCCTTCGGGATCATCAACGATCGGCAGGGAGCGGTGAAATTCGCAATCGACCAGCGGCTGCTGGATCACGAGAAGATCAACTGCCATCCCATGACCAATGACGCGACAACAACGTTGTTATGCAGCGATCTGCTCAGCTTTGCCCGCGCCTGCGGCCATGACCCGCAGATTGTCGATCTCAGTATTGATCCAAACAGCAGTGCTGCACACGATTAACCGGTTGCAATTTATGCCCCGGACACCGACATAGAGACTGCGTTGACAGCAGGTAAATTCAGGAGCGCGGACCTATGAATGAAAATGATAATCCCTACGCCAGCCCGGGTGCATACAGCACAGGCAGCATCAACAGCGGCAGCGGCAGCGGCAACGGCGGCAGCAACGGCAACAGTAGCCACAGCGCCAGCGGCCCGCAGGGCGGGGCAGCGTCTGCGGATGCGGTTCCTACCTTCGTTCCCAGCAAACCGGTTCCACAGGACCAGCCTGTAAAAGACGTTTCCACCGAAACCTTCATGCACGACGTGATTGAAGCTTCAAAGGCAGGTCCGGTCGTTGTTGATTTCTGGGCCCCCTGGTGCGGCCCCTGCAAGCAGTTGGGCCCGGTGATTGAAAAAGTCGCCGGTGAAACCCGGGGTGTTTCGCTGTGCAAAATGGATATTGAACAGTTTCCCGAGATTTCCCAGCAGATGGGCATTCAGTCGATCCCGGCGGTCGTCGCCTTCGTCAATGGACGTCCGGCCGATGCCTTCATGGGCGCCAAGGGCGAGACCGAAGTGCGGCAGTTTTTTGAAAAACTCGCGAAAAATGTTGCCCCCAGCCCGCAGGAAGAAGACATGGCCGAAGCGCTGGAACAGGCCAATGCGCTGGCTGCAGATGGCGACCATGGGGCGGCCGCTGAACTGTTTGGTGCGATCATGGCCCGCGAGCCTGGAAACATCGACGCCTATGCTGGTCTCGGCCAGTGTTATGTGGCTGTTGGTGAAGTCGACATGGCGCAGATGCTGATTGACAAGGTTCCTGAAGAGCATCGCGAGAAGGGCCCCCTGCCGGCGCTGATGAAGGCGATCGAACTGGCCCGTCAGGCCTCCGGCCTCGGCGAACTGGAAGAGCTGGAACAAAAGGTCGAAAGTGATCCGAAGGACCACCAGGCGCGTATGGATTATGCACTGGCGTTAAACGCTGAAGGAAAACGAGAACAGGCCGCCGAGCAACTGGTCACAATTGTACGTGTCGACCGGACGTGGAATGATGATGGTGCGCGAACCCAATTGCTGGAATTTTTTGAAGCATGGGGCAATGCGGATCCGGCTACGGTAAGCGGGCGTCGCGCCCTGTCATCGGTCCTGTTTTCCTAATCGACACCCCGTTGGGTGCGCTGAGTCTAGAAACGGAAATTTGGTTGTGAAAGCTGGTAACGTTACATATTCAAACCTGTCGGATCTGCCGGATACTGTCCCGCTGTTTCCGCTTTCGGGGGCGTTGCTGCTTCCGGCCGGCAATATGCCACTGAACGTCTTTGAACCACGCTATCTGGCCATGATTGAGGACGCGATGGCGACAAATCGCCTGATCGGCATGGTACAGCCGCAGTTTGACGTCGACGAAGAAGCCGAAATCCCGGAACTGTGCGACGTTGGTTGTTTTGGCCGCATCACCGCGTTTCAGGAAGCCGGTGACAATCGGCTGGTTGTCAACCTGGCCGGCGTGTGCCGGTTTCGTCTGATCCGGGAAGAGCCGGGGGTTAACGGCTACAGGGTTGCCCGGGTCGAAGGCTTTGGAGATGACCTCGAGGATAATACGGAAGCGGCCAAGGCGGTCGACCGCGACGGCCTGTTGCGCACGTTCAAACAATTTCTGGAGGCCAATGACATGGAGGCCGACTGGGACGGGGTCCGCGAGGCGGGCACTGAAACCCTGGTCAACACCCTGTCCATGATGAGCCCCTACGGACCGGCTGAAAAACAGGCATTGCTGGAAGCGCCGGATTTGAAAACCCGCGCTGAGACTCTGGTGGCGATCACCGAGATCATGCTGGCCCGCGAGGCCGGTGATGACGCTGCCACGCTGCAATAATAATGGCAAAGGACGCACCACCCCTGCTGGACCCGAAAATGCTGCAATTGCTGGTCTGTCCGCAGACCAAGGGTCTGCTCGAATTTGATGAGGCGGCGCAGGAACTGATTTCGAAAAGCGCTAAACTGGCCTATCCTGTGCGGGACGGTGTGCCGATATTGCTGATATCGGAAGCCCGGTCGATGGAAGACTGACGGGGCGAGTCCGGATATTTTCCGCCGGTTGACTGGACCTGCACAACCAGATTGTGCGAGAGGAAGATCAATTATGACGGAGCATGTGCGCTGGTGACTGAACAGGATAACCCCCCGAGCAAACCCCGACGGGATCTGATTGAGCCCGGATTTCCGCGCCAATTGCTGGGGGGCTATGCACATTTCCGCAAAAACCGCCTGGCGCGGGAGCGCGAGCGATACGAGCAACTGGCCGAAACCGGGCAGAAGCCGGAAACAATGATTATCGCCTGCTGTGATTCCCGGTCGGCACCCGAAACCATCTTTGGCGCCGCGCCCGGCGAGATGTTCGTGGTCCGCAACGTGGCCAACATCATGCCGCCTTACGAAAATGATGGTGATTACCACGGTACATCTGCTGCATTGGAATTTGCGGTTCAGGAATTGCGGGTCAAGCACATCGTGGTCATGGGCCATGGTCGCTGCGGCGGGATTTCCGCTTTCAGAAAACAGCTTACCGGAGAAGCCAGCCAACCTCTGTCGCCCGGAGATTTTATCGGAAAATGGATATCGCTTCTTGAACCGGTCGCGAACAATATTGAGCGGGTAACCGGTGAAACGGCCGAAGAACTGCAGGGCAAGCTGGAGGCCGAAAGTATTCGTCAATCGATCGAGCACCTTAAAACCTTCCCATGTGTGTCTATATTGTTAGAACGCGAGCAGATCGGCCTGCATGGCGCATGGTTTGATATTTCCACGGGTGAACTGTGGACCATGAACAGTGAGACCGGAGAATTCGAACAGCCATTCGAATAGGGGGAATGGATTGGCCAAACGCAAACTGACCACAATTTTTTGCGCTGATGCGGTCAACTATGGCGCGCATATGGCCGGTGATGAAGACGGGACGCTGGCCCGGCTTCAGGAATATCGCGACATCATGAACCAGCAGTTCAGCCGCTATGACGGGCGCGAAATCAACACATGGGGTGATGCGGTCATCGCCGAATTTGACAGTGTGGTCGAAGCGGTTCGCTGCGCGGTTGAAATCCAGTCTGCTCTGCATTCACGCAATGATTTGCTGCCCGGCAATCAACAGTTGATGTTCCGCATCGGAATCAATCTGGGCGATGTCATCCATCAGGGTGACAATATCTACGGTGATGGGGTCAACGTGGCGTCCCGGCTGGAAGCCCTGGCCGACCCCGGTGGCATTATGGTGTCCAAGTCGGTTTATGATTTTGCCGCCCGGCAACTGGCCGTTGGTTTTGACTTTCATGGTCAACACGTGGCCAAGAAGGGGGAACTCCCGGTCGACGCCTATCGCGTGCGGGTGGCCGGCGACAATCAAGGTCCGGCACTGGAAGACGATGAGACTTCAAGCAAACAAAGGGACGGTGACAGAACGGTGCCGCCAAATCTGGGTGACGATGCCCGCACCCTGGCCGGCAGCCTCAGTGCACTGCCATCGGTGTCCTGGTGGAAGAACTGGTTTGAAGCTCAGCCCCGCATGGTGCGGCTTTCGGTGTTGATGGTTGGATTTTTCTTCCTGATCAACCTGCTTTTCTCAGGGATTGCGACCCCTTGGTTCATATTCCCGTCGATGCCGTTCCTGGCCTATATCTGGTTGCGGCGGGGCAAGACGGATCCGGAGCAGTAATCGCGATCAGATCCGTTCCCCGTTGAGCAGGGCCGGGTTGGTGGCGTTGCGTCCGGCCGCCTGATCAATGAACCCTTTTTTCAAACCGGGCAGCCGATCCACCAGCCCCAGTCCAATCGTTCTGGCCATGCGCAGTGGCGCAATGTCATTGCTGAACAGACGGTTGAGCACGTCGGTGACAACACCCATCTGAACCGTGTCGAAGCGGCGCCAGACCTGGTAACGCTCCAGCGCTGTCTGCGCGCCGATGTCGAGGCCCAAACGATCGGTTTCCACGACCACCTGGGCCAGGGCCGCGGCGTC
>CAJQPW010000265.1 GCA_905480295.1 uncultured Rhizobiaceae group bacterium | reverse complement strand
TCAGCTGGCAGCACTTGTTTGTACATGTTCGTCCCCTTCCCAATAGCAATGTCGATGTCTATTGGTAGCAACATAACTGAGGCAAAAATGTGTATTTACGCACTCTTGTTCACTTTTTTCGGTGGGAAACGGCGCGTGGGTGATCGAAACGGGCAGTGGAGAAGCTTTTGACGAAAACTAATTAATTTGTTGAAAAATATGAGTTATTTTAAACGGTGCAGCCCCAAAAAGTGCCAAAACAGGCACGCGCGCATGATGCCGTGAATTTAGACCTTTTCTTTTGCAACCTGTAAAATTGCGTTGCGTTGCACCAGTGCAACAGATCTTTACTTGCTTTAGGTCCGTTTCAGGTCCTTCAAAAATTCCGAAACCCGCACCAGGCCTGCTTCCAGAATTGAAGGGGTATTGGCGTATCCGATGCGCACATAACCCTCCATGTTCAGCGCGGAACCGGGGGTGAACATCACGCCGGTCTGCTTCAACAGTTCGACGCAGAACTCCCGGGAACTCATCGGGTGATCATATTTCAGCAGCGCCGTTGTGCCAGAACTTGGCTTGATCCAGGAAATGCTTGGTTCCGAATCGACCCAGTTTTCGAGAACTTTGAGATTGTTGCGTGTGATCGACTGGCTGCGCTCAAGCAGGCGGTGGCTGTTTTCCAACGCCATGGCGGCAAAATAGTCATCAATCATGCCCACTGATATCGTGTCGTAGTCGCGATGAATTGCGACGTCTTCAATCGCCTCTCTGGGACCCGCGATCCAACCCAAGCGGAGCCCGGCCAGCGAGTAGGCCTTGGAGGTGCTGGCTGTACTGATCCCTTTTTCGTAAACATCGGCCATGGAAACTGTCGTTCCCGATCCATGTTGGTCAGTGCCGCGATAGACCTCATCGCACAATATCCATGCTCCGGCCGAGCGGGCGATGTCGGCGATCTCTTCCAACATGGTGCGATCCATCAAGGCACCGGTGGGATTGTTGGGGTTGTTGATCGCGATCAGTCTGGTGTCCGGCACAACCAATTCCCGCAATTCATCAAGATCAGGCAGAAAGTGATTTTCCTCCCGAAGTTGCAGATGATGAACATCGGCACCGATGCTGGCCGGAATTGAATAATGCTGCTGGTAGGTCGGCACTACCGAGATAACGCGGTCACCGGCGCTGACAAAGGTTTTGTGAACCAGCATGTTCGCACCGATTGTACCATGGGTGACAACAATGTTTTCCGGTAACTGCTTTTCATAGAGGGCCGCGATTGCAGTCCGCAACCGATCCGATCCTTCGATTGCGCCATACGTCATTTTCATGTCGAGCAGGTCGGACAGGTCCGTTTCATTTTTCCCCGTCAAGACCAGCAGTTCTTCAATCTTCAGGCTTTCAACGCAGGTTTCCGCGAGGTTCAATTCGCATTTGGTTTCCCACTCATTCATCCAGATTTCGACGCCGAAGGGTTCGATGAACATGACTTTGGTCCTATGGTCGTATGCACCGCAGACGGGCTGTGGTTGCAATGTTTGGCATTTGGTTGACGCGTGGCTGACGAGACAGAAATCCAGGAAAGAGCGCGGCGACGAACAGTAAGAAATTCTCTATCATCCGATTGTTCAATGTTCCACCATGCCGTTCAAAACAAAGACAGCATCAAGATATACTACGTGCATGTTGAGTTTGCGCTTGCCAAGCGCGCCGCCTTTGGGATTGAAGGGTGATCACCTGTCAAAATCGAACATGGGGGAATTTGTCAATTGAAACCTGTACTCAACCAGATTGTCGACGGCCTGGCCGTGCCTCCAATCCCGGAAGTTCAGGAATGGGCCCGCGGCTATAATGGCGCCGTCGGCCCTCTCATTGATCTGTCGCAGGCTGTCCCCGGTTATCCGCCACCGCCAGAATTGCTGAACTGGCTTGGCGAGCAGGCGTCATCGCCGGCGATGATGGGATATGGCCGCATTGAGGGCGAGAGCGTGTTGCGCAATGCCTATGCAAACCATGTTTCCCAGTTTTACCAGGCCCGCGTGCTCCCAGAGCAAACCCACATCACGTCGGGTTGCAATCAGGCCTTTATCGCCAGTGCCATCGCGGTTGCTGGTGCCGGTGATACCGTGTTGATGACCAATCCGCGATATTTCAACCATGCAACCACTCTGTCCATGCTGGGGATAAACACGGCCTATGTGGACTGTGACCCCGAAAACAGTTTTTTACCCGATATCGAAACGCTGCGTGAAGCGGTGAAGACCGCCAAGGCTTTTGCGCTGGTGTCGCCCAACAATCCCACCGGAAGCGTCTATCCATCGGCGCTGCTCTCGGAAATATTTGAGGTCTGTCAGCAGGCCGGTACGTGGTTGATACTGGATGAAACCTATCGCGACTTTATGCCGGTATCACAACGGCACAATTTGCTGCGCCAACGTCAATGGGTCGACGGCTTGATCCAGCTCTACTCCTTTTCAAAGAGCTTCTGTATTCCTGGTCAGCGTTTGGGAGCGATTGTTGCCGCAGAGCCGGTGGTGGCTGCAATTGCCAAGGTGATGGACAACATCCAGATCTGCGCGCCGCGTGCCGTTCAGGCCGCTATCGCTCAGGCGATCGACCCGTTGGCTGACTGGCAGGCTGAAAATCTTCAGGAAATAGAACGCCGCAGTGCTGCCATGAACCGCGTATTTGCAGACTTGCCACGCTGGAAGATCAGTTCAATGGGGGCGTATTTCGCCTATGTGCGTCATCCGTTTGATGGGCAAAATAGCGCTGAAATTGCCCGTGAACTGGCACAGGTCGCAGGCATATCCTGTCTGCCTGGCACCTATTTTGGGGAAAATCAGGAGGCCTATCTTCGCCTGGCCTTTGCCAATGTGGATGTCGGGACGATTGAAGGTCTTGGCGCGCGTCTGAAAGCGTTTCGTGGGCCCGCTTAGCCGCTCTGCCTGCTGTAAGCTTCAGCGACTACACC
>CAJQPW010000264.1 GCA_905480295.1 uncultured Rhizobiaceae group bacterium | reverse complement strand
GGTAACTCCGGTGCGAATGAGTATGGGTACAACTCGGAAGTGCTAGGCTATTTTCCGCAATTCTCGGGAGGCATTTGTGAATGCAACTTAGAAATTGCAGTCCCCGGTGGAGGGGAAGATCCATTCCTTTTCACTGAAGGTGGCAGAGTGAACGAAGGCTACGCCTATGCTGATCAGACTTGGGGAGTGGGTGCTACTTATCAAATATTATCGAACCTCACTGCGGCTGTAGGTTATTCCAAAACATCCTTCGACAGTTCCTTCTTTTCTGATTGGGAATCATACGTAGTTGGCCTCGATTGGAATGTTACGGATAATCTTCTGCTTCGTGCAAATTACCGGCATCAGGAAGTGGGCTTCTCTGAAGTGACTTCTGAAATAGATGAACTCCGCGTGCGCCTGCGCCGAACCTTCTGATCAAAAAGCAAAAACGATACATGATGATAAGGGGGGCCGGAGTTTCCGGCCCTTTTTGCCCACCGATCAAGCGCCTCACCATGTTCGCTGTCGATGGTGGCGCAGATCGAAACAACAGGCCTGCAGGAATTTGATCTGATGCTGCGCCAGGTCAAAGAGATCAGAGCGATCAGAGGTCTGGCAAACAGCGGAACAAGCCTGATGTTGAACGCGGTGGGCCGTTAGGCGCATCCCGCGTGGTGTCCGATCAGACGATTTTCACGCTGTCGAGACCATCATCCCGTGTCACCGAACAGCAGATGCTTTTCAGCGTGCGTGCTTCGCCATAGGGCCAGGGCTGACCGCGGTGCAATGTCGCCCTTTCGTCCCAGATCAGAACATCGCCCACGGACCATTGATGGGAATAGACAAATTCGGGCCGGGTGCAGAATTCGATTGCCCGTTCAATCAGATCCTGTCCCTCTTCCAGCCCCATGCCCTCAATGGCAAAGGCATGGGACGCAATGAACAGGGCTTCCGCGCCGGTGACGGGGTTTGGCCAGACCGAGCGCCAAGGTCGGTCAGGCCATTGGGTCATGGAACTGAGGCGGGCGAGTTCGTCTGAGATCTTTGATCGCGAATGGGAAAGCCGATGCCAGATGATCGCGTTTTTCAATGGCTCTTTCATTGCATCCGGCATGTCTGCCCATGCCGCGCGGGTTGATGCCAGTTCCGTTTCACCGCCGGTGGAAGGCAATACCTTTGCGGTCAACAGGTTTACCAGTGCCGGTACCGGCAGAAAGGTGCTGTCGGTGTGCCACAACATGTTGCCCTGCAGGTTCAGCGTGTGCAGGCTTTCCGGGTCGGCAATCTGATCTTCGCCCAAAACATTGGATACGGCAGAGACTTCAAAATCCACATCCCGCCCGGACGCCATGGCATCGCGGTTTTCCAGCGGGCCGAACAATCGGGCCAGCCGCACGTGTTCCGCATCGTCAAGCTGTTGTCCGCGAAACAGCAGGACTGAATGTTTCTCAAAAGCTTCACGGATCGCGCCATACAGGTGGTCTTGTGTGACCGTGCGCAGATCAACATCATCAACGGCCATGCCGAACCTGGCATGCAACGGGGTAAGTTTCACGAAGCCCTCCGTATCAGGGGCGTTGATCTACCAGGTTGGTCAACCAGTCCGGATCCATCTCAGGCACTGATGACAGCAGCAACTGGGTGTATTCCGGGAATGGCGGGTTGAGGATTTCACTCTTCAGACCCTGTTCCACCACCTTGCCCTGGAACATCACAACAATCTCATCGGAGATGGCGGTGACCACGGCAATGTCATGGGTGATGAACAGATAGGTAATGCCGTATTCTTTCTGCAGCCGCAGCAGCAGTTTCAATATACCTTCCTGAACAATCTGGTCCAGCGCCGATGTCACCTCGTCACAGATGATGATTTCCGGCTCAGCTGCGAGCGCGCGGGCGATACAGATCCGCTGTTTCTGACCGCCGGACAATTCGCTCGGCAACCGGTCAATGAAACTGCTGTCCAGTTCGATCATTTCCAGCAGTTCCAGGATCCTGTCATCCCGTTGCTTGCCGCGCATGTCATGATAGAATTCCAGCGGACGGCCAATGATTTCACCCACCGTCTGTTTCGGATTCATCGCCGTATCAGCCATCTGATAGATCATCTGGATGCGCCGAAGCTGGTCCTTGGTCCGGTCTGCCAGTGCGGCTGGCAATTCTTCGCCATTAAAGACAATGTTGCCTGTCATCGGCGGCAGCAGCCCGGTGATGACACGGGCCGTGGTAGATTTGCCGGAGCCGGATTCGCCAACCACCGAGACCGTGCGCCCCCGGGGAATATTGATCGTCACGTCATGAAGAACCTTGACCGACTTGCCATAGGCGGCATCGACATTGTTGATCGACAGGGCGATGTCGTCGGACTTGTCTTCGGGTTTTTCCAGCGACCGCACCGACCACAGGGTCTTGGTATAATCTTCTTTCGGTTCGCTCAGCATGAGGCGGGTTTCAGCCTCTTCGACTTCATCGCCATAGCGCAGCACTTTGATGAAGTCAGCCATCTGCGCCACAACCGCCAGGTCGTGGGTGATATAGATGGCAGCCGTGTTGAACTGTTCAACGATGTCGCGCATCGCCACCAGCACTTCAACCTGCGTTGTCACGTCGAGCGCGGTGGTCGGTTCGTCAAAAATGATCAGGTCCGGGCGGGGCGACATGGCCATTGCCGTCATGATCCGCTGCAGCTGCCCACCGGAGACCTGGTGGGGGTAGCGGGTGCCGATATTTTCCGGATCCGGCAATTGCAGGGCGGTGTACAGGTCCACTGCGTCCTTCTTGGCCGCAGCCTCATCGCTGATGCCGTGATCGACGGTTGCTTCAACGGTCTGATCGACCAGCCGGTGTGCCGGATTAAAGGAAGCGGCAGCCGATTGCGCCACATAGGCAATGCGGGAGCCCCACAATTTGCGTTTTTCGTTTTCCGTCGCGGCCATCAGGTCCATGCCATCGAACATGATGGTACCGGATTTGATCCGGCAACCGGGTTGTGCATAGCCCATTGCGGCCTTGCCGAGGGTGGATTTTCCCGCCCCGGATTCGCCGATAAGACCCATCACCTCGCCCCGGCGCAGGGTCAGGTCGACCCCTTTGACGATATCGTGCCACCGTTCGTCGCTGAATCCGTCAATTTCGATATTCCGCATTTCCAGCAGAATATCGCCCTTTGATCCGCGCTTGTTGCTATCAGTGGTCATCGCGCAATCCGCTTGTTTTGTGCAGGAACCAGTCGACGACGAAATTCACTGCGACGGTGAGCAGCGCCACGGCACCGGCTGGCAACAGAGAGGGCAGAGCCAGGGTCCAGTCATAGGCCACGAACTGAATGAAACGAGAGCCATCACGCACCATCGATCCCCAGTCAGCGGTCGGCGGCTGAATGCCGAGACCCAGGAAGGACAGGGAGGCGATGGTCAGGAAAACGAAAGAAAAGCGCAGGCCAAATTCGGCAACCAGGGGAGGCATGATGTTGGGCAGAATTTCTTTCCGCATAACCCACGCCATGCCTTCCCCGCGCAGGCGCGCCGCTTCTACGTAGTCCATCACCACAACATTGGCGGCAACCGACCGGGTCAGGCGGAAGACCCGGGTTGAATCAAGAACCGCAATGATCAAAATCAGCGATGGAATTGAGGAGCCGAAAATGCTCAACAGCATCAGAGCAAAAATCAGGCTGGGGATCGACATCAAAACGTCAACGGCCCGGCTCAGAAGCTGATCCAGCCATGACCGGTTGATGGCAGCCACAAGGCCCAGCGCACCTCCGATCAGGAAAGACAGCAAAGTGGTGATCAGCGCGATGCCAATTGTATTCCGGGCGCCATAGATCAGACGGGTGAAGACATCGCGACCAATCTGATCGGTTCCAAACAGATGATCCGGGTTGCCCCCGAGCATCGCCCATGGTTCATCCGCCTTGGCGAAGATCTCCGCTTCTCCGTAAGGGGCCAGCATCGGGCCGAATATCGCCGTGAAGGCATAAAGCGCAATGACGATCATGCCGAACCAGGCTGAAACAGGAGCCTTTTTAAGGGCAATCCAGGTACGCTCACCCCGGCCGCGCCGAAGCTTGACCTGGGCGACTTCACCTGCCGCAGAATAGTTTTGGCCGTCCTCACTCATCTGGGATGCAACAATCTTGGATTGGTGACGATGCCGATGACATCCGCCAGCAGGTTAAGCAAAATATACGTGGCCGCGAAAATCAGGGCACAGCCCTGGGCCACGGGAATATCGCGTGAACTCACGGAATCGACCATCAACTGACCGATGCCCGGATAGACAAACACCACTTCCACCACCACAACGCCGACAACCAGATAGGCGAGGTTGAACGCGATCACGGTTGCAATAGGTGCCCATGCGTTGGGCAGCGCGTGTTTGATAATGACCCGGCCCCGCGAGGCACCCTTGAGCTGCGCCATTTCGATATAGGGACTGGCCAGAAGGTTAATCAGTGCGGCACGGGTCATGCGCATCATGTGGGCAACAATAACCAGCGTCATCGTCAGTGACGGCAGTGCTATCTTATAAATGCGTTCCCATAACCCCATGTCGTTGGTGACGTTTGACAGGGTTGGAAAGGTTCCGGCCAGTGCGACAATCAGCACGTAGGCGAGGAAGAATTCAGGAAAGGAAATCGTCGTCAGCGTCATCGCGTTGACCGAGCGGTCGTAGATCGAATTGCGTTTCAGCGCCGCCGTGATGCCAAGGAAAAGAGACAGCGGCACCGCGATCAGGGCGGTGAAACTGGCCAGAAACAACGTGTTGGAAAGGCGCGGTGCAATCAGCTCCCAGACACTGCGGGATTCATCGGCACCGGACGAAGCCCGCCCGGAAAAGGAAGTGCCGAGATCGCCCTGCAAAACTGCGGCAATCCAGTCGATGTAACGCAGCCATGCCGGCTTATCGAGGCCCAGCTCGCGGCGAAACGCTTCAACCGTTTCCGGCAGGGCCGTTTGCCCGAGCACCTGCTGGCCGAAATCACCGGGCAACAGCGCGATAGAGGAGAAAATGATGATCGACACCATAAACAGTGTCAGCAGACCAAGGCCCAATCTTTGTAAAACTGTACTGACGACTGGATGCAAGAAGAGCCTCCCAACTCCTAATTCCACCATTGGATGGGGCTTTTACCAGCCCGTTGGGCGACAGGCTAGGTGAAGGCAAGCGGAGCTGTAAATAGATTTTGCCAATAAACTTCCCAGACCCACAGGCAATTTACCAGCCGCTGTTACAGCAAAATATCAATCAGCAACCGGTTCTTCGCGCCCGCGGCGCAATGCTGCAGTTGAGTGAGACACAAAATCTATCGGTTGCGGGGCATTGGCCTTTCTGACGCCAGCCGTCGGTTCAGCACCGACTCCCGCCAAATCACAAAGAGCCCGGAGCCCAGGATCAGGGCAATGCCGGTCTGCGCCCAGAAGTCCGGCCATTCCCCAAAGATCGTGATGCCCCAGAAGATTGCCAGCACCAGTGCCAGATATTCAAATGGTGCGATCAGCGCGGCTTCGCACAGGCGATAGGCCTGGGTGATGAAATAGCCACCGGTTGCACTGGCCACCCCGACACCGCCCATGACCCAGAGGTCGCGGGTCGGGGGCATGACCCAGGGACGGGTGAGGAAGTCGATGGACGGATGAATGCTGGTTGCAAACTGCCCGTCACCGGCGACCAGCCCGATTGTGCCGCTGACCAGCAGAAAGGTGAAATGGGTGTAGAAGGCGAGGGTGGACGCTTTTTCAATGCGCCCCATGGTCCGGGTCAGCATGTGCAGCGTGGCGTAGGCGACCGCGGCAAAGATTGGCAATATTGCCGCCAGCTGAAACGCATCGGATCCGGGGCGGATGATCACGAGCGCACCAATCAGACCGGCGATCACCGCACACCACCGCCGCAGCCCGACCTTCTCGGCAAGAAACAGGACCGAGAACAGGGTGATGACCAGTGGCGAGACAAAAAATATTGCCGTGGCTTCCGACAGGGGCAGTGCAGCCAGACCCATGAAAAACACCATGTTGGCGAACACCACGGACAGGCCGCGACACAGGTGCAACTTGATCTGCCGTGTCTTCAGCAGATGAAACCCGCCTTCGAGCGGAATGATGATGCCGAGCGTCAGCGACAACGCAATCACGGTGCGAAAGAATACGATCTGGTGCAGTGCATAATCGCCAGACAGGAACTTGATGCCGACATCGTTCAAGGTGAACGCCGTCGAGGCCACCATGGCGCTGGCCACGCCGATTGTCGTTGTTGAACGGAATAGGGTCATCATTGTGTCCAGTTTCTATCGACAAGCGGTAACAGGTGTTGTTTCGTGGCGGTATTGATGAGGCGACATGGAACGAAAAAGCATGGTCATGAAACACGTTGACGATTTTCCCCGCAAAGTGGTGGAGTTTTCGGATATGGGCATCACCATGCCCGATGGTTGCCGCCTTTCGGCCAGGGTTTGGATGCCCGAAGATGCTGAAAGCGACCCGGTGCCGGTGATCCTTGAACACCTTCCCTATCGCAAACGCGACGGCACCATTGTCCGCGATCAGCTTACCCACCCCTGGTTCGCCGGTCACGGCTATGCCTGCATACGCACCGACATGCGCGGCAGCGGCGAATCCGAAGGGCTGATGGAAGACGAATATCTTGCCCAGGAGCTGCAAGATGCCTGTGATGTCATCGCGTGGGCAGCGGCGCAGCCCTGGTGCAATGGCAATGTCGGCATGATGGGCATTTCCTGGGGTGGATTTAACGGATTGCAGGTGGCGCATCTGCAGCCGCCGGCGCTGAAGGCGGTCATCACCCTGTGTTCGACGGTGGACCGTTTTGCCGATGACATTCACTACAAGGGCGGGTGCCTGATGCTGGAGAATTTCGGCTGGGCTGCCAACATGATGTCCTATTCCTCGCGGCCCCCTGACAGCGCCCTTGTCGGCGAAAAATGGCGCGAGATGTGGCTGCACCGGCTCAACAACCAGCCCTATAACTGGTCGCAGTGGATGCGCCATCAGCACCGAGATGACTATTGGAAACACGGGTCCGTGTGTGAAGATTACAGCGCCATTAAAGCAGCAGTCCTCAGCATTGGCGGATGGCATGACGGATATCGCAACACAATTTCCCACCTGGTTGAAAACCTGTCCGCCCCGGTAAAGGGCATCGTTGGGCCGTGGAACCACAAATATCCGCACTATGCCGGTCCCAAACCGGCCATTGGTTTTCTGCAGGAAGCCCGGCGCTGGTGGGACCACTGGTTGAAAGGGGAGGACACGGGGGTCGATAAGGACCCGGACTACCGTGCCTATGTGATGGATTCGCTGCCTCCACAACGGTGGTATGACCAACGCCCCGGTCGCTGGATCGCCGAGCCGGTCTGGCCTTCCCCTTCCATTACCGATCATGCGCTGCATCTGACGGCAGACGGTCACCTGCAGACGGAACCCGGTGTCGTGGACCGGTCGATTGCGTCTCCTCAGGACTGCGGCGCCCAGACGGGTGAATATTTTCCCTTTGCCTACAGCGATGAATTGCCGGATGAGCAAACACCGGATGATGAGCGCTCGCTTTGTTTTGATGCGGCGACCAGTACAGAAGTGATGGATATTGTCGGCGCTCCGCGGGTGACGTTGAGGCTTCGCAGCAACCGAAACCAGGGGCAGATTGCTGTTCGCCTGTGCGATCTGCAGCCGGATGGCCGTTCCGCGCATATCAGTTTCGGCTGTCTTAATCTGACCCATCACCAATCCCATGAAAGCCCGAAGGAGCTGGTGGTTGATGAACCGATCACGATAACCCTGGCCCTGGATCAATGTGCCTATCGACTGCCGGCGGGCCACAGGCTGAGGGTGGCAATATCGACAGCCTACTGGCCGATGGTGTGGCCCTCACCTGAAGCTGTGGAGTTGACCATTGAAACCGGCACCTTGCATGTGCCCGTGCGTGCTGCAGCGGAAGCAGATGAATGGCAATTTGAACAGCCGGAAGCCGCGCCAGCCTGGCGCAGTGCAAACCGCCGGGTGCCGCAATACAGCCGCAAGACCCACCGTGCTGCCGATGGCCGGGTGGTAACAGATATTCACTGTGATTCCGGAGAAGACCAGGATCTGGAACACGGGCTGATATCCGGGTCTTGGGTGCGGGAGAGTTTTTCCATTCAACCAGACGATCCGCTTTCGGCCCGATGCTCGGCCCGTTGGCAGCAGACCGGTGGCCGGGAAGGGCAGATGTGGCGCACCGAAGTGGAGTGTTCGATGCATGGCGATCATGGAAACTTCTATTCCGCCGCCAGCCTGCGTGCCTTTGAAAACGACGCGCTGGTTTTTGAAAAATACTATGGCGACAAGGTCGAACGGGACCTGGTCTGAATGAGCCGATGGTGACGTTTATGGCGGCAGGGTCTTCAGACCCGGGCCTTCAGATAGGTGTCGATTAACGTATCGGAGAGGCTCAACACGGTCTCACTGCGCGCCAGTCGATCAGCAGACGCCAATGCGGTGATGCCATAGAGCGATGCCCAAAGCAGGTTGGCATCGCGCAGCCGATCCTCTTCGTCTCCGGGCTGATACAGGGGGGCGATGGCCTGCTCCACCACGTTGAGCAATCCACCGACCGCCTCAAAATAACGGTCCTGGCGCTGAAAATCTTCCGGCAGGTTGTGATCGATAACCGCGCTCCACAGTTCACGATTGTCATTTGTAAATTCGAGATATCGGTGAACAAGCGCCCGCAGACCCTCGCCCGGACCATCTTTGAAATCGATCTGCTGGTAATGGGACCGCATCGCATCCAGCGTTTCGATATTCATCTGCTCGATCAGGCGGTCCACATTGTCGAAGATTTGATAAAGCGTGCCGACCGTATAGCCAATTTCCCTGGCGATCGAACGGGTGGTCAGCCCCCGCAAACCGTTTTCGGATACGATTTTCCGTGCAGCATCCAGCGTCATCCTGCGGAGTTCTTCTGCAGTGTGGTCAGATCTTCTGCCCATGATTTCAATACTTTGTCGAATGATCGAGACGCGTTGCGGCGATAGTAGGCAACGATTGCCGCAAGATCAATCGACCGTCGGGGAATGGCCTATCCAACCCGGTGGGCTGAAGCGACGACATTATTTTTCGTCAACCACTATTGAACATTGTTCAATTATGGGCTAAATGGAAATTGAACAGCGATTAATTTAATGCTTTTCGCCATCGTTTTCAACCGGTGGGTGGCCGTCAAGAAGGCGGCATCAAGGGCAGAGCCAGGGGAAAGAGAGTATGAACAGGTCTGTAAAATGGGCTTTGGGATTGGTGCTTGCGGCGTCAGTTTCTGTCGGTGCGGTCGGCGCATATAATCAGGAAAAGCTCGTTCGCCTGTGGAACGTCAATTCCCTGTTTGATGAAGACAGAATTGTCTCCAACTTCTCCAACATGTGGGATATGTTTTCGTCAGCACCGATCCGCGCCGGCAAAACCGCCTTTGTTTTTCCCCGGCAAATTCAGGACTTGACGGACAATTATACATTTGCAGGACAGGCCAAAAGCCGCACCTGGTGGCTTGAGCGGACAGCGGCCACATCATTGCTGG
>CAJQPW010000263.1 GCA_905480295.1 uncultured Rhizobiaceae group bacterium | reverse complement strand
ATACTGCGAAAGCTTCAATGGACGGACGTACAAATTACTAGAGCACACTTATGGTCGAATGGCCGAGTTGCGGATTTTGTGTTCAGGTATGCCAAGATGAGATGTTCACGAAGCGACGTGCCATTTAGCGTTACCAAGTACCACAAGGGGTGTTGATGATCGCAGGCCGAGATTTGCCCAGGGAAGGCCACTGCTGTCAATTTGTGTTGATTTTGCCTCTCTGTCGTTGGATAATTGTTTCATGGTGCCGGCTGACCCAGGTGTCGCTTTAGTTTACGAGCCTTTCGAAAGGAATATTATGAACAAGTCCTATTTGGTCATGACCTTGGCAGCGATGGGGTTCGCGGGGCTAGGAACGAGCGCAATTGCGGCTTCCGAGGGACAAGCTGTATCTGACAGGGTCATCGCCGAACAACGCGCTAAGCTGGCGGCAGCAACTGAAGGCAAAGGCTATGGCCCGCAATCACCGCGTGATATCAGCGCTGCTGACGGCACAAACCGCCGCTCTTTTTCTACGGCACCCCAGGTCACGCAGATGGTGCTGTGCGACATACATTTCCATGAAAATGCTGAACATAAAGGTGGAGAATTCACGACCTATGCCGGAAATGGTGATGGCCACGGCTATGGTACC
This sequence comes from uncultured Rhizobiaceae group bacterium, assembly GCA_905480295.1. Taxonomy (GTDB): domain Bacteria; phylum Pseudomonadota; class Alphaproteobacteria; order Rhizobiales; family Rhizobiaceae; genus Pseudahrensia. Next base: position 4,042 of record CAJQPW010000263.1, on the reverse strand, counting down.
GGTTTCAAATATGATGGTAATCTGAGCGATGCTGAGGTGGCACCGGTCGGTCGCGCAATTGGGGAGAGCAAACATGGTAGTCTGGAACCAGGTGACACTATTGAGATTCACTTTGTACACTCAACTGCACAGGCGACACTTGGCCCGAGCCTTGGTACCTGCCTGAGTGACGCCATCGGCAATCCACAGCTGCGTGTGGAGGCAGTTGTGGCAGTTCTGGTCAACGATGGCGGTGCTGATTTTACCCAGATCGCGCACATCGAGAAAATCGGCAACCTGAATCAGGTACCTAACTTGCCAGGTAACCTGGGCACTCCTGTCGTCTATGATGGTTCGACCACCGGGCCGAGTTACAATGAAAAAGGTTCTCCTCTTCAGGTGACTTGGAGCGTGAGGCCAAAGGTCATGAAGTTGAACATCGCATCCGTCGAGGCCTGGATCGTTAACAACCCATTTGGTGAGGATCATGCTCATGGTGTCCGCAATTTGGTGAGGAACCCTAGTCTGTTGTCGAAGATCAAATAGGTATTTCGTGAATTGAGGCGAGTGCGGTCAAAACTTGCCTGTTTGCCAGATCGGAGAGGCCAGCCTGAGACAAATATCATTTATGGTGTCTTTGCCACATAGGTGCGTTTGGTTAGGAAGTCGAAATCGACGCCCTCTCCGGCTTGAGTAACGTGCTGCATGTAGAGTTTTTTGTAACCGCGATTTGCCTTGGTTTCTTTAGGTATTTGCCAATTGACGCGACGACGTTCCAATTCAACGGGAAGAACGTCTAGGTCAAGAACTCTGTTCGGTACGTCAAGACGGATAGTGTCACCGGTTTCCACCAGAGCCAAAGGACCGCCGATCGCCGCCTCGGGAGTAGCGTGGAGAACTATGGTTCCAAACGCCGTTCCACTCATTCGGCAATCGGAGATTCTAACCATGTCGGTCACTCCTGTTGCTGCGAGCTTTTTTGGGATTGGAATGTATCCCGCTTCCGGCATCCCCGGCGCCCCTTTCGGGCCAGCGTTGCGGAGTACAAGCACACTATCCTCCGACACATCCAGATCAGGGTCGTCGATCCGGTTGGCGAGATCCTCCAGCGAGTCAAAAACCACCGCCCGCCCAGAGTGAACCAACAGCGCCTCAGTGCACGCGGACTGCTTGATGATTGCACCATCACCGGCAAGGTTGCCCTTCAAAAGCGCTATCCCACTTCCTGAGTAAACCGGGTTGTCTAGCGGACGAACGACCTCCTGTGAAAATCCCGGTGGGAAGCGGTCTATTTCTTCACCGAGCGTGCGTCCGGAAATTGTCATGCAATCGAGGTCGAGAAATGGTTTTAGTTCTCGCAGAATGGTCGTCATTCCACCGGCCCTGTGCAGATCGTCCATATAGAACTGTCCGCTCGGTTTCAGATCAACCAGTACTGGAATTTCAGCGCCCAAAGAATCAAATGACTGTAAATCAACCTGGATCCCAAGCCTGCCAGCAATTGCTGTAAGGTGGACAATGCCATTTGTTGAACCACCGATCGCCAGCAATACGCAGAGTGCGTTCCGGAAGGCAGCCGGTGTCATGATGACGGAAGGCCGCAGGTTCTCATTGGCCAGTTGCATTGCGCGGGTGCCCGCAGATTCCGCATGACGCATTCTGTCCGCATGAACGGCCGGAATCGTTGCGCCACCGGGCAGCATCATGCCGAGGGCCTCGGTTACGCAGGCCATTGTACTTGCCGTCCCCATAACACCGCAGGTGCCGACACTTGGCACCAGACGGCCTTCGATCTCGTTGATTTCGGCTTCCCCAATGCGCCCACCTCGATAATCACCCCAGAACCGGCGGCAATCGGTGCAAGCACCAATGCGTTGCTCCCCATGGGTGCCTGAAAGCATTGGTCCTGTAACCAGTTGGATCGTAGGGATATCAGCGCTGGCCGCTGCCATCAGCTGTGCTGGAACTGTCTTGTCGCAGCCTCCGATTAGAACACATGCATCCATGGGGAGTGAACGCATCATCTCTTCCGTATCCATGGACATTAGATTGCGCAGATACATGCTAGTCGGATAGGCGAAGGATTCATGGAGCGATATGGTTGGGAAATCCATTGGAAGTCCTCCCGCCAACATGACGCCGCGCTTTACCGCATCGATCATTTGAGGCACGTTTCCATGGCATGCATTATAGGCAGAGTAGGTATTGGCGATGCCGATCACCGGGCGGCCAAGAGCGTCGTCGCTGTAACCCATGGCCTTAATGAATGCTTTTCTAAGATAAAGAGAAAAGTCCTCATCTCCGTAACGCGTCAATCCGCGTCGCATGCCATGATCATTTGCCATTATCTCTCCGTTGGTTGGTTCGCTGTAAATTTGAATTACAGTATTCTCGATGCGGGCTTATCTTAAAAGCAAAATTCAGTGCCGCGGACCTAGCTAGGTTTACTTTCGAAAGCCCACCACCGACAATGCCTGACCGCAATAACCGCCCCATTGTTAACTGTGGGTGTAGGGGCTGTTACCTCAGCTGGCAGTGCCAGTACCAAGGGCCGCTCCAAACCCTGCAAACACGGCAAACCCTGCAGACCCCACCCCATCAACGGTTGGACACGTTGGGCGGGGAGAGGTGGTCCCGCGTCGCGGGGTCTTGGGCAGACAGTTGTTTCAATATTGAGAAATCGAAGACCGACAATTCGACAATCATTACTCTAACAGGGGTGTCCTCATATCTCATGCTTACGCGCGCGCTCGCGTGGGATGGATTTAGATCCTGCATGACATAGGTAGATAATTTACTCTAACTATCTGAAAATCATTGTGAATATTCGATTTTATCCCATATTGAATTCGGGGAAAATCGGAGCATCAAATGCCAAACCTAAACTTCACAAAGCGAACCATCGAGGCCATTCCATCGCCGCGCTCAGGCCAGGTTCTATACAGAGATACAAACTTGAGAGGATTTGGAGTTCGCGTTGGTACGCAGTCAAAGGTGTTCTTCGTTGAGGGGCAGGTCAACCGCAGAACCAAACGAGTATCTATTGGTCGAGCTGATGTATTGAGTATTGATGTAGCTCGCAAGAAGGCGCTCAATCTTCTCAGCGATATGGTTTTGGGTACCAATCCTAATGAGAAGAAAAAGTGGGCTGAGCTTACCTTGGAACAGGCCTTCGACGAGTTTTTCAAGTCCCGTGAAAATTTGGTTCCTCAAACTGTGGCCACCTATCGCCGTACTACAACTTTGTAATTTGCGGATTGGTGCAAAAGACCGTTGGCAAATATCACTCGGCAGAAAGTTCTGATCCGTCACCAACAACTGGCGAAGAAACATGGCGAAGTGACCGCTAACAGTGCGATGAGACATTTGCGATCGGTCTACAACTTTGCGGCTGCCAAATACGATGATTTTCCACCCAACCCCGTTGCGGTTTTGAGTCCGACACGGGCCTGGTATCCAGAACGCAGGCGTCGAAGCGTGGTTTCTGCGCACGATTTGCCGAAATGGTGGGCTGGTGTGATGGCAGAGCCAGATTATTCCCGCGATATGCTTTTGATTTCGCTGTTTACCGGGATGCGCCGTTCGGAAATCTCTAGCCTACGTTGGGAATACATCAATCTAGATGAACGAGCTTTGCACATTCCCAAGACCAAAAACGGGGATCCATTGGACCTGCCATTATGTGATTTCCTGGTGGACCTGCTGAACCAACGCAAGGAACGTGTCGGCAGTTCGCCCTGGGGGTTTCCAACCGAAGCAGCAAAGGACATATTGTTGAGACTAAGAAGTTCACCGCACGAGTAGCAGAACGATCCGGGGTCTCATTCACGATGCACGATTTGCGTCGCACGTTTATTTCGATCGCCGAGAGTTTGGGCATTCCACACTATGCTTTGAAGCGTCTTCTTAATCACAGGAGTGGTGAATGTCACTGAGAACTGACCCGGTAGCCCCATAAATTGTCACTGAGAATTGACCCATGTGAACACATTACCCTGACGGTTTTGTTCAGGGAGACATGGATTGATAGACATGGGATTTTTAAGTGTTATTCGACGTTGGG
>CAJQPW010000262.1 GCA_905480295.1 uncultured Rhizobiaceae group bacterium | reverse complement strand
GCCGATGGCGACATCCAAACCGGGTGACGAGCTGCACACCAAACACATGGATGCATTGAAGCGCTGTATCGACATGGCGCACGAATTTGATTGTCCCTTGGTTCGCATCATGACCGGAAAAAAGGAAATGATCCTTTGGGGTCTCAATGGCGCAGAAAAATGGAATGTTGCCCACGGTGCATGGGACGCCCAGTTACCGCTGATTGCGCCTGCAGTAGAACTCGCCAAACAGGAAGGGATCACGCTGGTGGTGGAAACTGGCAACGGCACAATGGTCAATTCCTGCTATACCGGGCGAAAACTGATTGACGATCTCAACGCCAAGGACACGCTCAAAGTTCTTTGGGACCCGGCCAATAACTGCTGGTGCGGGGAAACAGCCTATCCCGATGGGTATGAAGAGTTGCGGGGCGGCTATCTGGGTCACATCCACATCAAGGACGTGATTGCAGATGCGCCACGCGCGACCCTGGAGGTGCGGCCCATGCTGGGTGGCCAACTCGCCGACCAGTTCCAACCGATGGCCGATGCCCTTCGAGCCGATGCCTATGATGGCACCATCTCATTTGAATCGGTCTATCACCCGGGCAATGGCAATTATGAGGAAGGTTTCCGACAGAATATCGGCGTGTTCAAACAAATTTTCGGCTGACCAGTTTAATCGGCGGCTGGTGATCGTTTTAATTCATTCAACGACCAGTTTAATCCGCTCACCAGCCTTCAACGTGGCGTTTTCAGCCAAACCATTAAGGCTTCTGAACAATGCCGCTTTCCGCTGCACACCGCGCATTCGGGCGGCCATGTTGACCACGGTGTCACCTGGTCTAACGGTAACAATTTGAATGCTGAGCGGTTTCAGGTTGGCTTTTTCCTGTTCGCTCATCTGCCGGAAACTCGACGATATTTGAGCGCTCGATATGTCTATCTGCTTTGCCGACCGGGGCGCTGCCAGAATGAAGCGATAGTAACGCCGGTCATACTCGATGATCGTGACAACAAATTTCCAGTCCCCCGCCAAAGCCCGCGCGGTGGCTGCGGGGAGTCCGTTGATCCTCATGGACTGCACCGTTTCGGGCAGCAGACCATTGACCCAACCTGACTTCAGGTAGGCGAGAGGTGTGGGTAAGTTGAATGTTTTATTTTCCGCATCAAAGCGCATCGCCATTTCGCCCGGACCGGAGGCGAGAACGGCATCCTGGCGATTACCCAAAATGAAGGGTTCGGGCACCGTGAAGGTTACCCCCAGTTTCAGGTGAGAAAACCGGTTGCCACGAATAATGCCCTGTTTATCAGCGTCGCCGAACACCAGGCCGTCAATGCCTTCCAAAAACCGGGCGCGATTGTTGTCTCCGATTCCCGGAGGGCCCACCAGCCGCGCGTGCCGGCGAGCCAGTTCGATACGCTTTGGTGTCGAAGGGTGCGAACTGGTCATGTCGCCATCACCGTTGTTCAATGACTTACGCCATTTGGCAAACCGATCCATGGCGATGAGAAAGCGGGCCGCTGCAAAGGGGTCAAACCCTGCCTCCCCCAACAATTTGATCCCTACAGCGTCTGCCTGCAGTTCCTGTTTTTGCGAAAATGTGGACAGGCGCCTTTCCGTCGATGCCTTTGCCACCTGTGCGACGACAGGATTGGTGACCACTTCGCTGGTTACCCGGTCCGCGATATCCACCACTTTGGCCTGCCTGCTGCGCAACACCCCGTGATTGGCCTCCACATGGGCCATTTCATGCGCCAGGACGGCAGCAACTTCCGCCGCATCATTGGCCAATGCCAACAGGCCACGGGTGACGTAAAGATATCCGCCGGGAAGCGCGAATGCATTGACTGCTGGTGAATTGAGAACCGTTATATCATAAGCCCGGTCCGGATCATTGGAATGGGTCACCAGACGACCAACTACAACAGCCAGCAATTCTTCCAGTTTCTGGCTTTGATAAGCCCCGCCGTTTGCCTTGAGAACCTTGGGGTGCCCCTCGGCACCAATTTTCGACTGAGGGTCCTTTGCCCGCAGGGCCTCAAAGCTCAGGCGCAGACCCGATTTTTCTTCGGCCGAAACCGTGCTGGCGATCTGCTCGGCCGTGGGCAAGATCTGACACCCTGCAAGCGCTAGCCCGAAGGCGCTCCAAAGGAGCTTATGGAAGAAGTTTGATTTGTTTTTCATCAACCAACCGGATCAATGGTCCTTGCCGTTCTTCCAGGTACCCGCGCACCTGTATCCATTTGTTCGACAGGCGTTTCAGGCGCCCGATATTGCCGTTAAACGCGTTAGCGCCCTTTTTTACAACAGCAACCGTGAAATCCTGGGCCCAGTTTTTGCCAAAATTGAGATAAAGCATCTTCGACCGGTCTCCCACAGAGACCACGCGTCCTTCAACCACCACAAACCGACCCAGCATCTTCGACAATCGATCCAGTTCTGTCGCCTGCAGAAGCAGGTCGCCGTCTTTCCACACTCCGACATTTTTAGTCCGCGCCTTTCCTTCTGTTTGATAAAGCAAAGCGATACATTCAGCGCTTCCGGAGGGGTTGAACACAACAGCCTGTCCACGGGCCAACAATTCGCCCTGGATCCAGCGCTGGTTTTGAAAAACATGCACCGGCAGCCGTCCATAGCGATCACGCGGCTGACCGTCTGGATGGACGTTCACATTGCCGACCACAGGAGGCACATCAGATGGGATCGACAAAAACACACCAGCAAGCGCATAGGGGTGCTTATCATCTACGAGCGAAAACGTGGCACCACGCCCAAAACTGTTGAATGTACCGCTTATTGCCGTTCCGCTGGCACAGGGATGTTGTGCTCCCGACGCGGAACAGATTGAGCCCATGCACCACAATACCGCAGAAATTGCTCGCATGGCTCATAGTGTCAGCTTCCAACAGCGATGAAAAGCGGATGACGGGGTGTTAGCTGGACTTCACCGGAGCCGCCTCTTTGGGCCGGTCCCTTTTCATGTTGAGCATATTGCCCAGCAGGATGAGCACCGCTCCCGTCGCTGTGAAAACATCAATTGCCTCGGCATAGACCAGCCAGCCAACCAGCGCAGTCAGCGGCACACGCAGAAAATCCATGGGCACAACAACCGTCGCATCGGCGTGAGTCATCGCCCGTGCCATGCAATAATGGGAAAACGTTCCGCAAAATGCGACCAGGAAAATCCACGGCCACAGTTTTGCGGTGATCGGTTGCCAGACAAGGTAGGCGGGAATCGCACCGATCACCGCCTGAACCACCATCATCCAAAAAATTATGCGCACGACGCTTTCCGTGCGGGTCATGGATTTGACCAGAATGACGGAAATGCTGAATCCGATAGCCGCTACCAGCGAATACAGCTGTCCCTGGCTTACACTTTCCACGGCCGGCCGGACGATAACCAGAACACCGATAAGCCCCAGAACAATGGCAATAATTTTCCAACGGTTGATCCGCTCCCCAATGAACAATGCGGCCAATATTGCCGTCCAGATCGGCATCGTGAATTCAATCGATATCACCTGCGCCAGTGGGATCAGTGTCACGGCCACCAGCCAGGCATATTGGGCAACATAATGCACGCCATTGCGCCAGACATGGGTCCACAGGCGCTGGGTCCTCATGGCGGCAAATCCCCCTGATGCCAGCACCAGTGGCAGCAACAGAACGAATCCAATCAACACCCGCATTTCCATAACCTGAAAGGCATTGAGCTGGCTGGCGGCTTCGCGACCCGCAACCGCCATGGTGACCATAGCAAGCAGCCAGCCCCCCATCCAGAAAGCCGCTTTCACGATGGAATGTTCTGCCGTTGCCATTGTCGTTTTTCGCGAATTCAATTCGGGAAGGGTTTGGCACATTCAGCTGGTGTTAAGCAACGTGCCTTCAGAAATGCGAGGAAGCGGCCAGACGGGCAGGCGGGATATTTGTTTTGTCACTCAGCAGACGACCGGCTGACAGGCTCGAATCACAAACAAATGCAACGTGCCCGTGCGTGTGGCATCAAACTGCCGACCGTCAACACATTGCACCTTTGCCTCATAAACCACATCTCCCGCCAACTCATATTTATGAACATTGAGAAAGTAATTGGCATCACACGCTTCCTGCTCCAGGATCTGTTTCTTCAGATCGTCCAGCCAGATTGGTTCGGTTTGTGCACCGGCGATGGCCACAAACATACCCGTTAACAACGAAGCCAGCCCGGCCAAGCGCCCAACCCGTTTCGCAAATGCAGCAGTTCCAGAATTTTTAATCTGGGTACGAACACTCAATGCAGTGAACAATGGCTTCAACATCTCGGTTTCCTCGGATAACAGCATTTGATACTGCTGACCTTAAAGCCGGACGAGAATGTAGCCGTTGACCTGCATCAATGTGCAAACGTGTTATCTGCTCCCCCGATCGGTGAAAAATCGCCACTAGGCGGATTCGGTGAAATCGATATGGATATGATTTCCGTCCGGATCCCAGACATTATATTGGGTGATGCCGACGTCTTTGAGGTCGATCACGTTGAAGCGCTCGCCAGCATTGTTCAGGCGCTGTTCAAACGAGGATCTGCCCGACGCTGAAAGTGCAAAATGTTCAAGCTTCAGGTCGCTTTCTGATCCGGTTCCCGGGTCACCATCAACCTCTACGAGATGCACAACCGCCTGATCACCCGCATACATCCAGGCACCAGGAAACGGGAAGTTGGGCCGGTCACCCTGCCGCAATCCAAGAATGTTGGAATACCAGTCAATCATCGCATCCAACTGACTGGTTCGTACATTGACGTGGTCTAGGTTTCCGATCTGCATGGGCGAGGTCCTGTCTGTCTTCTGTTGTAAATCATCGGGTCTGGTAACGCAGCAGCGTTGATCATCTGATCTTTGCGTCAACTAGCATGTAGGGATCATTGATCCAGATCAACAGCGTGGCTGCATTTCAGCACTTGCGGTGAATACCAATCCGTCATTGCTTCGCGGCACGGACAGCAATTTCCACCTTCCAGTCCGGGCTGGCAAGACCGCAAACCAACATGGTTGAAGCACATTGATGGCCATCCAGCATGCCGTCCCGGGTTTCGCGATAGGTTGCAACCTCACTATGGTCGCGAACCACGGCCAGCACTTCGACGATGTCTTCCTTGTCCATGTCTGCCGCCTGCAGGATGGCAAAAATGTTTGCCCAGGCCTGCTTATTCTGCGCTGTGGAATCGTCAGGCAACTGCCCTGCCAGGTCATTGCCCACCTGCCCTGAGATGTGGAGCATTCGGGCGCCGGGCGGTGTTTCCACGGCCTGACTGTAGTTGGAAAAGGGGGACGGTGCATTGGTGGTTGAAATTGATTTGTTCATGTTCACTTCCCGGTATTCGTCAAAACTCAAAAGGATGACTGTACGATAACGAAACCGGCAGACAATGCCACAAGCGGTGTGTTTCGAACGTTGAATTTGCTCCGATCAATGCGTGTCACGGGTCGCAATCCGGGTTTCATGCATCACAAACTGCTGCTATTGAAACATCGGGGCCCCGTAGCTCAGCAGGATAGAGCACCAGATTCCTAATCTGGGGGTCGCGCGTTCGAATCGCGCCGGGGTCACCACGAACAGGCAGACGCGATGTCCATCACAAGAATAGATCAAATCCGTAACCTTCTCAAAAGTATTAAACCGGTGCTACTGAAGCTGTCGCCGTGGTCAATGAAGCGAAATACATTCAGCACAATCCTCAAACCCATGAAGGCAGCGAAGGGCTGGCGTCACTCTTTCAGCGCCTGTCCAAAACCAACCCCCGGGTCAATATGGTGCGGGGCTTTGAGGATGGTGAGTTTGTTTTCGCTCACATGGAATATGACTTCTCCAGCCGGAAAATTTGTTTCGAAGTTTTTCGGTTTGAGGACGGGCAGGCCGTCGAGCATTGGGACAATATTCAACCTCGACTGGGACCGAACCAGTCCGGGCACAGCATGGTGGATGGCGCGACTATGGCCATTGACCACGAATTGACCGAAGAAAACCGCGGGCGGGCCAAAGAATTCATTGAATCCGTGATGATTGCCGGACAGGTCAGTCGACTTGGAGAATTTATCGACCCCGGTGCCTATGTGGAGCACAATCCGCTGCTCGGTGATGATATTTCCCTGCTCCGGGCTGTGCTGGAAACCCGATCCGACCAGGGCCGGCACATTGACTACCAGTGCCTGCACCGGGTTCTTGCAGAAGGAAATTTTGTGCTTTGCGTGAGCGAAGGGAGCGCGGATGGGGGCCATTGCGCGTTTTACGACCTGTTTCGCTTGGCTGATGGAAAAATTGTCGAGCACTGGGACACGACAGAGAAAATTGCCCCGCGCAGCGAATGGAAAAACAACAACGGAAAATTCTGATTTCCATCCTTCGCCTTC
>CAJQPW010000261.1 GCA_905480295.1 uncultured Rhizobiaceae group bacterium | reverse complement strand
ATCGAGCAGGACACATTTTTCCGGGTTGGTTTCACCAGCTATTGCGATTGCCTGACGCAGCGATTTAGGCACTCTCGGAGACAGTCGGGGAAATATCAGTCGATCTGGCTTGACCCCAATTACCCGAATATAGTTTGCAACGGATGTCTCCAGATTACCAACAGCAACTGCATAGCGGCCTCTTGCATCAGAAGCCCGGGCGTTCGACTGGGCGACATCCGTACGCGTAATCTCACCGACATCGAAACGCGCTGTCGCCGCACGGACCTGTTCAGTAAAATTGCTCAGCGAACCGCGGCGATAATTGGCAATTTGACGATCCCGAATGACATTCATGAATGCGATCGCACCATCCAGCAACACTTGTTGCTCAACTGACAACAGATTCTGATTGCCGGCCCGCACGGTCGCATCAGCCTCGCGCAATGCGTTCTCGGAACGGAATCCGTCAAAAACCGGTTGCGATAATTGAATCTGGAAGCCGCGGGACAGAAAATCAGTTTTCCCGGTGACGGAATTGCCCTGGTAGACCTTTGACACATCGGCATTGGCAGTCACCGTGGGACGCCATCCCGACTTTGCCTGTGGCACCTGCTCGTCGGTCGCACGCTGGCGCGCCTGGTCAGCCTTCAATTGCGGGTTGCCGACATAGGCTTTTGACAACGCTCCAGCGATGGTCTCCGCATTTGCCGGGCTGGGAATATAGAACGTGGTTGTAACGGCCAAGCACAGGGCAGACAACCAACCGGCATGCCGTAAAAGTCTGAGACCTGTTTTTGAATTCACAATCACCCCCTGAATCATCCGCTGGTACCTTACCGGAGTTTCATGGTTAACAAAATACCCACTTCGCACATCACCGCACATCAGTACCGCACAAAACAACCCTAATGTAACAATCACTTTGTGGAAAACCTACAATAAAGCCAAAGCCGGTAATTTCCAGCAATACCCGACGCCGGGACAGCTGCGGAACTTCGCTAAAACACGAATCCTGGATCAGCTTTCTCGAACCCCGGCAGCATTGGAATACTGGCGTCGAAGGCATAGCGTGATGCAATCACATCTCCGGTTTTTGTATAAACCAGCGCCTGCGCGGTATCCGTGGTGCCCACAACCACGACCAGACGACCACCGTCACCCAGTTGTGACAACAGGCTTTCCGGGACTTGTCCGGCCCGCCCGTTGATAATGATGACATCATAAGGGGCTTCGGCGCGGTGACCTTCGCTCATGGACGCATTGAACACTGCCACATTGTTGATTTCCAGCCGCAACAGATTTTCATTCGCTGCTTCTGCAAGCTCCTGAGTTTCTTCAACGGCCACCACCAACTGGGCCAATCTTGCCAATACCGCAGACGAATAACCCGAAGCGCAACCGATATCGAGCACGCATTCATTCGGCTGAATAGCGGCAGCCTGTAGCATGCGGGCAAAAGTCATGGGTTCCATCAGATGGCGCTTCTTGCCATCGTTTCCAATGGCGAGCGGCACGTCCTCGTCCATGTATGCCAGTGATTTGATGGCACTGGGCACAAACAGTTCACGCGGTATCTCCGCCATGGCATCAATCACGCGGGCATCGGTTATGCCGTTTGGACGAACCTGGGATTCAATCATGTTTTCTCGCGCGATGGCGTAATCGATCATGCTAGCTCCTGATACTCAATCGGCCAAATCCGCCGAAATCCCGGACGTTGCGCAATTGCAAAACGCAGTCTTCATGGTTGAATACCCAACTCGGACCGTCCCGCCAAGCCTGTTTGTCATTCGATGCACCACAACACAATATCAAAAACCGCCAACATTGCCCAAAAGCAGACGTTGTAACGTGATGCAGTGTCGTCTATAAGACGCCGCCCGGACTACAATCAGTCCGCCACGATGGCCTCGTGGGAGAGTGGTTATCCATCGGATTGCAAATCCGCTTACACCAGTTCGATTCTGGTCGAGGCCTCCAGACTTCCAGTTCCTGTTCGACATTTTCCGATTTACCGGATGCAAGCGTAAGCCGGCATGGAAATCTGCCCGATGTCCAGTCCGGAAAGTGTGTCTATTCAGCAACACTTTCAAAAAAAACATGCCGTTGGGCCCCCTGGCGAACCGGACAGGCCCTAAACAGCCATATATTCGCCCTGTTGTTATAGACATTTGGCTGGTCTGATCCTGGCCAAGCTTGTATTGATGGGTTTCAGATTGTTGTGATATCCAGTTGGGATCATTTGTGCGGAAACATCACTGCATATTGGCATTTATGCTGTTGTTGGCGGGTTGTGCGGGAGGCGATACGAACAGTGCGCTTCTTGAACCGCGCACTATTGATGTCGACGCCGCGGCAGAACCCGCAGGCGGAGTCATTTCCAGCCATATTCAACAACTGCAGGCACAGACGGGCCCCAGCTACGTCACGCTGGTCGTCCACGAACAGGAGAAACGCGCCGGGTCCAAGGCAGCCAACTCCCCCGAGGCCTTGACATCCGGCAGCGGTTTCGTGGTCTCCAACGGCATTATCATGACCGCCGGTCATGTTGCGGTGAAACGCGGAAACTCGGTTGATGCGCGTGCATCCAACGGGCGAATCTATTCCGGTACGGTGATTGCGGTTAAGCCCGAAAACGATATGGCATTGATCAGGCTACGCGGTTTCAGTTCCGCTGCTGTTACACCGTCGCCAAACCATTGCATGCGACGGGGTGCCCCGGTGTTCTCGCTCGGCAAACCGCATGCCCGCAATGATACCGCCCGTATCGGCTCGGTAAACTCGATGAGCTTCGGCCGTGCCGTCAAGTACAGCGGCTTCGGCTATCCCGATGCAATCGAACTGCGCCTTGCGACCAAGAAAGGCGAATCAGGCGGCCCGCTGTTCGACGACAAGGGGCAATTGACCGGAATGCTTGTCAGCACGTTGTCCGATGCCAATGGCCGGCCGTTGAACCTGGCGCACGCCATTTCAACACCTGCGCTGGCAAAGTTCCTGTGTTCAAACACGTCTTGTTCCGGCAACTGGCAGCAACTGGCCCAAAAGGCGCCGACCTGCCCCGCCATATAGCCTGTTGCGTATGTGGTACCCGGCGTTCCGCGCACCGGGCCCTGTCTGCACGGACATCATACTCATGGCGTCAGGCCAACACGGATCCGCATGAACCCGTGTTGGTCCTGCGTTGGTTCAGGGCATCAGAACTGTTGAGCCAGTGGTTTTACGGCCTTCAAGATCCTGATGCGCCTTGACCGCATCGGCCAGCGCATAGGTCTGGTTGATTTCGATCCTGACCGCGCCGGAGCCGACAACATCAAACAAATCCGCCGC
>CAJQPW010000260.1 GCA_905480295.1 uncultured Rhizobiaceae group bacterium | reverse complement strand
GTTTTGCCCCATCCTTGGCAATTCCGCCGACCTCGTGCTCCCGTCCGACCATGAAACCGGTGATATTTTGAAGAAAAAGCAGGGGAATCTTGCGCTGACAGCACAATTGGATGAATTGCGCGCCCTTCAGCGATGATTCGGAGAACAAGATCCCATTATTGCCGATAATGCCTATCGGCATGCCCTGGAGATGCGCAAATCCGGTGACCAGCGTCGATCCGTATCGGGCCTTGAATTCGTCAAACCGCGAACCATCAACAAGCCGGGCGATAATTTCCCGGATATCATATTGCTTGCGCAAATCGACCGGAACCACGGTTTCCAAATCTTCAATGGCGTGCAGCGGTTCCTCCACCTGACGGATTTTAACCGGCAGGGGCGGCGTGAAATTCAATCCCCGAACGATCGATCGGACAATTTCCAGCGCATGGGTATCATTTTCAGCCATGTGATCGGCAACGCCGGACAAACGGGTGTGCACATCGGCCCCACCGAGATCTTCTGCTGACACCTCTTCCCCGGTTGCCGCCTTCACCAGCGGTGGGCCGCCCAGGAATATAGTGCCTTGATTTTTAACGATTACCGCCTCGTCCGACATCGCGGGAACATAGGCACCGCCTGCCGTGCACGAACCCATGACGCAGGCAATCTGAGGTATTCCCTGTGCCGACATGGTGGCCTGGTTATAAAACGCCCGCCCAAAATGGGTCTTGTCGGGAAAAGCTTCCGTGTGATGGGGTAAATTGGCACCGCCACTGTCGACCAGATAGATGCAGGGAAGCCGGTTTTCCTGCGCAACGTCCTGGGCACGCAAATGCTTCTTCACCGTCATCGGGTAGAATGTGCCACCCTTAATCGTCGCATCATTGCAGATGATGACACATTGGCGCCCTTCAACCTGCCCTACGCCGGTTATGATCCCGGCGCTGTGAATGGGTTCATCATAGAGGTCTTTGCCGGCCAAAGGGGACAGTTCAAGAAACGGGGTACCCGGATCCAGAAGCCGCATCACCCGCTCACGCGGCAATAATTTTCCTCGCTCAACATGGCGTTTCCGGGATTTTTCCGGACCGCCCTGCGCCGCTGCTGCTTCCTCGTTATCGAGGTCAACAATCAACTCGGCCCAGGCTTCTGCGTTATGCTCAGCATCCGCACCATGCAATGGAATCAAAGGCTTAAGAATGCTCACTTGGCAGACTTCTCCCCGGGCTTTGGTTCCGGCGGTGTGACCGGCATTCCAGATTCCCGCCATTGGGCAAACCCACCTTCGATATGGGCAACGGGCGCAAGTCCCATATTCTGCATATCACGGGTGGCCAGCGCCGACCGCCAGGCCGCCGCACAGAAAAATATGTAGGTTTTGCCTTCCTGGGCAAAGACTTCGCGGTGATATTTGCTGGACGGATCGACCCAGAATTCCAACATGCCCCGTGGCGCATGAACCGCGTCGGGCACCTTGCCTTCGCGCCCCAGCTCACGAATGTCACGAATGTCGACGAGAACGGCTTCCCCAGCCTGCTGCATGCCCAGAGCATCTTCGGGCGACAGGGTAACGATTTCGGCTGTGGCTTCCGCCACCAATTGTTCGGCAGTCTTTTTCATCAATGCTGGCCTTAAGATGCAGTTGAGAACCGCAAACTATCAGCCGAAGCGAGACAGGCCAAGCGTGGTTAGCCAGAAACTGTAGTGATTGTTGTCGCGTTGAGGGTGGAATCAGAGCCCATGACGAATGTTCCGATCAGAACAACAGCCAACACAACAGCTATCGCCCAAAGGGTAATTCCCCAGCAGGATTTTTCAATCGATTCGTCCATTTTGCCCCGAACATTTTTACTAACGGAACGGTGCCCTTGGCGAACCTGTTCCTAGAACCGGCGCGGGTATAAGGGGAGCAATCGCGCAAGGCAACATCAAATGTGTCAAATTGGCCCTTTTTACAACACAACTGCCATGCAGATTCTGCATGGAATAAATGATTTCAATAACTTAGCTGAAAAACAGTGTAAACATAAGGTTAATATTTTGGGTGTGAACAAGGCGAAATTCAGACCCCAACAAGCCGAAAAAAGGCCAGCGCAATCTCTTGACTTATCCCTCAGTCTTGATCTCCACCGGTTGTCGCAGGATCACTTCACGATGCGGATAGGGAATATCGACATTGTTTGCCTTAAACGCATCCCACAGGGCCAACATCACCATGCCGCGAATATTGGTCAGACCATTTTGCGGGTCTGAAATCCAAAACCGGGTTCTGAAGTTAAGCGACGAATCGCCAAACTCGGTCATCCAGCACACCGGGCGCTTGATGTTGCTGACCCGCTCCACGCTTTCCGCCGCTTCGATGGCCAACTTACTGACCAGGTGCGGGTCGCTGTCATAGGAGACACCGAAATCCACGTCGAGCCGCACCAGCTTGTCGGTAAACGACCAGTTGATGACTTTTTCGGTGATGAAATCTTCGTTCGGTATCAGAAATTCCCGACCATCACGGGTCACAACGGACACGAATCTGGACCGCAATTCCCTAATCCAGCCGAACGTTTCTCCCAGTGAAATCGTGTCTCCGGGCTTGATCGACTTATCGAGCAGAATAATGACGCCCGAAATGAAGTTGGAGACCACTTTTTGCAGGCCAAACCCGAGGCCAACGCCAATCGCACCGGAAAATACCGCAAACACCGTCAGGTCCATGCCGACCGAGTTCAGGGCAACAATAATCGCCATGATCACCAGGAATATCTTGACGAATTTTCCCATCAGCACCTGCAGGCTGGGCGTCAGGTCCGACATCTGCTTGATGCGCGTTTCTACAAAATTACCGGTATTGGTGGCCAACCAGGTCAGACCCACCAGCAGCGCTACGGTTTTGATCAACAACAGGGCGGATAATCGAACTTCGCCAATGCTGAAAGCCAGGGAATCCAGCGCCTGTGCGGTTGGCGTGAGGTAACCGGTCAGGTTGAGGGCAACGATAAGCCAGGCCACCATCGCCACCCATGACGATAACTGGCGCGACCGGATGATCCTCGACAATACGCTGACGACCAGCCAGGCCAGTCCCAGATTGAACACCAGCTTGATGAAAAACGCCCGCGACGGCCAGGTATAACTGGTGACAATCCATTGGGCGGCGCCGGTGAGAAGGACGAATACAATCCACTCAACGCGGCGCAACAGCGCGGCCAGCAGGCGCAGAAAGCCTGCGTTCAACTTCAAACCGCGTATCCAGGCTTCAAGCGAGGGCTCAACCCGTTTCGCAATAACCCAGGACAGGACAAACGCCGCGGCGATAATCAACGCCTGATAGATCGTCCAGGTTTGAAAAATGCCGTACCAGACATTTTCAACCAACAGTTCGAATTGTGACCAGAATTTTTCCAACTTTCATTCCTTAGATCTGCCTAAAGTTTTCCCAGCCCCGCCGCGTCATAGTCATCCCACGCTCATCGCCAATACACGGCTGATTTCTTTCAATCCGCGTCCGGACTGATCGTGCCAGGTATTGAACGCCTGCTGCACCTGTCCCATCGCCTTTTTTGAAGTCGGTGCCTTGTCGACCACCCCTTCTGCGATCAACCGGGCCACCACGTCGGCAGACAGGATGAAACCATCGCGATCCATAAAACGGAGAAAATACTGGCCGGTATTGCCACCCAGACGACTGCCCCGCTTTTTCAGCATATCCAGCAGGCCGACATAGTCCTCATTGGCCCATCCACCGAGAACCGTACCGACCCCCTTGGGGCCCTTACCGCTTTCGCGGGCCAACGCGTTGCAAAATATTGCGTTTTCATGGACGGCGCGAATTTTACCACCGTGACGCACAATGCGGGTATCTGACACCAAACGTGCAAAATCATCATCATGGAACATTGCAACCCGCGCGGGATCAAATCCCTCAAATGCCTCTTCAAATCCCGGCCATTTGGCGTCGACAACTTTCCAGTTGAAACCGGCGTTAAAGATGCATTTCGCCATCATCGCCAACCAGCGGTCATTGGGGATGTCGGCAAGTTTCGCTGCCGATGTTGCGGGTTCCAGAAGATCCTCCAGCGCCTGCGCGCCGCCCTTGCGTTCAGCGGCTATGTCAAAGATTTCCTGAAAACTGCGCATGTCCGTAATTCACCACGATTGTATTGCCTGACATAGTCAGGCATCAGCATGCCATGAGCACAACAATTTCCAAACCCGGGCCACGGGAAATCTTACTGATGCTGCTGACAGCCCTGATCTGGGCGTCGGCCTTCAGTGCCATCAAGGTCGTTGTGCCCGAATCCGGCCCCTTATGGCTGGCCGCGTGGCGGGTGCTGATCGGCTTTCTGGTGATGTTTCCCTATGTGCTGTGGCGCGGGCTGATCTTTCCATCGACCGGGAAATTGTGGTTTCTGATCTTACTGACCTCGATATTCAACGTGGTCATACCGTTCTTTCTGATCTCGTGGTCGGAACAGATGATTGATTCTGGTGTGGTTGCCGTTCTGATGGGGTGCGGCCCGTTTCTGGCGCTGTTGGGCAGCCATTTTTTTACCAGCGATGACCGCATAACGCCGCCCAAAATTTTGGGCGTGTTGCTGGGCTTTTCCGGCGTGCTGATGATTGTCGGCTATGATGCCCTTTCCGGGCTGGGTGGGGCAACACTGATGGCACAACTGGCCGCGCTGGGTGGTGCGTGCAGCTATGCTGTTTCGGGCCTGCTTGTCCGGCGG
>CAJQPW010000259.1 GCA_905480295.1 uncultured Rhizobiaceae group bacterium | reverse complement strand
GCACCCGCCCTGCCAGCCGATTATACCCATTTTCCCTATGCCAACCCCGACGCCCCTAAAGGCGGAACGTTGACATACGGTGTTTATGGAACTTTCGATGACCTCAATCCTTTCGACCTGCAAAGTATTCGCACGGGCGCCCGAGGCCTGTGGGACCCGGTTTTTGGTAACCTGGTATTTGAAACGCTGCTCAAACGTTCCAGGGACGAATCATTTACCGAATATGGGCTGTTGGCAGAAAGGGTCGAGTTGCCTGATGATCGAAAATGGATTGAATTCCACATGCACCCCAAGGCAAAGTTCTCCGATGGAGTAGCGGTTAAGGTATCCGATGTCCTTTTCACTTTTAATCTGTTGAAAGAAAAGGGCCGTCCTCCGTATTCCAGCCGTATGAAAGCGGTGGAAAAAATGGAACAGACCGGCGAACGCAGCATTAAGCTTTGGTTCAACGAACGCGCTTCCCGCGAAACGCCAATGTTATTTGGTTTGATGCCGGTGCTTCCTGAACACGCCACCGATGTTGACGGGTTCGGAAAATCCACCATCAAGCCGCCAATCGGCAGCGGGCCATACACGGTGTCCCAAGTGAAACCGGGAGAACGCATTTCCTATCAGCGCAATTCTGACTACTGGGCCAAGGACCTGCCGGTTCAGCGCGGGTTTTTCAACTTCGACACGATTCGGGTTGACTATTACCGCTCAGCCCAGGCTCAATTTGAAGGATTCAAGAAGGGGTTGTTTGATCTTTATCCTGAAAACAGCCCCAGCAAATGGCGCACCGCCTATGATTTCTCTGCTGCCAACGATGGCCGTATCGTAAAGGAAGAATTTAAGAACAAGACCCCCAGCGGCATGTTGGGTTTTGTATTCAATACCCGGCGCGACCAATTTAAAGACCGACAGGTGAGAAAAGCGCTTGCCATGCTGTTCGACTTTGAATGGGCCAACGCAAACCTGTTCTTTGGCGCCTATCAACGCACATCGTCCTACTGGCAGGATTCTCATCTGTCTTCAATGGGACAACCAGCCAGTGCAGGCGAATTGAAGCTACTGGAACCGTTTCCAGGCGTTGTTCTGCCGGAAGTTATGGATGGCAGCTACCGGGCGCCGAAAAGCGATGGATCTGGGGTAGACCGCAAGATGTTGCGTTCTGCATTGAGCCTGCTTCGCAAGCAAGGGTTTGTGATCCAGGACGGAAAACTTGTAGATGGCAGCGGCAAACAATTGTCGTTTGAGCTGTTGATTGCCGGCGATGCCGGGATCAGCGGCCAGGATATCGAACGACTGGCTCTTTCGTATAAGCAGAGCGCAGCCAAACTAGGTATTGAGGTCAACATTCGACTGGTGGATGATGCGCAATATCAGGCACGCAAAGGTACGTTTGACTTTGATATGACGGTGGTGCGCTATTCTTCATCCTTGTCTCCCGGGGCGGAGCAGATCTTCCGTTGGGGCAGCCGTTCTCAGAACATGGAGGGAAGCTTCAATTTTGCAGGAACTGCAGAGCCAGCACTTGATGCGACCATTGATGCGATGTTGGGCGCACGCAGTGAGGATGAATTTACCGATGCAGTCCGAGCCTACGACCGGGTGCTGATCAGCGGCCACTACGTGGTGCCGCTTTATCACTTGGGCGAAAGGCGGATTGCCCGCTGGAAGCGTATATCCCGCCCGGACCAGACATCACTCTATGGGCCGAAATTTCCCACCTGGTGGGCGACAGGAGATCAATAATGACGAAAGTCCAACTCGACATCGTCTGAGACGTCATGTGCCCGTGGTGTTACATCGGCAAACGGCGGTTGGAACAGGCATTGGACTCGATTGACGATGTCGAGGTGGAACTGAGATGGCGTCCTTTCCAACTGGACCCTACCCTTCCTGTTGAGGGGCGCGATCGGCAGGAATATCTTGAGACGAAATTTGGCGGACCCGAACGGGCTCGCGAGATTTATGACCGGATTAAACAGGCCGGCAATGACGAAGGTCTCGCATTTAATTTCGACGCCATCGCAGTATCTCCCAATACGATTGATGCCCACAGGGTAATTCGCTGGGCCAGCAACGAAGGCCAGGACATACAGGACCGGTTGGTTGAACGTCTGTTTAAAGATTTTTTCATGGATGGTGCCAATATCGGTAATCATGCGGTCCTTGTCGCTGCCGCAGCAGCAGCGGGCATGGATGAATCCGTAGTCGCTGCCCTGCTCTCCACTGATCAGGACAAAGAAGCTGTGAGCGAAGAAATTGCTGTCGCTCAGAAAATGGGGGTCACGGGTGTGCCCTGTTTTATTATCGATAACAAATATGCTGTCATGGGCGCGCAGGCTTCCGATCAAATTGCCGCTGCTATCAAACAGGCGGCTGACATGAAGGCTGTAGGCGCGCCCGGCACTGAAAACTGATCGCGTTCGTTCAGCATAAGCCAGCAGGGTTAGCCGATGCCCTTTGTAACGTGATCTAAGGCCATCAACTGATCGATCAATGCGGGCATCTGGTCTAACGGCATCATGTTGGGCCCATCCGATGACGTTGTATTGTCCGGATCTTGATGGGTTTCGATGAACACACCGGCAACGCCGACGGCAATCGCCGCCTTGGCCAGCACCGCAACATACTCTCTTTGACCACCCGATGTCGCCCCCAAACCTCCTGGCTGCTGAACAGAATGGGTAGCATCAAAAACGACCGGTGCACCGGTGGCGGCCATGGCTGGCAACCCTCTAAAGTCATTGACTAAAGTGTTGTAGCCAAAACTTGTTCCCCGTTCGGTTAACAAGACGTTGGGATTGCCGCTGTCGGTCAATTTTCCAAGTACATTGTGCATGTCCCATGGCGCGAGAAATTGGCCCTTTTTAACGTTGATGACATTGCCTGTATTGGCGGCTGCGATCAGCAGGTCAGTTTGTCGGCATAAGAATGCAGGTATCTGCAAAACATCTACATATGGGGCAACAATGGCACACTGTTCGGCGGTGTGAACATCGGTCAGTGTGGGAACGCCAAACTCCCGGCGCAAGTCCCGAAAAATTTCCAGCGAGGCATCCAGACCAATTCCTCTCGTGCTGGCGAGGCTGGTGCGATTGGCCTTGTCATAGGAAGATTTGTAGACCAGTCCGATGCCGGCATTGGCGCAGATTTCGGTCAGCTTTCCCGCCATGTCGAATGCGTGTTGGCGTCCTTCAAGTTGGCAGGGACCAGCGATCAGAGAAAACGGTTTTGACTGGTCAAAAACGACAGACCCGACGGATACAGACGAATTGGGCTGCATGTTATTGTGCTTCTTCCATGATTATGGTGGTTCCCTGCCCGGCCGTTGGGGCAATGAAAATCCGGCCTTGTCTCTCTTCAAACACTATATTGTTGGCGGTCAGCAGTGACTTGACGTGGGCCAGGTTGTTAACGGCCAATACAAAGGCCGCGAATCGCATTCCGCGTTCCCGTTTCTCCGCTTCCATGCCGTAAAAGGCTTGCATTCCGTGGGGGGAAAGCACGGTGACCTTTGAAGTATTGAGGTCAAACGACATGCCGAAAGAATCAACATCCATTTCACGCTGATCAAGGAACATTTGAAAGAAGTACTGGAAATCCGTTGGATTGACCTCGGACAACACAACTTCCTTGATGCCCGTCACACCGTTTTCATGCTCGACAAGCGCACCGCGCCCACCCGGCGGGGGCTGCAACACCTCGCACGCAAAAAACCCGCTGTCCGGACTGCGGCGATCGGCGGCAAAGGCGAGATGAAACGACACTTTTTGTTTGTTGCCTGCACTGTCCTTATAGGCCCGGGAAAAGCGCACCATTTTGCCTCCCGACATGCCCGCAGCTTTGAAGGCCGCATGATCGGCACGTGCATCATCAGACTTGATGACAAGATGGGAAAACCCCTCATTGCCACGCCGGAAACGGTAGTTCTGATCGTTGGCTACAAACGTGTTACCGCGTATGGCCTTGGCTTCACAGGTTTCTCTTTGAGCAATGCCGAGCGGCTCCAAAAACGTATCATCCTTGAAAAAGATGCAGCAGTTTTCGGTCCCAAATGGGTGTCGTCCGTCTGGGGCAACGGTGAACCCCAAAGATTGGTAGCGGTTACGGGCAACATCGATGTCGATCACCGGCAAAACCAGGTGGTCAAGAGTCCGTGGAGGGGAAATTTCGGTCATGAACGGTTCCTGCCTTAAGCGTGTCAGCGGATCAAGCCCCGTTTGCAGCGGCAAGCGCCAGCGGCAGGCTCTCAGCCAACAAATCCAACTCCTGTTGCGTTGCAGAGGATATCCGAATGCAACGGTTTTGCGGTTCGACAAAAGGCATACGAACAAAAATATCGCGATCAATCAGCTCTTCGACAACAGCCTTGGCGTAGGCGCCATCACGGCCACAATCGATGGTTACGAAATTGGTGGCGGTGGGCAAGGGAGTGAGACCGTTTGCGCGGGCAATTTCAGCAATTGCCGCGTTTGACACCTGGACCTTGGTCACAACGGACTCAAGCCAGGGCTGATCTTCCAGCGCGGCTAATGCACCCGCCTGGGCGATTCTGTTTACCCCAAAGTGATTACGCACTTTGTTGAATGCATCAATCAGATCCACGTGACCAATGGCGTAGCCAATACGGGCACCGGCCATGCCGTAGGCTTTTGAAAATGTCCGTGTGCGAATAACCCTCTTTTCTTCAACATTGAAAGGCAAAAGTTCACCGACAGGTGCAAACTCACAATAGGCTTCGTCGAGGCACAGTACTGTGTCCTGCGGCATATCCTCGATCAGTTTTGAAATGACACCCGCCCCGTGAAAACTGCCCATGGGATTATCAGGATTGGCAAAATAGGCCAAGGGAGCGCCGGACTGGCGTACAGCCTCTGCCACCGCCAACGGATCTTCTGCATCATCCCTATAGGGCACAGTCTGCAAGACACCGCCAAACCCGGCTACATGAAAGTTGAAAGTCGGATAGGCTCCAAGTGAGGTGACGACCGGTACATCTGTTGTTACCAACATTCGAACCAGATTGCCCAAAATGCCATCTATCCCCTCCCCGATCACGATGTTTTGGGGTTGGACACCGTGATGCGTGGCCAATGCGTGTTTAAGGTCATGATTTTCAGGGTCAGCATACTTCCAAGCCTGCGCCGCTTCGTTGGCCATTGCTTGTATTGCCTTGGGCGAAGGCCCGAATACACTTTCATTGGCACCAATGCGGGCGCGAAAACTCTTTCCACGAGCGCGTTCCTGAGTTTCTGGCCCGACAAAGGGTACTGTTGATGGCAGACTTTCCACCAGAGAGGTAAAATGGGGCATAGGCTTCCTCAATCGTAATTCCCAACATGTCTAACATTCGTGCGTGCATTGCAAGACAATGGAATTGCCAATTGTGAACCGCAATGAATGCGCCTATGGCTAGGCGATGAAAGCCGCCGAAAAGTATTCAGCTTCTACAACGCATACTGACTCCATCTCGGAACCTTCGCCTCCTCAGGGCGTCGGTTGGCGTACACCTGCCCTGTTGTTGATGCTAATGGCTGCTGCCATGCAGCTGTCTTTCGCGTCCTGGTCTGCACTGCAGTATAACTTTGCCCATGAAATGCTCGGATTTACTGGACGTGAAATCGGCATTCAGCAATCCATCAGGGAAATTCCGGGTTTTTTGTCTTTCGCGGCTGTGTTTTTCCTGTTTGCGATGCGGGAGCAGACGTTTGGTATGGTTTCGCTTGCGTTGTTGGGACTAGGCACGGCTGCCACGGGATATTTCCCAACCGCACTTGGGTTTTACATCACGACTTTCATCGGTTCCGTAGGCTTCCACTATTACGAAACCATGCACCAGTCACTGTCGCTGCAGTGGCTGTCGAAAAAGAATGCAGCGTCGATGATGGGGAAAATTCTGTCAGTTGCCAGTCTTGCCCAACTGGCGGCCTATGCGTTGATTTTTCTTGCTGGCAGCTTTTTCGATCTGAGCTTTACCACGATGTTCCTGATCGCCGGTGCCGTAACGCTGGTCTTTGTGGTGTTCATGACCACCTCCTTCCCGCAGTTTCAGGGTGGAACAACTCAATCCAAGACCCTTATTTTACGAAAACGGTACTGGCTGTATTACGCCATAACTTTCCTTGCAGGTGCGCGCCGTCAGATCTTCCTCGTGTTTGCCAGCTGGATGATGGTCGAACGGTTTGGCTATTCATTCCATGACATCGCTGCCCTGTTTTTTGTCAATTCCGCCGTCATGATGGCGCTGGCTCCGTTCCTTGGCAAACTGATCGAAAGGGTGGGTGACCGAAGTGCCATGGTCATTCAATACATTGGTCTGGCTTTTGTTTTCACTGCTTATGCCTTTGTGACTGTGCCAGAAATCGCCATTGCGCTGTATATTTTGGACCATGCGTTCTTTGGGCTGGAGATCGCAAAGAAAACGTATTTTCAAAAAATTGCGACCCCATCTGACATCGCAGGCACCACTGGTGTGGCCTTTACGATAAATCACATTGCTGCCGTGATTATCCCAGTGGTGTTTGGGCTCTTGTGGCTGGTCAGTCCGGCTGCAGTTTTTCTGGCGGGCACCGGGATGGCGTTGTGTTCTCTGTTGCTGTCCTTTCTTGTCCCCCGAGATCCGGCACCTGGCCATGAGGTTATATGGAAATGGCAATCGTTCTCACGGTCATGAAAATTTTAATTTATCTGCGGTGGTTCTTGCCACAATTTGGGAATACAGTGACCGTTCAATGAGGATTTCTGAGTAATGTTTCACGCCGTCTGCAACCGGAAGGTCCTGTATGCACTGTCTGGTTGCGTGTTGCTTTCTGCCTGCCAGACAAGTCAGCAGAGCAATGTTTCCGTGGATTATTACAAAATTTCCGGCAATTCGACGGCTGCACTCGATTCAGAAATCAAGCGAAAAGGGCCCCGAATCAATGGTGGCCAACACGCAGTCGCTGTGGCCCGTATTCGAATGATTCCAAATATTGCTTTCGAAACTGTCAGGAAGAAATGCAGGATTATGGAAGCCAAAGTTGCCGTTAATGCCAAGGTGACCCTTCCCCAATGGACCGGCAGAAAGTCTGCGTCTGCTAAGTTGGGCGAAGCCTGGGACAATATTGACCGCTATACCCGCTTGCATGAAGCCATGCATGTCAACATCGCGTTTAAATATGCCGACGAAATAGAACGGGAACTCGAAGCCATGAAACCGGCTTCAAATTGTAGCGTGATGCGTTCTCGGGCAAATCGACTTGTTGATCGTCGACTTAAAGAACACGACAAAGCACAGCGGGACTTCGATGCCAACGAGCAAAGACAATTTGCAATGCTGGCAAGACAACAAAAGTCTCGCCAACAGTGATATTCACGCGCTTGTGACGCCATACCGCTCAAAAAGCTTTCCACGCCTTCAATGTACCGCTAGTTTAATGCGGTTGGGTGAGGAAACGCAGGAATGGGTAGCACAGTGAATCTGAGTCGCTGGTTTGCGCTTACGGTACTGATCTGTATCTGTTGGCCGCTGTCTGTGCAGGCACAATCGAGCTCGCTGAAAATATCAGAAAAAACAAAGCATTATAATATTTCAGGGAAAACTGCTGCGGAATTTGCCCGTTCCATGAGCCGCAAAGGCCCTTATTCCCGCCAACATCGGCGTCGCGCCTGGGCAACGGCAACGCGAAACATGACGTATCAGTTGGTCCATCGAAAAAGCAAAAAGCGTTGTCGGATTAAGGCGGCGCGCGTTAAGATGGAGATCGT
The DNA here is from genome assembly GCA_905480295.1 of uncultured Rhizobiaceae group bacterium. Classification (GTDB taxonomy): domain Bacteria; phylum Pseudomonadota; class Alphaproteobacteria; order Rhizobiales; family Rhizobiaceae; genus Pseudahrensia. The sequence goes on along the minus strand of CAJQPW010000259.1, from coordinate 4,638 downwards.
CTATGAAATGCCCAAATTGCGATCAACCGCTGGTGTTTCCAAACGGCAGCGTGCGCGTTGGAAAAAGATGCTCAACCTGTTGAACAAACACGAACGCACCCACGGTTTGTACTATCGGCAATTTGCCAAAAAAGTGCACCGGTCTCTGCTCAAAATGAAGTCGGCCAGCAGTTGTCGTGGTCTTGAGCGCAACGCAGCTAAGCTGGTGGATTCTCTCAGCCTTGCCGACAAAAAGCGTAACGCAAAATTTGATCGTGCTGATGCCAGGAACTATCGCCGTATGGAAAAAATCTACAGCGGTTCCTGAACAGCCATCACCAGTTGGGGTGACACCGGTGTTTCTTAGACGCCGAGTTTCTTTTGAAGGCTGGTAGACGAGGTTGTATATTGAAAAACAATACGCTCGTCCGGTGCGATGTATTTTTTAGCAGCATGGGCCATCAGCGCAGCTTCATGGAACCCTGATAGGATAAGCTTCAATTTGCCAGGATAGGTGTTGATGTCACCGATAGCGAAAATACCAGGTTCGCTGGTGGCAAATTTCTCGGTATCAACCGGCAACAGATTTTCGTTTAAATTCAGTCCCCAGTCGGCAATCGGCCCCAGTTTCATGGTCAGACCGAAGAATGGTAGCACACGGCTGCACTTGACCTCGATTTCATCGCCTTCTTTGGTTTTTACTGATGCGCTCTCCACCAGGCCGTCAGCCCCGTTCAAACCCGTGACCTGACCAAGTTGCAGATTGATTTTGCCTTCTTCCACCAGTGCTTTCATTTTGTTGACACTGTCCGGAGCACCGCGGAATGCATCCCGGCGATGCAAAAGCGTCAGTGATTTGGCAATAGGTTGCAGGCTCAAAGTCCAGTCGAGCGCTGAATCTCCGCCACCCACAATTAAGATATCATGGTCGCGAAACTCTTCCATCCGGCGAACCGAATAGAATACAGATTTGTCTTCAAATGCCTCGATACCAGGCACCGGAGGACGTTTGGGTTGGAAAGATCCACCTCCCGCGGCAATCACAACAACCTTGGCCTTGATGACTTCGTTTTCGTCGGTGGTTACCAGAAATGATCCGTCTTCAAGTTTATCCACCGCGGTCACCATGCGGTTGAAGTGAAATTCGGGATCAAATGGTTTGATCTGTTCCATAAGGCGATCGGTCAATCCCTGGCCGGATATTTCGGGCCAGGCCGGAATGTCGTAGATCGGCTTTTCGGGATATAATTCAGCGCATTGCCCACCGGCGCGATCAAGGATATCGATCAAGTGGCACTTGAGATCAAGCAGTCCCAATTCAAAAACGGCAAACAGGCCGACAGGGCCTGCTCCGATGATCACAGCATCGGTTTCAACGGGGTCTGCTATTACTGACATTGTCATGGTCTCATTGGCTTCGGTTATCGCTGCTTACATGGTGGAGGACAGCAGACGAAACAAGGAAGAATTTTCTTCACCTATTCTCTGATTGAGAAAATAAGTTCTTATCTGATTAGCTGTTCTACGCCTGACGTTCGGGGACTTTCACCACCAGGCCATCCAACTCATCGCGCACCTTGATCTGACAGGAAAGGCGGGAATTTGGCTGAACATCATAGGCAAAATCCAGCATGTCTTCTTCCATAGCTTCTGCTGCCCCAGTCTTTTCGACCCAGGCATCATCAACATAGACGTGACAGGTGGCACAGGCGCAGGCTCCGCCACATTCGGCTTCAATGCCCGGAACCGCGTTCTTGATTGCGTTTTCCATCACCGTGGAACCATTGTCAGCCTCAACTTCAAATTGAGAACCGTCATGTGCAATGTAGGTAATTTTCGCCATTGGAGTATGCCTGGTGAGTGTCTGACCAAGCGGATTTAGCGGTCATACGCCAAGAGTCAAGACAGTATGGTGCCTGACCAAACAAGAAAGCTTGAATTTCTGCTCAATTATCGCTCAACAGATTTTCAATGTAATAATTCGCTTCCCTCACAGCCGCTCTTAAGGCGCTGATATCGCACGGTTTGGCGCATTTCTTTTCAGCAATTTCTGCTTCCGCAGCAACCTTCCAGGCCCCCAATCCTCGCGCTGATCCCACAAGCGTGTGTGAGGCAAATTTTCGCTCATCGGCGGTTTTGGCGTTTTCAAGGCGATCCAGATAAAGCGTCGACTGGCTGTGGAACAGTTGCAGAATTTCGTTTTCCAGAGATCGGTCACCCAGCGACTGGCGCGACAGATGCACCAGATCGACTGGATTTTTGGCACTGGCACAGTCAGGAACAGCCTGCAGGGAAACACCGGTGCGAGCCGTATCTTGTGAAAGTTCAATATCCATTGAGTCTGCCATCATCGGTTTTGCACTGGCCATTGTCTTCTCCGTCCCATTTGAGTCGCCAATATTGCTTGTAAAGCCAAGCGTGCGCCCAAATTGTTTAGAGCTGGTTAAGATTGAATGTTGGTCGGTTTTTTCACGGTTTGGCCGTGCTGAACGGGTTGAAATAGCCACTTGCATAAACTAGCAGTGGAAACGTTAACCTAAATTAACGATTTAATTCCTCCATGAGTTGGAAATGGTACCAAATTGTACCAGACCCTATTATCATGGGGCTGCGGCGGGTTAGACGCGGCGATGTTTGTCAACATTTGCCGCATTTCCCGTATACGCCTCGCACGCGGGGCAAAAAACGGGCTAGGAACATGCCCGCTAGGGAATTTATGTTCCAATGTTAAGGCGTAGTAACATGGCAAAACGGGCTAGCAAATCCACAAAGTCAGCAGATGATGCACTTTCAGCAGTGGAAGAAGCTCTCAAAATTGATTTCGGCCAGGAGGCGGATGCAGATTCTGCAGACGAACTTTTAGCTGACCTTTCGGCGGCATCTGATCTGGATATGCCGGATGATGACTTCGAAGAGGATGATCGTCCGACCGTTTCGGATCGCGAACCCGCTTCGCGTCGGGAAACCATTGCACCCAAAGCGCCAGCCGCAAATGATGATCGCCGGTCCGGAACGGCGCGATTTGCTGCAGCCATTGCCCGGAAACCATCAACGTCCGCCACCTGGTTCGCCGCAGGTGCCAGCGTCTTGTGGGTGCTTGTAGCAATTTGGGCTGGATATAGCGTCCTTGGCAGCAACCTGATCTCGCCCGCAGCCTGGGGTGGAAGCGGATCCATGCCTGCGCTGTTCCTGTTTTTTGCCAGTCTTGTTTTGCCCCTGCTGATGATCTGGGGCTATGCGTTTATGGTTCGCCGGGCACAGGAGCTGAAGCTTGCCGCCCATTCCATGACCGAAGTTGCTTATCGCCTCATGGAACCTGAAACGGAAGCCATGAACTCTGTGCGCAGCGTCGGACAGGCCATTCGCGTCGAAGTTGGGGCGCTGACTGACGGTATTGAACGGGCGATGGCCCGTGCCAGCGAATTGGAAGGTTTGGTTCACAACGAAGTTTCTACGCTTGAAAACTCTTATTCGGACAATGAACTGCGCATGCGCGGACTGGTTGAAGAACTGGCCAATGAACGCGAGGCCATCGTCAATCACACCGAGCGTGTTCGATCTTCGATTTCCGGCGCCAGCGAGACCTTGCAGGAAGATCTGAACATTTCTGCGCAGCAAATCAGCGAGAATGTTGCTGAGGCGCAGAAACAATTCAGTGAAGCTCTCGGCAACACCAATATGGATGTGCGCGCCTCCCTTGATCAGGCGGGCGATACATTGTTGCAGCAAATTTCGCAAAAGGGACAGGAAATCGGTCATCAGATTGAAGGCGTCGGTGGCGCCATTGTCGGACAGATTGAAGGCACTCGCGAACAGACAAACAGTGTACTGGATAACATGCAGGCTATGTTGACCATTGCCGGTGACAGTCTGACCAGCACGCTTTCAGAAAAGAGTACTGAGCTTGGTGCCGCCTTTGACAATGTTGGTGCAGGCCTGATTGCACAATTGTCGGAAGCCGGCATTTCTACGAAGAGTGCCGTTGAAGAGGTTACGGCATCGTTGAGTTTTGCCTCTGAATCGCTGACGGAAAGCCTGTCTACGCGTGGAAATGAAATTGCAGACCGTATCGAGGCCAGCGGTGCGTCATTGATCGAAACGATCACTACGTCCGGGACATCGACCAGCGATGCGATGGAAATCAAAACCAACGAACTGGCAGAGCGGGTCAATTTTCTTGCCAGCAATATGCAGGAAAAAATTAGCGAGCAGTTCTCTACGATCGATACCTCGTTGAACTCCAGCGGTAGCGCGCTGATTGAACAATTGGGGCAACGCACCTCCGAACTGTCCTCCGCATTGGAAAAGGGCAGCGATTTCCTAGACAATACCTTCAACGAGAAAATCACCAGCTTTGGACAGGCTTTGACAGGCCGCATTGATGCCATGGTCGAACAGATCGATGAACGCAATGCTACTTTGAGTGATAGTGTAGAAAAAATCGATAGCTCGTTGGAAAAACGGGCTAAAGAGATCAACGAAACGCTGTTGGATAGATCTCGTGAGATTGCCGAAACCTTTACGAAAGGCCAGAGCGCAATCAAGGACGATATCGGAAGTCAGCTCGACGAGACCCGCGAAACTCTCGAAAACAAGGCGCTGGAGCTGGGCATGTCCCTGTCGGCCCGCGTTGATGAGATCAATCAAAAGGTTGAAGAG
>CAJQPW010000258.1 GCA_905480295.1 uncultured Rhizobiaceae group bacterium | reverse complement strand
TTTCTCCAGATTGATCGGAGCGGATGAAGAGGGCACTCTGAACAGCCTTCGCGAAATGCGCGTCGAACTGATTGATCCTCTTATTCAGCAGTATCACGGGCGCCTCGCAAACACAGCCGGGGACAGCCTACTCATAGAGTTTTCAAGCGCCGTCGAAGCCGTGCGGTTCTCGCAATCGCTACACCAAAAGGTTGCGTCAAGGAATGAGGGCGTCGGGAGAGAAGCAAAGATTGAATACCGTATCGGAATCAATGTTGGTGACGTGATGACTTCTGGCGACGATCTTCTTGGTGATGGAGTCAACGTCGCGGCTCGGCTTGAGGCGATGGCCCCTACGGGCGGAACGATTCTCAGCCGAACAGTCCGCGACCAAGTAAGGGATAGATTGGAACTAAATCTTGCGGATCTCGGCGAGGTGACGGTCAAAAACATCGCCCGACCGTTACGAGCCTTCCAGATAATGCGCGATGGGGAAAAACCCATACGCCCACCAAAGGCGAAAACACGTAGATGGCCCCAACTGGTGGCAGCGGCTGCAATTATTTCAATCCTGGTCGGCGGTGGAATGTATTGGCACAAGCAAACAACGGCCTTTGCCCCAGTCGATCCGGCAAACATGGCCTATGCCTTGCCCGAAAGACCGTCAATTGCAGTGCTGCCGTTCAAAACAATTGGTGCTGACAAGTCACAGGAATGGATAGGTGATGGACTGACGGAAAGCATCATTTCGACACTCTCGCTCTCTCCAAACATGGTGGTTATCGCACGGGGAACCTCGCTCACTTACAAAAAACGCGATGTTGAAATCAGAGATGTGGCCACGGAATTAGGTGTAAGATTTGTACTGAGCGGCAGTGTGCAAAGTGTGGGAGAAAACCTTCGGGTCACGGCGGAGCTTTCAGATGCGATTGAGGGTCAACAACTCTGGTCGCTACGTGAAGATGGCGGAACGGAAGACCTTTTTGCAATTCAGGACAGGATTTCCCAGAAACTGTTTGCGGAATTGCAGGTTTCTCTCACCTTTGGCGAAAATGCCCGTAAGTTAACCACTCTTGCGGGAGACTTTGATGCATGGTCACGCCACATTGAAGGCCTTGCCGAATTCCGGAAGTTTAGCCCGAGCGGCCATTCCGCCGCCATGGCGATATTTCGGGCACTTGTGGATCAATATCCTAATCGACCGCTACCCAATCTCATGATGGGCTGGTTGCACTGGCAAAAGGCAATTTTGGGTTTCAGTGAGGACCCTGCCGGTGACATGGCAAAAGCTCGGCGGTTTAGTGTCAGAACGTTGGAGATCTCTCAGATCGGTGAAGCTTACATTCTTGAAGCGACTCTCAATCTTTACGCCAAGAATTATGAGGCGGCGATTGAGGGTGTTGATAAAGCATTAAAACTTGCACCAGGCAGTGCCGATGTTCATGCAAGTGGAGGCTATGCCAAGTCTCATAGTGGTGAACCTGCAGCAGGTTTGGCTTTAATGCTCAGATCATTGCGGCTTGAACCAGCCTATCAGCAATGGGTACCAACAGAAATAACCCGGACTTACATGAAACTTGGAAAATTCAGTCAGGCCGCAGAAATGGCGCGTGCAGACCTGAAGGCAGGTGGGAACTATTTCTTTGCCAAGCAAAATGCCCATTCGGCACTTGCCGCGATCGCTGTTTTCGAAGGTCGGATGAGTGATGCGGAATTGGAAGTCAGTCAACTGTTGAAGATAAACCCGCAATTCACAACGACAAATTTAATCCTTGGACCGCTGCGTGTCTATAAAGATCAAGAGTTTGTTCAAAAGTTCGCTGGCGCGCTGGAATTGGCGGGTTTACCAAAATAGGGCTTGTCGCAAATTGGAAGCACCAAGCGGTCACCCGGAGCGACTTAGTCCGCTTTGTTGCCATTGGCCTGTGATTTTGCCGAGGTGTTTTGAAGGGTTGCTTTGGTGTCCTTCGTCTTCAGGACTCTGGTTTGGTCCAAGGTCTGCAAGTGCCGGAAGGCCACAAACCAAAGTGGCAATTTTGGGCACAAACGCGGAATGCACCAAAGCAATATTCATGATGATTCTAACACTGGGATTCAACGCAATTTTTGAATCTTCAGCTTGTCTTGTTTGGCTCTTTTCTTTGTCGATTCCTCGGAACGGGTGAGTGCCTTGGCAACAGCCTTCAAACTCATGCCCCTTGTCGCTAGTGTGTGTAGCTTTTGAATTTCCTCTTGTGTCCAAGCTTGGCGATGGCGCTCAAAACGTTCTGACAAAGATTAAGCCTTCCTCACTGAGTGTTGGAGTTATCATAAAGCAAGTTGGTTGAACGGCAATGATGAGGATCAAGCAGATGGTCTTTCGGCTGGTTGCCAAAAATTCAACCTTTGCTTTTGCCGCTGGTCCAATGGTCCATTTACCCTATGGACCTGGTACATTGCCGCCTTTGATAATCTGACCTCTGAAGGAACTAAGGTTCGGAACATCGCCATTGAAATCTCTGTTCTGGCCTGCTGACCGCCCTCCCATCTCGATCGTATCGCGCAGATGAAAAACGTCTTGTTGAGGACATGATTGAGTTGGCCCGTCTCTGGGGGCGCTATGGTTATCGCCGTGTTGCAGCACTGCTGCTGGGTGCTGGATGATCGGTGAGTGACGGGCGGATTGAACGTCGATTTTGCTGAGATGGGGAAGCGTCAGGGGCTGAAGGGACCCAACAAACAACCCAAACGTGGCCGCCTTTGGCTCAATGACGGGTCATGTATTCGACAGCGTGCTGAGCATGTGAACCATGTCTGTTTGTATGACTTTGTTCATCATCGCACCGATGATGGCAGAGCCTTCAGGGCGCTCAACATCATGGACGAGTACAGCCGGTAATGTCTGGCCATTCGTGTTCGTCGCAATCTGAACTCAACGGATGTAATAGATATGCTGACAGACCTCTTCATCCTGCGTGATGTGCCCGGTTACATTCGGTTAGATAACAGTCCCGAGTTCGTCGCTGAAGCTGAGCGAAAATGGATTGGTGCTGTCAGTGCACAAACCCCCTATATCGAACCTGGATCACCATGGGAGAACGGCTATATCGAAAGCTTCAATGCCCGTCTCAGTGACGGACCGCTCAACGATGAAATCTTCTACTCATTGAAGGAAGCTCAAATCATCATCGAGCAATGGCGTCAGCACTGCAAAACAAAACGCCCCCACAGTGCGCTTGGATACAAGCCTCCGGCACCCGAAACAAGCATCCCATTGCAGTAAAGGCCGATCATGAACTAACATTCACCCCGGACCAATCGGATGAGGCAGGTCACCACCTCACCGCCATTATTTTCTTTAAATTGATGTGCTTATTGAGAAAGAATTTCCAATCGAAATCCGACCCGCTATTGAGCCCGCCTTTAAAAAATGGTCAATGGCATTCGATTGCGGCTGCTCAGACGCAACCATTTTTCAATTTTTGGTGCATGTCAGATCTATGCAATGTCGCGGCTAAGTTATTTACTGCAACCATGAAACACGAAGCAAACAGCACTGACGCTCATCGACCGCAAGAGATTGCCGAACTCATCGAGACCGCAGGAGTGGCAAAAGCAGCCCTGCCAGCATTCCAGATGTTCGTCTTGGCGATCCTTGCAGGAGTATTCATCGGCTTTGGTGCCGCGGCCTACACCATGACCGTGACCGGGCTGGACCTATCATATGGCCCTTACCGT
>CAJQPW010000257.1 GCA_905480295.1 uncultured Rhizobiaceae group bacterium | reverse complement strand
CGCGACTGGCTGATGCGGATGGATGCAGCCGGCTAGCCGGCGGCCCGCGCAGAATTGCAATCAGTCCGGCAGGCCCGCTGTCCGCAGGGCGTCGCCGAACGCCTGTTGTTCTTTGACGTCTTTGTAGAGGTGAATTTTGGCCGCTTTCCTGGCGCTGAATTTTGGTGCGGCCTTCAGCAGCAAAGCAACGGTTTCACGGGCTTTGTCGACATGTCCGGCTTCGACATAGGCGGCGATCAGTTGGGTTGTCGGGGCCGGCAAAATGCGCCCGCTGAGGCGTTTGCGATGTTCGATCAGCGACTCCACCGCTGCATCAAACTGCCCGGCTGATCTTTGATTCAACCCCAGAAAATACAACAGGGGCAGGCTGTCAGGGCTCATGCGCATCGCCTGCCTGACCTGTTTGATGCCTTCCTGTGCGCGGCCCACATAGCCGAGATATCGGCCAAAATTGGCCCGCATCAGCGAGTCTCCGGGGGCAGCCTGAATGGCCTTTTCTATGGCCTGCAGACTTTCGTCATGCTGACCGGTTCGTAGATAGGCTTCGGCCAGACTGCCCCAGCCAGGACCAAAGTCCGGGTCAAGTTCCACGGCCTTTTGTGCCAGTCTTTGGGCTTCGGCCAATCCTGCCTTTGCGGTTTCAGGCGTTTTGGTGCTGTCTGATGAGGCGAGGATGGTGGCAATCGATGCGCCGGCATAGCCGCCGGCAAATTTTGGATCGATTTCGATCGCCTTGTTGAAACTCTCAAACGCGGCCTTGAGATTGCCCGGTGTCGGTGGAATGCGCTGGGCTCGCCCCTTGATGTAATAGTCATAGGCGAGGGGGTTGGGCGTATAGGAGCGCCTTTTCGTTTTGAAATTAATGTCCGTGAACAGGTCAGATAATTGGGAAACCACCCGGCCGGTGATTTCATCCTGAATGGCGAATATGTCTTCGGGTTTGCGGTCAAACCGCTCCGCCCAAAGCTGATTGCCCGACGCCACGTCAATCAACTTGGCGGTGATGCGGATCCGGTCTTCCGACCGGCGAACCGACCCTTCGATCAAATGGCCGATACCAAGTTTCAGCGCTGAAGTTGCAACATCACCTTGCCCGCGTTGCAACCGTTTTGCCGACGAACTCGACGTGACATTCAGCCCTGAGACATTGGAGAGGTCGGTGGTGATGTCTTCGGTGATGCCATCGGCAAAATAGGATTCAGATTGTTTGCCGGACAGGTTTGAGAACGGCAGAACCGCAATTGACGGTCCGTCGGAGCGGGGTGTGGATGCGTTGATTTGTTCAGGTGGCAGGGTGCTTGATTGCTGATACCACCAAAACGCCGCCGCGCCTGCAATCACCATCGCTGCAATTGTGGCTAAGACAACCTTGCTGCCGCTTTTTGCTGCGGAACCGGCAGCGGGCGAAGTGGCGGTCTTGCCGCTGCCGTTGCCGCTGCCGCTGCCGCTGAGCACGCGAAATACCCGCACGGGCCGGGCGATGTTTTTGACCTCAACTTCCCCGAGATCATCCAGGGTGATGTCGATCCTGTCGCGCACCTGATCGCGGGCTGAACGGGATATGCAAATTTCACCCGGTTCGGCCAGGGCTTCAATGCGGGCAGCAACATTGACGCCGTCACCGAGCAGATCTTCGCCATTGGCAACCACGTCGCCAACATTGATGCCGATGCGGAAAACCAGTTGTTTGTCAGGGTCAACCGATTGGTTGCGCCGGGCCATTTCGGCCTGAACGTCTATCGCATAGCGCAGCGCATCAACGGCGCTGGCAAATTCGAGCAAAAAACTGTCACCCGCCGTGTTTGCAATTCGACCGTGATATTGGGGTAATTTTGCTTCAAACACCTCCGCCCTGTGGGCGCGCAACTGGGTGATGGTTTCCTCTTCATAGGCCCCCATCAACCGGCTGTAGCCAACCACGTCCGCCGCGACTATGGCAGCTAATCTTCTTTTTACGGACGTCATGGGTGCCCTCCCAGCATGGGTAAACATAGAACGCGGACATCCATGCGGCAACGTGGTTTAGAGCTGTACCGAGATAACCTGTGTGAATTGCAGCGTGCGGGCGGGTTGGGCGCCCTATTCACAAATCGGCGATCTTTGCCTGAAGGAAGGCCCGTTCAGCCTGATTATCGGACAATTCAACGGCTTTCAGCAGCGCCTGTTTGGCCGCTTCCTTGTCTCCATTGCGGTCCAGCAGGTCGGCCCTTGCCGCATAATAGGGTTGATACTGATCCAGTTGACCATCGCTTGCTGCCTCATCGATCAGGTCCAGGGCCTCGCTGGGCGAACGGGCATAGGACAGGGCGAGCGCCCGGTTGATCTGAACCACCGGTGTCGGTTGCAGCTGATAGAGCAGCGAATACAGCGCGTGGATTTGGGGCCAGTCGGTCTGCGTCCAATCGGCGCTCTGCGCATGAACGGCGCTGATGGCGGCCTGCAATTGGTAAGGACCAACCCGTTGACGGGGCAGGGTCTGTTCCAACAGGGCAACGCCCTGCCGTATTTTTCCCTGATCCCATCGCTTTCTGTTTTGATGTTCCAGGGCGATCATCGACCCCTTGCTGTCCATGCGGGCAAGGCGGCGGGAATCGTGCAACAGCATCAGCGCAGCAGGCCGGCAATCTCGGTTTCGTCTGGCAGCAGCTGGCCGACAATGCGGGCAAGACGAATGGCTTCATCGCACAACTCAACCCGCACGGGGCTGTCACCGGAACTTGCGGAATAGCCTTCGTTGAAAATCAGATAGAGCACGCTCAGCACCGAGGCGATCCGTTCCGGCAACAGGTCGCTGTCGGGAATTTCGTATGGGATGGCGGCAAGGGCAATCTTCTTCTTGGCACGCACCAGCCGCTGGGCCATGGCTTGTGGCTTATCGAGGAAGGCGGTTGCAATTTCTTCGGTTGAAAGCCCTCCCAATGTGCGAAGGGTCAACGCGACCTGGGTCTTCCGCTCCAGAGCCGGATGGCAGCAGGTGAAGATCATTTCCAGACGCTTGACGGGTATTGCCGAAGAGTCGGGTTCTTCGCGAAAGGCGTTTTCGATGTCAGCGATATAGGAAATTTCGACCTGCTTTTGGGAAAACCGCCTATCGCGGCGCAGGCGGTCAATGGCGCGGCGGCGCGCAGTGGTGAGCAGCCAGGCGTCGGGCGCATCCGGCAGGCCATGTGTGCTCCAATGGCTGAGCGCGGCAACAAGTGCGTCCTGCAAACTGTCTTCGGCGAGTTGCAAATTGCCGATGGACTTGACCAGACAGGCCAGGATGCGGCCCCATTCCTCGCGCACGGTCTTTTCGATGGTCTGCTTCAGCGGGGAAGGGGGCAGCATGGAGGTCAGGCAGCTTTAGTCGAAGATCATGACCGGGCGGACTTCAACGCGTCCATGGGCCGCTGAAGGGATCATCGCCGCATATTTCAACGCTTCGTCCAGATCGTCGCAATCCAGCAGATAATAACCGCCGAGCTGTTCCTTGGTTTCGGCAAAGGGGCCGTCGGTTGTATCCACATTACCATCGCGCACAGAGACGGTCGTGGCCGTGGCCACCGGTTGCAGCGCGTCATCGGCGATGAATTTTCCGGCCTTCTGGATGATGCCGCCGAAATCAGCATAGCCTTTCATGAAAGCGCCGAATTCCGGCGTTCCCGGCTGTGGTCCGACGCCTTCGGTCGAGTAGATCAAGCACATATATTGCATTGTTTTCTTCCTTCTTTGATCAAAGGTACCATACCTTTGTACAGACCAGACGAATGAATGGGGCCGAAATCGACAGGCCTGCGAACTTTATTTCAACTAATCTGAAAAAGCCTGTGGCGAAGGTCAATCCACCCGCAAACATCGGCGTTTTTACATGGGTTCCGGGCCTCTGGACAAGACTGTACATTCCTGTCTAGTGTTCGTAAATCGGAGACGGAGAGAGTAATTTCATGCAGTCACATTATCGCGTTGTCGTTATCGGAGGGGGCGTCGTTGGTGCCTCGGTGCTGTATCATCTGGCCAAATTCGGTTGGAAGGATGTGGCGCTGATCGAACGGTCCGTATTGACCGCCGGTTCGAGCTGGCATGCAGCAGGTGGGTTCCATGCTCTCAACGCCGACCCGAACATTGCTTCGCTGCAGGCCTATACGATTGACCTGCTGGGTGAGATTGAACAGGAAAGCGGACATTCCGTCGGCATGCATATGACCGGGGGATTGACCCTGGCTGGCACACCGGACCGGTGGGAATGGTTGCAATCGGCCTACCGGGTGTTTCAGAGCATCGGTATTGATGACGTTCGGCTGGTGAGTCCGCAGGAAGCCGGTGAACTCTGCCCGATCATGTCCACCGACGGTATTTTGGGGGGGATGTGGGCCGACCGGGAGGGCTATATCGATACCACCGGCACGGTTCATGCCTATGCCGGTGCTGCGCGCAAGAATGGGGCATCGATAATTGAACACAACCGGGTTCTGGAACTGCATCAGACCGGCGAGGGCTGGCAGGTTGTGACGGAACAGGGAACCATAAGTTGCGAACACGTCGTCAATGCCGCCGGTCTGTGGGCCAAGCAGGTGGGCCGAATGGCGGGGGTGGAATTGCCGGTCTCACCGCTGGAACACCATTACCTGCTGACGGAAACCATCCCGGAAGTTGCGGCGCTGGAAAAGGAACTGCCCCTGGTCGTTGATCTGGAAGCCTTTACCTATATGCGCCAGGACCTGAAGGGCATGCTGCTGGGCATATACGAGATCAAGCACCAGCACTGGATGATGGACGGCGCACCCTGGGACTATGGTATTGAACTGCTGCAGGAAAACATTGACCGCATTGAAAACGAACTGACGCTGGGCTTTGAACGGTTTCCGGTATTGCAGAACGCGGGAGTAAAAAACTGGGTCAACGGGGCCTTTACGTTCTCGCCGGATGGAAACCCGCTTGTCGGGCCGGTGCCCGGAAAGCGCGGGTATTGGTGCGCCTGTGCGGTAATGGCTGGATTCCTGCAGGGCGGTGGCGTTGGCAAATCCCTTGCCGAATGGATCATCCACGGCGAACCCGAAGCCGACGTCTTCGGCATGGATGTGGCGCGCTACGGCGACTTTGCCAATAACAAACAATATATCAGGGAAACCACCGGTCAGTTTTACACCCGGCGGTTTGTGATGACTTATCCCAACGAGCAATTGCCCGCGGGTCGGCCACTGAAAATGGCACCTGCCCATGATGCGATGAGCGAAGCGGGTTGCAAATGGGGGGCAAGCTGGGGACTGGAAGTGCCCTTGTATTTTGCACCATCGGGATTTGAAGAAACACCGACGCTGAAGCGCTCCAATGCCCATGACCATGTGGCGGCTGAATGTGAAGCTGTGCGCACCGGTGTCGGCCTGCTCGATATTTCCGGTTTCTCGCGGTTCAAGGTCACTGGCGCAGGGGCGCAGGCATGGCTGGACCATGTGATGGCCAGCCGTCTGCCGACGACAGGTCGGGCACGTCTGGCGCCGATGCTGTCGCCGCAGGGCAGGCTGAAGGGCGACCTTACCGTCTTTAACTGGGGCGATGGCAGCTGGTGGATCATGGGCAGTTATTATCTGCGGGACTGGCATATGCTGTGGTTCAACGATCATCTGGGTGCGGATGTGATGGTCGAAGACATTTCTGATCAGATCGTGGGTTTCAGCCTTGCCGGACCCAAATCCCGCGCCGTTCTGGAACGGGTTACCGATCAGGATGTTGGTGCCGGTGCTTTGCCTTTCATGGGCTGCGCCTCATTGGATGTGGGCCTGATACGCGCGAAAGTGGGACGTCTTTCGGTGGCCGGTGAGCTGGGCTACGAAATCCATTGCCAGGCGAGCGAACATGTGGCGTTGCGCAGAACATTGCTTGAAGCCGGGGCTGATCTTGGCATTCGAGAATACGGGTTTAACGCGCTTTTGAGCCTGCGGCTGGAAAAGAGTTTCGGCATCTGGTCGGCGGAATTCACCCAGGGATATACACCGGGCATGACCGGCATGGACCGCTGGATCGATTGGGACAAAGCGTCATTTGTCGGTCGCGATGCGGCGCTGGAGGAGCGTGATGGCAATGGGCCGACCCAGGTGCTTGTGACACTAGAAATTGATGCGCTTGATGCGGATGCCAGCGGGTTCGAGCCCGTCTGGGCCGGCGACCGGCGGGTTGGTTTTGTCACCTCCGGCGGGTATGGCCATCATACTGGCAAATCGCTCGCCATGGCGCTTGTCGACCGTGATCAGGCCGAACAGGGCAACGCGCTGCGTGTTCACGTCGTCGGTGTTGAGAGGGCGGCAAAGGTGATCGCACCATCGCCTTATGACCCCACCGGTGGGGCGATGCGGGTGGCGTAATGGTGGAAGATGGTTCCAGATCACGGCGCGGGCGGCGGGCGAAACTGCAGGAAGACGCGGCAGACCATCGCCCGGTAAATTACCACAGCCTGGATAACCCCTTCACGCCGGTGCCTGCATTTTCAGACGACCGCGCCATGGCCATTCATGAAACGGCGCTGCGGGTTCTGCAGGAGCTGGGCATTAAAGTGTTGCTGGGCGAAGCACGGGATCTCTACAGGCGCGGCGGTGCCCTGGTTGATGAAGAGACACACATGGTGCGGATCGGACGGGAGATGGTTGAACAGGCCCTCGCCACCGCCCCGAAGTCAATCACCCTTAAGGCAGGTTCACCGCAAAAGGACCTTGTTCTTGAACTGGGCAAGCTGGTCGTTCAGCCCGGTGCCGGTGCCCCCCACGCGTCGGATCTGATCCGGGGACGGCGCCCCGGATCGATTGCAGATTTTCGGGAATTTACCCGGCTGACCCATCACTTTGATGTCCTTCACATGATGCCACCGGTGGTGGAAGCGCAGGATGTGCCTGCCAATCTGCGCCACTACGCGATGACCGAAGCGGAACTGACCCTGTCGGACAAACTGCCGTTCGTGTATTCACGGGGCACCCCGCAGGTGATGGATTGTTTTGAAATGATCCGTAATTTCCGCGGCCTGTCGGAAAAGGAGTTCCAGCAGCAAAGTCATTGTTATACGATCATCAATACCAATTCGCCGCGCCAGCTGGACGTGCCGATGGCGCAGGGGCTGATCGATTTTGCCCGCAACAATCAGGTGTCGATTGTCACACCGTTTTGTCTGATGGGGGCAATGGCGCCGGTGACCGTCGCCGGGGCGTTGACGCTGAGCCATGCTGAAGCGCTTGCGGCGATCACGCTGACACAGTTGGCCAATCCAGGTGCGCCGGTCTGTTACGGAGCGTTTACGTCGAATGTCGATATGAAGTCTGGCGCGCCGGCCTTCGGCACGCCCGAACAGGT
Source organism: uncultured Rhizobiaceae group bacterium (assembly GCA_905480295.1). Classification (GTDB taxonomy): domain Bacteria; phylum Pseudomonadota; class Alphaproteobacteria; order Rhizobiales; family Rhizobiaceae; genus Pseudahrensia. The sequence continues at coordinate 32,741 of CAJQPW010000257.1, read as the reverse complement.
GAAGGCGAATTTTGGCGCGGGGCAACTGGCCCGGTTGATCGGATTGCCGTGGCGCAGCGCAGCAGGCTGTGCCGCCAATATCAATGACGCACAGGCGGCGCATGAAACCCAGATGAGCGCCTGGAGCGTTGTTTTGTCCGGCGCCACCGTGATGATCCATGGGGCAGGATGGATTGAAGGCGGGCTGACGGTTTCCTTTGAAAAATTCATCACCGATATCGAAATGCTTCAGGTGTTTGCGGAATTGTGCACCGAAACCCCGTCGGAAGATTCTGACCTTGCGTTTGAAGCCTTGGCCGAGGTTCAGCCGGGTGGGCACTTTTTCGGCGCCACTCATACGATGGAGCGTTATCAATCGGCTTTCTATCAGCCGATGAACTATGACTGGTCCAACTTCGGCACCTGGACGGAGCGGGGCAGCAAGGATGCCAGTCAACGGGCGAGTGAACATTGGCAAGCCATTTTGGCCTCTCCCCCTTCCTTTATACCATCGGCCGACCGGGTTGAGGAACTTGAAAGCTTTATCGCTCACCGGACAGAGGCCGGTGGCGCTGAGCCGGAAAGTTGATGCCGTGAAAAATGATCTGCAGAAGATTGGGATTGCTCCTTCCGGCGACCGGCCAGAGCTTGTTGGCAATGTGAAAGTTACAAGACAGGACTGGCTGGCGGTGGCGATGGATGTGTTGATCAGCGACGGTGTGGAACAGGTCAAGATCCTGACTCTGGGGGAACGGCTGGGTGTGTCCCGCTCCAGCTTCTACTGGTATTTCAGCAGTCGACAGGATCTCCTCAACGCTTTGCTGGATCATTGGGAAAACGCAAATACCAAAGCCTTGGTTAAGCAGGCGGGACTTGCGGCGGAAACAATCACGGAATCGGTCTGCAATGTCTTTCGCTGTTTCATCGACGCGCGGCTGTTCAACAGTCAGCTGGATTTTGCGGTGCGGGACTGGGCCCGTCGTTCGGGCAGCGTGCGCAGCATACTGGACCGGTCGGATCAGGCCCGGCTTGAGGCTTTGACAGCGATGTTTCGGCGCTTTGACTATGAAACCGTGGAAGCCAGAACCCGGGCGCGGATTCTGTATTACATGCAGATTGGCTATAACGCCGCCGAATTGCACGAACCGCAGGAAGAGCGGTTGAAACTGCTGGCTCCTTATCTGGTCGGCTTTACGGGCCAGGTGGCGCGTCCATCGGAAATTCGAGCGTTTGAAGACTATGCCAGATCGATACAGGAGGCCCTGTAGATGGGAACCCAAACCACCGACGCAATCATCATCGGAACCGGTGTTATCGGGGCAGCGATCGCCTTTGAGCTGGCCAAAAAAGGACTGTCGACACTGTCGATCGACCGCAACAAGCAGGTCGGTCATGGTTCAACTGCCGGGTCCTGTGCGATCATCCGCATGCATTATTCGACCCTGGACGGCACTGCCATGGCCTATGAGGGCTATCACTATTGGCGGGATTGGCGCGACTATCTGCAATTGCCTGCAAGTGCTGATCTGGCGCGGTTCGTCGAAGTGGGCTGCCTGGTGATGAAGACGCCAATGAATGATTACCTGATCAGGCATATGGAAATGAGCCGGGCCATAAACTGTCCTTTTGAAGAATGGTCGGCGGACTCAATCATGGACAGGTTGCCAATCTATTCGATGGACAGTTACAGCCCACCAAGGGTGATGGCTGATCCTGAATTCGGACACAGCAACGGAGGCCGCATCGATGGCGGGGTGGTTTGGCCCAATGCGGGTTATGTGACCGACCCGGCCCTGTCGGCGCAAAACCTGATGGCAGCCGCCCAACAGGTCGGACACTCAACGACCGGCACCGCGTCACCGCAACACAATAAGGTGCAATTGGGTTCAACCGTGACGGAGATATTGAAAGCCGCCGGGCGGGTATCCGGCGTGCGGTTGGAAAATGGTGACGAAATTCATGCCCCGTTGGTGATCAATGTCGCGGGTCCCGGATCCGCCGCTATCAACGCCATGGCTGACGTGCTCGGTGACATGACCATCTCCACGCGTCCTTTGCGTCAGGAAGTGGTACATGTTCCCGCACCGACCGGGTTTGATTTTGAACAGCAGGGCATGATCGTTTCCGACAGTGACATTGCCTGCTATTGCCGACCCGAACATGGCAATAACATCCTGATTGGCAGCGAAGATCCGGCTTGTGACACCCATCAATGGGTCGAAAGCGATGAGGATTACGATCGCGAATTCACCGATCAGTGGACCACCCAGGCCATGCGATTTGGCCAGCGGGTTCCCAGTCTGGGCATTCCGCAACACAGCCGCGGCGTGGTTGATCTGTACGACGCATCCACCGACTGGATTCCGATTTACGATAAATCGGCGCTTCCCGGTTTCTATATGGCATGCGGCAGCAGCGGCAATCAGTATAAGAACGCCCCGATTGCCGGCAAGATGATGGCCGAACTGATTAGCTGTTGCGAATCCGGTCACGACCATGATGAACAACCGCTTCAATTCGAACTGCCCTATACCGGGTATACGATTGATGTAGGCTTTTACTCGCGCAAGCGGCCGATCAATCAGGAATCCAGTTTCTCGGTCCTGGGATAAGGTGAGCCCGGCGTCTGGTGGCAGCATCGACACGTGCCGACAGAGTCTGCTGTGTTTTTGTTATCGTTGGACAAAGGTCGTGCGGGACAAACAGGCGCATAAACTTTTGTTACATGCGGCCCGGCATGAACTTTTGAGCAATGTTTCATGCCGCTGTTGTGCTCCATGTGAGGGGGGCCCGTGTTGATGCGGGTGAGCAATCTGCTCTTCCCCAACCTCCCTAAGGAGTACAATATGCCAAACAAAAAAATCCTGACACTGACAACAGCAATCGCCATGCTTGTTCCAGCCCTCGCCCATGCCGGTGTTTCACTCGGTGACCGCGTCGGTGTCGAAGAAGCCGAAATCAGAGCCAACCTTGAAAAGGCCGGATATAAGGTCAAGGAATTCGAATTCGAAGACGGCGAGATTGAGGTTGAAGCGGTGTTGGATGGACAGGAAATCGAAATTGAAATCTCCCCGTCGACCGGTAAAGTTGCCGGCCTGGAACTCGAAGACGATGACCATCATAAGGATGAGTGCAAGGACGGCTAACTGCCTTCGCTGAACTTGCAGCTCGCCCTGTCCCGTTGCGTATCATGCGGGGCAGGGAACCGTCTTAAGCGATGTTTGTCCAATATCGAACGAAGTTGGGTTGCCACGATTTGACTTGCGCAATTCGACAGATGCTTTTAGCTGGTCTGATGATGCCGTCGATGAATTCCAAACCAATGCTTTGGCTGCTGTTTGTTTTGCAAGCCGTATGTGCCGCGTTTTTTCTTGGCGATGGCATTGCCGATTTGTTTGGCGAGGTCGAGGGACCGGAAAGCGGGTATTCAGACCAGTTTGAATATATTATCGCAATTGTGCTGTTGATCAGCGTGATTGTCACCGGATTGCAACTTGGCAACGTCTTGAAACGGCAACGGCGTCTGGAGGATCAGTTGAAAATTGCTTCAGGAGCCTTTGCTGACCTGCTGGACGAACATTTCGTGCGGTGGGGACTGACACCATCGGAGCGAGAGGTGGCCCTGTTGGCGATCAAGGGATATTCGATTGCCGAAATGTCCAATCTACGCCAGACCCGCGAAGGCACGATCAAAACCCAGTGCAATGCCATTTATCGCAAAGCCGGCGTTTCCGGACGTCCTCAATTGCTCAGCTATTTCATCGAGGAACTGATGGCGGACGGATTGCCTAACTCCTGAGAAGAACACCATCATTATCGGACTCTGCCCATGCGCCCCTTCGGTCTGTTCCTGACCCTTGTGTTACTTGCCGTCCCTGCTTTCTATTTTTTTCCGCTGTCGGCACAACATAATTCCTCGGCGATCTTCAGCCAATATATCGGCGTAACCGCCCTGATTGCGATGGGATTGTCACAAGTGCTGTCGACCCGGTTTCGCATATTGGAAACCCTGTTTGGTGGTCTCGACCAGATCTATGTTTTGCACAAATGGCTGGGCATTGGCGCGCTCGCCGCCGTGCTCTTGCATGATACGGTTGATGCCGAACTTGATGGCCTTGGTGGTGGGTTTCCTTTCAGTGATACGGCGGAAACGCTCGGGGAAATCAGCCTTTATGGCATTCTGGCGCTGGTGCTGATCACCGTTATCACCTTCATTCCCTATCCACTCTGGCGATGGAGCCACAGGCTGATGGGTGGGTTCTTTACCATGGCGGCGCTTCATTTTGCTTTCATCGAAAAGCCTTTTGCCAATAATGATCCGCTGGGTCTTTATGTGCTGACCTTCTGTGTGCTTGGGGTTGTTTCCTATATCTACACCCAACTTCCCACTGGTCTGGCAGCACGCCATCGACGCTATCGGGTGAAATCGGTGGAAGCTTCTGGTGAGGCCGTTGCGGTGGAGCTCGCGCTGGAAGAAACCGGTATTAAACACCGGGCAGGGCAGTTCGCCTTTGTTGGATTTGACAATGCGAACCTGTCCGAAATCCACCCGTTTACGATATCGTCCGCACCCAATAATGAGCGCACGATCCGTTTTACAATCAAGCCGCTTGGAGATTATACCGCCCGCATTCAACACCAACTCAAAGTGGATTCTGTGGCGCGCATTTCACCGGCCTATGGTCACTTTGAATATCGCAATTCCAAGACACCGCAGATCTGGATCGCAGGTGGAATCGGCATCACGCCGTTTCTTGCCTGGGCCAACAGTCTGGTTGAAATGCAGGGACCGGTTCATCTGTTTTATTGTGTGTCCGAGCGGAAGTCTGCGGCCCATCTGGCAGAAGTAGAAGCCCTGGCAAGCCAGCACGCCAATCTGCATCTGCATCTGATCGAATCTGCGGTGCAGGGGCGTCTCACGGCCGAAGGTATTCGCGCAGCGGCCGATATCGATCTCGACCGTACCAAGGTTTACTTCTGTGGATCAGAGCCCATGCGCGATCAGTTGAAAGCAGGATTGATTGCTGCAGGTCTCAACCGGCGACGATTCATCTATGAAGCGTTTGAAATCCGCTCCGGTATTGGCATTCGCAAGCTTCTTGGCTGGTTGCTGACAAAATTGGGTACCAATCAAAGATTGCGCCAGGTGCTACGCGGACAAAACTGAGTCCCGGTTGCCCGTCGCCGTTGCCTGGGGTGTTCAATTTGCTAAGCTCCACCGAATGGGGAGAGGAGCTGGCAGCCATGAAGATTGCAATTGCCGGTGCTGGCATTGGTGGACTTGCCGCTGCGCTGACGCTGCATCAACAGGGGTTTGATGTCACGGTTTACGAAGCGGTGCGCGAACTGAAACCGCTTGGCGTGGGTATCAATGTCCTGCCACACGGGTCTTCTGTACTGCATCACCTTGGCCTGAACGAGCAAATGGACCAACTGGCCATTCGCACCAGAGCGGTCGAATACCGCACCCGTTTTGGTCATATCATCCAGTCCGATCCGCGTGGTGTGGAAGCCGGATTCGCGTTTCCGCAATATTCCGTTCATCGGGGGCAGTTGCAGTTTCTGTTGCTGGAGACGGTTCAGGTGCGTTTGGGGCCGGATGCGGTGGTTGCCGGTGCGGCGCTTCAGCATTTTGAGCAGGTCGGGGAGAAGGTCGAACTGAGTTTCGCAGACGGCCGGAGCGCTGAAGCGGATCTGTTGATCGGTGCGGATGGATTCTGGTCGCTGGTTCGCGCGCAGATAAACCCGGATGAGGGACCGGCCCATTACGCGGGCACGATGATGTGGCGTGGGGCCTGCGAATTCCCCCAATTTGGTGATGGCCGTACGATGTTCATCGCGGGAAACCACGATGTGAAACTGGTCTGCTATCCGATCAGCGAAGAAGCCCGCCAGCGGGGCAGCAGTCTTGTGAACTGGGTAGCCGAACTGCGTCAGGATGCCCCCAGGGCAGCAGAAACCGCCGATTGGACTCAATCAGCTTCGCTGGAGTTTCTCCCCTTCTTCTCGGAATTTCTAATGGCGGATATCGATATCGGTCCGATGTTTGAATCAACGCAGAACATCACGCTTTACCCGATGATCGACAGGGATCCCCTGACCGGATGGACGCAGGGCCGTGTCAGCCTGTTGGGGGATGCTGCCCATCCGATGTATCCGATTGGTGCCAACGGCGCATCGCAGGCACTGGTTGACGCGAAAGCCCTGGCCGAAGCCCTGTCCAATAATCCCACGCCACAAGGGCTGCTGGACTACGAGAAAGTCCGTCGCCCAATCACCAGCAAGGTGGTTCTTGCCAATCGCCAATACGGGCCTGAGCGTGTGCTCGACATTGCAGATGCACGGATAAAGAGCGCTGATGATCGTATTGAAGATGTGATCACGGCGGAAGAACTGGAATCTGTGGCGGCGCAATATCGAGCCAGAGCCGGGTTTAAAAAGGCGTCAGAGTGATCTTTCTGGTTCTGGGTTCTCTTCCATTTGTTGGCGGTCGTCATGTTGGACGCTGTCGAAAAGTTGATTTGGACATTCCGGTCATCTGAGCTTGCTATTGTCAGACTGGGACTATGAATCCGGGCTGGGCTTTTGTCAGGGATGGACCAAATATTGAGCAATTGCTTCGTATCGAAGTGGCTGCGGCAACAGAAATTGGGAGATAGAAATGGCTGAAGAAAAACTGGACTGGATCAGCGTCGGTCATGTGGGTGATTTGCCGGAAGGGCGGGTGAAGACGGTTACCGCGCGCACCGTTTCGATCTGCCTGTCCCATTTCGATGGCCAATGGGCAGCGATGGATAATCATTGTCCCCATCAAAAAGGCCCCCTTGGGGAAGGATCAATTGAAAAGGGCGTTGACGGAAAATGCTGGATCCGCTGCCCCTGGCATGGCTGGGACTTTGACCCGCTCACCGGTGCTGCACCGGGTGGCCACGAAGACACCGGCCAAACGCTTTATCCGGTCGATATTCGCGACGGTGAGATTTTCGTCGGGCTGGAGGCTGCTGCGCCTCACCAAAGAACGGTCACCGATGTGATGGCCGAAACAATGGTCAATTGGGGCGTCAAACGTGTTTTCGGCATGGTGGGCCATTCCAATCTGGGGCTGTCAGATGCGCTTCGCTTGCAGGCGGAGGCCGGCAATATCGGCTATATCGGCATTCGCCACGAGGGCGTTGCGGCTTTTGCAGCTTCGGCCTACGGAAAATTGACCGGACGGCCCGCCGCCTGTTTGACCATTGCCGGCCCCGGGGCAACCAATCTGCTGACGGGATTGTGGGATGCAAAGGTGGACCGTGCACCGGTGCTTGCCCTGACAGGCCAGGTTCAGACGCAGGTATTCGGCCCCGGCGCGTTTCAGGACATCGATCTGAAATCGGCGTTTCAGGCGGTAGCCCGATTTTCGCAGCCGGTTCTGGCCAGTTCCAACCACGCCGAACTGATGTCGCTGGCCTGCAAGAATGCGCTGGTGGAACAGGACGTGGCTCACCTGATATTCCCTGATGATGTGCAGACCAATCCCAGCGACAAGCCCGCGGCCAAGCCGACCGGGCGCATGGGCGGAGCCGTCGTCAAGCCGAGTCATACTGATGTCGAGTCGGCTATTGAGATGATGCAGTCGGCGCGGCGGCCGATCGTGGTTATCGGCCATGGGGCGTGGGAAGCGCGGGGTGCGATCATCGAACTGGCGGAGCGGATCGGAGCACCTGTTCTCACAACGTTCAAAGGCAAAGGGCTGATCCCGGACAGTCATCCCAATGCCGCGGGTGTGTTGGGACGGTCAGGCACGCCGATTGCCAGCTGGTTCATGAACGAAGCGGACCTGATCCTGGCGTTGGGAACGTCCTTCTCCAACCACACCGGCATCAATCCCGGCAAGCGCATCATCCAGGTTGATTTTGATCGCATGCAGCTGGCCAAGTTTCATCCCGTTGCCCTGCCTGTATGGGGTGAAATCGGAGAGTTTTGTCGGGCTGTCGGGCCGCAGGTTTCAAAAAACCGGGATGCCGATAATCAGATGGGAGAGCTGGCTGAGCGGTGGCAGATCTGGCGGGATGAAAAGGCGTCCCGCATGGGCGAGGAAACGTCGGCAGGCATCCACTCCTTCGCCATATTCGACGCCTTGAGCCGGGTTGCGCCGGAAGACGCAATCATTGCTGTTGATGTTGGCAACAACACCTATTCGTTTGGCCGGTATTTCGAAACCAAGGGTCAACGGGTGTTGATGTCCGGTTATCTGGGGTCAATCGGATTTGGTTTTCCGGCGGGCATGGGTGCCTGGGCGGCGACCCAGGATTTTGACGAGTTCAGGGGGCGTAAGGTCATCTCGATTTCCGGCGACGGTGGGTTTGGACAATATCCAATGGATCTGACCACGGCGGTAAAGCACAATATGGATATCACCCATGTGCTGCTGCACAACGGGGAGTTGGGGAAAATATCTAAGGAACAACGGTCCGGGGAATGGCCGGTCTGGCAGACCGAATTGCACAATCCGTCCTTTTCCGCATTCGCCAAACTGTGCGGTGCGCATGGTCAGAAAGTGACCAGCAGCGCTGATGTCGAAGCGGCCTTGCAAAAAGCGCTGGATGTTGATGGTCCGGCGCTGGTCGAGTTCATGACGGACGCTGAATTGGTGTGACGGCGTGCGCTGAGCGCGTGCCGGTCATGCACTGATCAGATGAATTGGGATTGGCTGCGCTAAACGCAGTGGTTGTCCCCAATGCAATGGTGCGTCGGTTCCAGCGCGCTGTTGCCCGGTTTTGCCGATGCAATTACTGTCCGCTCATGTTTGAGAACCGACCTGTGGAGTTTCTGCCAGATGAATGAAGTACACGAGCGCTTTGGGACGACCAATCCTGAAATTGGCGGAATCGTCCACCTTGATCATGTGAATTTCGAAACACCAGATCATGAAATGGCCACGGTGTTTTACCTTAACGGATTGGGCTTTACCCGCGATCCATACAGGCGCGCCGATGAACAGAATATGGGCATCAATGTCGGGCTGCAGCAGTTTCACCTCCCGCGACGCGGCCAACAGACGCCCCCCTTTCATGGTGTCGTTGGTCTGGTGGTCCCGGACATGGACGCTATCAAAAAACGGTTCGATCTCCTGAGCGAGCTGGGGAAATTTGAGGCGACGCCCTATCGATGGGACGAGGAAGACAATTCCGTTTTGCTGACGAGTCCCTTTGGGGTGCAGTTTCGTCTGCACAAAGCCGACCATATTGTGTTTCAGCGCCCTTTGGGCATTGCCTATGTGGAGGTCTCAGTCCCGGTGGACACCGCACAAGGCATTGCAGGGTTTTACAACAAGATTGTCAGAGCGCCGGTGGAGGTTTGCGACATTGCGGGGGAACAAACCGCGCTGGTCAGCGCCGGCCCCCATCAGCAAATCAGGTTCATTGAACGCTCGCTGACGGACTATCGTACCCATTCCATGCATGTCTCCTATCATGTCACTCACTATAATGAGCTGCGCGAAACACTGGCTGATCACGGCTCGCTGATGGGGGCAGGGCGCGGAGAGGTGTTCTTCTTCAATAAGATTTTCAATCCCGACACGGGAGAATTTCTGTTTGAAATTCAAAATGAAGTGCGCAGTATTTATCACCCGGATTTCATGCGCCCCCTGATCAACCGGTGGCCGATTGTCGATGAGCCGTTTACCGACCAGACTGAGGCCATGCAGGCATTGGCAAAAAATATTGGTTTTGTGCCGAGGAAGGGTTGAAGCGCCAGATGCAAAATTGACTGCGCCCGGCGGTTCAAAGGCTGAGCTTTGTCGAGCGTTAGCGCTGCGGGCGTGGTGATCCTGATGCCCCTGAATGGTTGTGCTCTATGCGGCCATTTTTTTTCTTTTCAAAAGGGCCAAACAGGAAGGATTCGAGCGTCCTGCCTACCGACCGGATGCGCAAATTCTGTGGGCTGCGTTCATTGCCGACTTCTGGAAAGTAAGCGGATTGTCTGTTAGCGTTGCAGACGGGAGGACGCTTTGTGGAACGCAGATTGAGCGCCATTTTTGCGGCGGACATGGTGGGATATTCACGGTTGATGGAAGCCGATGAAGTTGGAACACTGGAGCGGCAGAAAGCCCATCGAAACGAACTCATCGATCCGGCCCTTGAAAAATACCGCGGTCGGCTGGTCAAGGAGATGGGGGATGGGATTCTTGTTGAATTTCCTTCTGCGGTTCAGGCCGTCCAATGTGCTGTGGAAATCCAGCAAAACATGCCCGAACGGGAAGTTGGAAGCGCAGATGATTGCAAAATTGCCTACCGCATAGGCATCAATCTGGGTGATGTCATTGTCGAGAATGACGACATCTTCGGCGATGGCGTAAATGTCGCCGCGAGACTTGAGCAATTGGCAGAGATCGGTGGCATCTGCATTTCGGGAACCACATATGATCACCTCAAATCACAGGTCGCGGTAGATTATCAGCCGCTCGGCGAGGTGCAGGTCAAAAACATAGAACGACCGGTTCGCGCCTACAAAGTTCTGATTGGTTCCAAACAAGCTGAAAAAATTATTGAAGGGAACAGCCGCATTGACCCGGCAAGGCGATGGCGTGTTGCTGGCGCAGCCTTGGTCCTGTTGGTGACACTGTTGGCTGGCGGGGCCTGGTGGTGGTCCAGTCAGCCTGATTTTGATCCGGCGGATCAGCGCAAATACGCCTTCCAACTGCCTGAGCAACCATCGATCACGGTGTTACCCTTCAGTGTGCCGGAGGGATCAGCTGATCTTGATGTATTTGGTGACGGCATCGCTCGTGACATCGCTACCGATCTTTCCAAATACAGCGATCTGCTCGTGATCTCCAGCGATTCCGCATTCAGGTACAAGAACAGGCAAGCCTCAGTTCAGCAGATCGCTGAGGAACTGGGGATTCGTTATGTGTTGAAAGGCAGTGTTCAGCAGAGTGACGACAATCTCCGCATCAACATCCAGCTGGCAGACGCGGTTACAGGGGTGCAGGTCTGGGCGGATCGGTTTGATCGTGAGCCGCGCGATATCTTTGAAATTCAAGACGAGATATCCAACAAGGTCGTATCCTTGCTTGGGGCCCATGAGGGAGCTTTGGCAGAAGCTGCTGCACGCCGGGCCATCCGCAAACATCCATCAGATTTGAGCGTGTATGAACTGGTCGTTCTGGCCAGAAAGGCCCGCAACAAATTTACCGAGAAGGACAACCGCAGTTCGGAAGAAATGCTGCGCAAGGCCACGGAAATCGATCCGAACTTCTCACGAATTTATGTCGGTCTGGCATGGACACATATCCAGGATTTGACAAACCGCTGGACGACAGACCCCAGGTCTTCTGCAAAGAAAGCTCTTGGAGCTGCCAAAAAGGCGATTGAACTGGATCCCACTCTTGCCGAGGCCCATGCGGTTTCAGGGCAGGTCTACCTCTTCGTTTTGGGACAGTCAGAGCCAGGGGTTGCAGCCTATGAACAGGCCCTCCTGCTCAATCCGAACGACGCCGACACACTGGCATTGTGGGGAGGATGGGTGCTGTCCAGCGTGCTCGGAAAAACCAAGGAAGGCATTCAGGCGATCAAACATGCCATGCGGCTGAGTCCCTTTCACGGGACGTGGTATGAAGAAGGCCTGGTCAACGCCTATTCTGTTGCGGGCGAGTTCGAAAACGCGATCAAGGCGTATCGGACGATCCAAAACCCTCCCCGAAAAACACGCTTGGTTGGCATAGCCAGTCTTGCCCATGCGGCGCAGATCGAGGAAGCGGAAACAGAGGCGGCCAAATTCATGGAAGATTATCCAAATTTTTCCGTGGGCGCCTATTCGAGTACCAGCCGTGGACTGAGCGTGATCAGAAAAGAATTCAAGGACCAGCTCCTGGACGGGCTTCGTATCGCCGGCATGCCTGAAACATAGTCTGCTGGCGGCGATAAACGGAAACCGGTCAAGACTGCCTGCATACGTTGCGGCGGGTTTCATGTCTTTCGCGCAACACGGATGTTAATCCGCGGTGGTTGCGCGGCAACCATTGACGATTTTAAGGCTGAGTTTCTCCTGACGGCAGGACTGCGAATAGACCGACGTTTTGAAAATCGTGGTGTTATTGAATGGTGGTTCAATTTGAAGCACCTTGTTTCTCCAATGACCGACGTTTTGGAAATCCGCATGAATGACTTATCGCATGGACTGCAATCGCGCTTCATTGAAACCGAAAACGGGCTCAACGTTCACCTGCTCGAAGCAGGGTCGCACGATGCGCCGCTGGTTCTGCTGCTGCATGGATTTCCCGAACTGGCCTATAGCTGGCGCCGGTTGATCAAACCGATTGCTGATCTTGGATTTCACGTCGTGGCCCCCGATCAGCGGGGATATGGAAAGACCACCGGCAGCGCTGCAGGTTTTGATGTTGATCTGACCGAGTTTGGCATGGTCAATTTGGCGCAGGATGTCATCAGTCTGGCGAAAGCTCTGGACCATGATCAAATTGCGCTGCTTGCAGGCCACGACTTTGGTTCTCCAGTCGCCACCTGGACGGCGCTGATGCATCCTGCGGTCATCCAAAATGTCATATTGATGAGCTCGCCCTTTGCAGGCCCGCCGAAAGTCAAAACAGATGATGGTTTCGACATTCACAGGGATTTGGCACAGCTGCCTTCGCCACGCAAACACTATCAAAAATATTTTGGCGAGCGTGAAGCTGAAACACACATGTTGAATGCACCGTGTGGATTCAGACAATTTCTGCGCGCTTATTTCCATTGCAAAAGCGCCGACTGGTCAGGAAATCAACCACACCCTCTTTCTCACTGGTCCGCTACAGAAATCGCCAGAATGCCTCGGTATTACATTATGGATCTTGATGCGGATATGGCGCAGACCGCGATCTCCATGGCGCCAAGTCAGGAAGAGGTGGATGCCTGTCATTGGCTGGAAAAGGCTGAATTAGAGTATTTTGCAAATGAGTTCAAAAAAACGGGCCTTCAAGGAGGGTTAAACTGGTATCGCCGTGCTGCCAGCGCAGAGGAGCAGTCTGCACTTGCAACATTTGAAGGTCAGAAAATCCAGGCTCCGTTGGCATTCATTGGTGGGGCACAGGACTGGGGTGTCCGCCAGTTTCCGGGAGCTTTGGAAGCAATGGAGGCCCAGGCGACGAAGGATTTTCGGGGCACTTATTTGATTGAAGGTGCGGGCCACTGGGTTCAGCAGGAAAAACCAGAAGCGGTTCTTAAAGTGATCCGCCAAATGCTGCCCTCTCAGTAGCTGTTCATGCCGCTTGGGGACTGAACCGATAGTGGTATCGTTCAGCTCAACGACAGCTGGACCCTAAGACGTCAGGCGATTGGCTGCAGCGTGGATTGTGTTCAGCGCTCGCTCGCAGGTGTCGGCAGGCAGGTTGTCGGCAAATTCCGTGACGTTTTGAACAAGCCCGGAATCGCCCAGGGCGGATTGAATGGTTTCGACCAACGAATCGACCGATTTGATCTGCGGCAGGCTCGTCATCGAAATCAGCCCGGCCTGCTTGAGCACGCTACCGTTTACCACTTTTTCGATATCGATGGTCAGGTTAAGGGATGGCATGCCTGCGACGAGCAATTGAAGGGCCAAACTGTGGCTGCCGAGGTGGATGACAAATCGTGAGTCTTTGATGATCGTGTTTAACGGCACGGGCTCTTTGACAAAGTGAATGTTTGATCCGGAAACAAGTTCGGCGTCATCTGCTCCGTATTGCAGAGAAAACACCTTTGTCGGTTGGTTGACCTTGACCAGTGCCTCAATCACCAAACGCCGCATTGGCCATCGACAGTGCGTCAGATAGACGAAAATTTCATGTTTTCCGGACACATCTGCCCGTGCAATAGGTTGGTTGCAAAGAAGACTGATAACCGGATCCTTTCGCACCCGGCGATAGACGTCTGCAATCTCCAGCGTGGTGCAGGCGCTGAAGTCGGCATGGAACATCTCCGGCAGATAACGAAGGGTGGGCATGCGCGCGAGGCGCAGGGCAGAATTGACATTGTCCAGCAATTGCGTCGCGTCAGTGGGGTCTTTTGCGCGAAAGAACGGCGGATAAGATGTCAGGTTCGCAGGTGGCAATGTGAAACCATTACCGACGGCAATTGTAGGGAACCGGCCGCGGGCTGCCATCAATGCTGCGGGCGCGTAGTCTGCAACAACCAGCGTCGGGTCCGTCATGTCATACAGGCGTGACCACAATTTCAAACGACCAAAGACAAATTTGTCCGAACCATAGCCAAACGAAGTCACCACCCGGTTTTGTGATCTTATCTTGGAGAGCTCTGTGAAGTCGAATTCGTTGAGCTGTTTGGCTTGAGGCAGGGTGAGGATGGAGTCAAATGCCGCGTCCGCAGTCAGTTCAACATTTGAAGGATTGATGAGGGATGTTGTCCAGCCATTCGCCTTCAGCCGTCTGGCGATCATTTTGTGCGAACCGATATGACCCATGCCAGCGCCGTATTCCCAGCAGAACAATGCATGTTTCATATTCCACTGATCCCGATCATGTCATGTGGTGCGTCTAACCGCGGAACTTAATCGTCGTTGTTACCTCCACAATACGGATAGGTACAGTCGAATGGATCGCCATCATTAAGGTCGATCAGACCATCTTCAATCGCTTCATCCATCGGATCGACCGGGTCCAGATCAGAACCCAGTTCATCGTTCTCAAACTGATGCTGCCCTGATTCTTCTGACCCTGTGCCAGCCAGGTCAAGCGGGTTTTCGCCGCCGCCATTGGGTTCCGACCGCAGAAAGAAATCCAGATATTCGCGCATTTCGGCGGTCATTTTGAAGGGACCGATTGGTGGAAGGTCGGGGGCAGGGGTGAATATTGCAAAACCCGGTTTCAAAATGGTTCGCGTGACGCCACCGGAAGTGACCGTAACAATGCCCGGATCATCCAACGTATTGCCGCGATTACCTGCTCCGCGCAGAATTGTGATCGCAGCTTTCTCCAGATTGGCATTGCTGTTGTCGAGATCACCCAGCTGCGCCAGCGCAACGGCATCAGGTCCAACAATTCCTTCCAGAAACGTTCCACGAATGCCAATTGATCCACTTGGGGTGGCGAGCGTTGCGTTGATGGGATTGTTTCTACCGATCTTGCCACTCATGTAGCGGAAGGCGCCGGTGAACACTTTGGCGCTGAGCGCACCGACCGATGTGTCGGGATCGTAAACGAATTTGTCGATCACCAAAGAGCAGTTCTGGCCAACCGTAAACGTGGTGCTGTCGAGCAGCAATATCTGCAGCGCGCTGTCATCCTTGGTCAGCACTTCATCGTTTAGCTGAATGGAATCTTTAACCTTGGCCTTGCGTTCTGCCCCCGCGGTGGAAACAAAAACCTGGCCCTTTACCGCTGCCGTGGTGCCGACCGTAGGTGCGGCCATGGCGAGCCCGCTCTGCGCCATCATCGGTGCAGAGGGCAGCAGGGATGGTGAAAATACCAGCGCTGTCGAGAGGGCGAGCGCCAGGAGATGCTGACGCGGAGACCTGAAGCGGGACTGTTCGGGAAGACTGTTGGTCATGGTTTCCTCCCGCTCAATAAGCGTAGCTTTTGCTCAACATCAGGTCATAGGACCAGTTATCGATGTCGAGTTGGCTGATGTTTGAATCTTGCGTGTAATAGCTGACGCCGGCCTGCGCCACGATGCTGGATATGCCATCGGGCAGGTCAAGGCTGCTGAACAATGTGCCCAGCGGTGCACCGGTCGCCACGCGAAACCGCAAGAGGTCGTCTTCGCGTGTTGTATTGATCGTGTAAAACCCGTCCGGCTGTTCATATTCGGTGCGGGTATAACTGACTGAAGCTGTCAGATAACGCCCCATGCCGAAAAGTTTGTAGGCTGCAGCGGATGCCCGTTTGGCATCATAGGAAAACCCGTCATTGCGGGCATCCTTGTCGGCCCAGTGTCCCTGGACCAGCAAGGTCAGCGAGTCGGATGGCCTGATCTTGAGGCCAACAGAACCTTCAATACGGTCACCATTGCGCTGGCTGCCCGCGGTAAACAGCGAATTGTTCTCATATGATTCCCGCGATGCCTCACCTTTCAGGATCAGCGAAACCTGTGATGACAGGCTCAGTGCCGCGTCGAAACCAACACCATGATCCTGACGGAAACTTTCGTGCTCAACGAAGGACGCCGCATAGGAGACATAGGGGGCAAATGTACCCCTGGCTCCGTGCAGTTTCACGCCAGCCTGGGCCCGGCCAACCAGATGGTCTGCGCGGTCGACTTCAAAAAATTCACTGAGATTGCTGCGCGACTGGAAGAACAGGTAGTCGCCCCGGCCATTGTTCAGATCCGCTTCGATACGAAAGCGAGATCCCGCCGTGAACGCAAAGTGATCGTCGTCGAAGCCCGGTCCGATGGTGGCCGTCAGACTGTTGGACACCCGTCCGGGATTGGTATCATACCGCCCGCCAATGCTGATGCGTCCCATGATGCGAAAGGCTTTTGACTTTTGTTCGGCCCTGGCCAGATAGCGCGCCCGGTCCGCTTCCTGCTCAGGACTAAGGTCGCGGCCTTCCAGAAGTCTCAGCTCACGCTTTGTGCCTTCCAGGTCGTTAAGGCGGTACAGAACGATGCCATAAAACAGCCTTACCGCATCCCAATTTGGCCTGTTCAACAACAGCCGTTCAAGCGAAGCAGCAGCCTGTTGCAGGCGTCCGCTTGCCACTTCCTGTCAGGCATAATCCAAATTCAGCTGGACATCGTCCGGCGCGGCCAGAATCTGTTCGTAGGTGATCTCGGCAAATGCAGGTTTTGCCGGTGAAACAACAGCGAATGTAGCCGCCAGAGCCAGAGCAATGCCTGATCTGAGCGCACTGGGGCGAGTGCGGCGCAGCATGAACGAACCTCCTGTCGTGGAACACGCTAATACAATCAAAACCGATGATCGGATTTCCGTCCCATAATCTTGCAGTACCCTATATCTTATTTTTGCCTGCCGTTGAATTGGCTCACTTCAAATTTTGTTACGATTTTGTTGTCTGGTGGGGTATTTGCAACAGGTTGTTCTTCTTTGACCAGGGAAGCGCCCCTGATCGACTTTGATTCGGCGGACAACCGCAGGATAATGGCGGCAATCCGCACGAAAGTGCCCCAATCTGGCACATCAAGACGGTCAGTCTGCGATCAGGCTGATTCTGATTTGAATTTGGCTTACGAAGGGGGCTTTGAGTTGCCAGCAATGCGTTCAAACGCATGCTGCATGTCATCTTCCATGCGTTTTGCGCTAGACCATAATATTTCTGCAATTTCGGTTGCCCAATCGGGAGAATGGTCAATGTCTGAAAAAATGCAGCTCAATGAAGCTTCAATGCCCAAAGACCGGTTGCTCACCGGTACAGCATAGCCGACCAGCCCCTGATCGACCTCATTGCGGGTGACCGAAAGGCGAGCGCGCCTGATCTGTTTGAGTTCCTGTTTGAAGCCTTGCCGTGATACTCCGCTTTCCAGTTCTGTTGATAACAGCAGGCGGTCCAGGCGCTTTCCCCTGACCTGCGCCAGGATCGCCCGGGATGTTGCACCGCGGGTGATCGGCATCGGCACCCCTCGTTGAAAGCTGGTGTCGTGCCGGAAGGATGGTGAACGGGCATCGGCAACGCACATGACCTGATTGCCATACAGGCGTGCCAGAACCGTGGCACCGGGTTGGGGCAGGACGTCGGCCAGTTGTTGCAGATGTTCGTCGCCGGACAGGATCAGCGGGTCGGTCTGATTGATTGTCCGGTTATATTCGATGAAGGTGGGGCCGAGGCGAAAATAGGAACCGGCAGCGCTTTCAAGAAAACCTGAAGCGACAAGTTCCCGAACCGTTCGGTAAACGGTGCTGGTGGGCAAGCGCACCGCTTTTGCCATTTGTGCAACCGTCAGCGAACTCTGATCTGCCGAAAACAGGCGCAGCACATTGGAGTATCGATCAAATCCGGCCATGAAGTTTCTGCTTAATGCGGATCCGCGTGTTGTGATGCCTGGTCGGCATCCGTAATAGAGCGAATTTTGGTTGACGACGACAGAATATAACGGTCCGGGCGCACAATAACTTCGTCAACGCCCAGTTGGTCGAGCACAGCCCCTAGGGCCGGTTCGTTGGTGGCGGAAAGGGTTTCGAATTCATGGGACGCGGACACTGGCCTGTCCCTGCAAAATAACGTCGTGCGGTAACCCAGATAGTCATCGGACCGGGTGCCCGATGACAGCCTGAACTGGGGAAACAGGGTTCCCCGCAGCGGGTCGTTGGTGTCGCCAAGACCGGGGCCGAGCGTCGATATGATGCTTTCCATGCGGGCGGTCTTTTCCGCGTGCGGGGCGGCTGCGATGCGATTGATCAATTCCCCCAGTTTCACGGCAGTTTGTATGTAGTGTTTCACGTTTTCCCCGCGCTCGCTCTGATACGTGTCCAACAGGTCTGATGTTTGGGTGCCATTGCAGACCGCCGCCAGTTTCCAGGCCAGGTTCATCACGTCGCGCATTCCCGCACACATGCCCTGACCCATGAAAGGCGGCGTCAGATGTGCCGCGTCCCCTGCCAGCAGGATGCGTCCGGCCCGCCAGCGCTCGGCGACACAGGAACGGAACGTGTAGACGGCCCTGCGCTCAATCCTGGCCTCGCTGGAATTGATCCAGCGGGACAGCAATTGCCAAATGGTGGCATCCTGCGTCATGTCCCCGTCGCTCTGGTCATCGCGCAGGGCAAATTCCCATCGCCTGCGCAAGCCGGCATTGCGGCAATAGGTGGCAGGGTTCTCCGGATCACAATATTGGATCGTATGGTCGCCCAGTTCGGGCTTTTCGTCATTGAGCAGCATGTCGACCACCAGCCAGCGCTGTTCAAACCCGAGGATTTCCATGGGAATATTCAGGTGCTCGCGGACGAATGAACTGCCGCCATCGCACCCGACAACATAGCGGCTGGTGACCGTGTGGCTGTTGGATTCAACATCCTGATAGGTGACGGATGCGCGATCATTGGATTGTCCGATATTGCTGACACGGCTGCTGAGAGCGAATTGCACGCTGGGTCTGTGCAACAGGGCTTGCCGGATTTCCTGCTCGAGATCGGGCTGATGGAAGCGGTAGCTGGCATGCCAGCCATTGCTGGTGAGGGATTGCTTGCGTGGCCAGTCGAGCAGCAGGTTGTCATCATAATCGCAGAACCGCATCCCCTTGTTGACGATCACCTTTTCATTGAGCCTGTGGGCAATGCCGATGGTCTGAAAGGCGCGCATGATTTCATCATCAAAATGCACGGCCCGGGGCAGGTCATACATGTTGGCTTCCCGCTCGAGCACCAATGTGCGCACCCCCTGCATGCCCAGCAGGTTTGCCAGCATGCCTCCGGTGGGGCCGAGGCCGACAATGATCACATCGTAATGGGCGGCGCTGATGTCAGTCATGTTGGCGGAACATCAGTCTGTGAACTGGCCATAGAGCCAGGGGCAGTCGACCAGGGGCGGGGTCTGTTTCCCGTCCCGGGCTAGCTTCTTCTTCATCTGATTGTATTTCTCCCGTGCCGATTCCTCCATATACAGGCGGTCATGTCCCCAAAAACTGGGCCCGGTATTGGTTTCATGGGGTTGCCAGGTGTCGGGATCAATGATCCGGCCGCCCCAACCGTTTTCAACGAAAAATCCCGAAGGGGTATGTGCATAAAATGACGTCATCCAGTCATTGGTGTGCCGACCCAGGGTCTGGGCAATGGCATTGTCGCGGTCCAGCGCCACGTCATATCCCTGTCCCACGTCGTCGAGAGAATTGAATTCAACCATGAAGTGGTGAAATCCGGACCGGCCGGAGCCGATCATGGCAAAGCTGTGGTGGCGCCCGTTGACGTGGAAAAAGTAAAGCGGGATGGGCGACATGGCATAGTCGCTGACATGAAACCCAAGCAGGTCCCGGTAGAACGGCACAAGGCTTTCGGCGTGTGCCACATGCAGCACGGCGTGCCCCAGCCCAAATGGTCCGGTGTTGAACCCGCTATGGGTACGACCGGGCACAAATGGATCGGAATCCACCATCGGGTTGTAGACCAGTTCGATCCTGTTGCCCGCGGGGTCATCGGCAAAAATCATGTCTTCAACAAAACGCCGATCGGCAAGTGATGCCGGAGCCGACTGTACCGCAATGTTGGCGGCATCGAGACGGGCTGCATAATATTGAAGATCGGACTTTTCCTCGACTTCCCAGCCCATGAAAGCAAGCCGGTCGCCTTTTTCTCCCGAAACCACAAACCGCTGCTTGCGGTCGTCCATGCGAAAGCTGCGATTTCCGGTGCCCCGGTCGACCTGCTGCATGCCCAGCAGATTTTTTGAAAAGTCGGACCAGTCTTCCAATTTGTCGGAATGGACACCCAAATAGGCCAGAGCACTGATGCCCATGACAGTTTCCCCTCTTACTGGCCGTTGTCACAACGATCTGTCTGGGGTGGAACCTACAAAAATTTCGCCAAATTATCAATATATGATAAAATAGATGCGAATTTTCGGCTTTTGACCCGATGTTTTGAGACTTGAGGATCAGGCGTCAGGGATCAGTTTTCCCGGGTTCATGAGGCCCTGGGGATCAAACAGCCCTTTGATGTTGCGCATCATGTCCAGTTCAAGCGTCGACTTTTGTCCGTGCAAGCGCTGCACGTTTTCAATCCCCACACCATGTTCGGCGCAGATTGATCCACCGAGCGACCAGACCAGTTCATCAACCATCTTGTACAGGTTGGCGCAGACCGTGTCGTAATCCGCGCCGTCATCATCACCGGGAAAAATAATCGTGTGGAGATTGCCGTCTCCCACATGGCCGAAGGCATAAAATCGTCCCTGGGGCCGTTGCTGGCGGAGCTGTGCCTTTGCCTGGTTGATAAATTCAACCATGCGATTGATGGGCACTGAAACGTCCCATTTCAATTTGCGCTGGGACCACAGATTTTCCGGTGGCAGATGATCGCGCATCGCCCACAGGTTCTGTTCTTGCGCAATCGATTGGCTGATCACCGCATCGCTTAGCAGGCTGTCTTCAAACGCCCGCTCAAACAGCGTGGTCAGCAGTGCTTCGACGGCGGCGGCTTCGGTGCCCGAATACCGGATCAACACGCACCATTCTGCATTGGTGTCCAGCGGCTGGCTGATGGCGGGAAACTGCGAAGACATGCGCCGCATGCCATCGCCGGGAACCAGTTCAAACGCCGACAGATTGTTGCCGCCCACCTGCCTCGCGGTCTCAAACAATTTCATCAACCGGGGAAAATCGGCGATGGCTCCGAACAGGGACTGACTGACCGGCTGTTGGGGATGAAGTTTCAGGCAGGCCTTGGTGATGATCCCCAACGTGCCTTCCGCCCCGATGAACATGTGCTTCAGATCGTAACCGGAAGCGTCCTTGCGCAGGGAGCGCAGTCCGTCCCAGACGGATCCGTCCGGCAGCACCACTTCCAGCCCCAGCACCTGATCGCGGCTGGTGCCATAGCGCAGCACGTTGAGTCCACCGCCATTGGTGGACAGGGCACCGCCGACCATGGCGGAGCCCCGCGCCCCCCAGTCCATGGCAAATTCGCGATCAACCCGTTGTGCCGCGTCATGGATGGTCTGCAGCACAACCCCGGCTTCGGTGGTGATAGAGTAACAGTCGGCATCAACCGCAAGCACACGGTTCATACGCTCCAGCGACAGGATGACCGACGGTTTTCCAGACAGCGCAACGCCGCCGCCGCAGAGACCGGTATGGCCGCCCTGGGGCACGATCGGCATGTGATGCTTGGCGCAGATCTTCACGGCTTCCGCAACCTGCAGCGTATCGGCCGGGCGCAGCACCGGAACGGAGTCTCCGCTGTAATAGCCCATCATGTCCTTGAAATAAGGGCCGGTATCCGAGGCTGGCAGCACGCCCCGGGCGCCCAATACAGATTGCAATTCTTTGATCAATTTTTTGCTCATGATCAACGGTAGACGTTTTCCGATGCCATGAGAAGAATACGTGCCGATGGTATAGATTTAGGCGCGACCTGCTTCCGATGAAGGGTCGTCAATGCAGGCCGTTGATCTGCCATGGAAAATGTTCGACGGTCCGTGTAAGATGATGCCGGCGCATATATTGCGCTGGTAGAAAGGACGCATGCTTGGTTGCACTGCAATTTATTGTGTCGATCGCCGGAGCAATAATGTTGTTGCTTTATGCCGTGCGGCTGGTTCGAACGGGGATCAGTCGCGCTTACGGTGCCTCGTTCAAACGCATAGTCACCCGCAATGAAAGCCCGCCCCGGGCGGCAATAAACGGTCTTATGCTGGCCATTTTGCTGCAGAGTTCCGCTGCTGTTACGATATTGGTCAGCGAATTTGCAGCCGTAGGCGCCATCGGTCTGGCCGGCGGCATTGCAGTGGTCATTGGTGCCGATCTCGGCTCCGCGCTGATCGTAAAGGTTCTGTCGCTTCGCGTAGACTGGCTCTCCCCGATCCTGCTCGCGGTTGGCGGGGCGCTGTTTCTTAAAACCCAGGCCAAGGTCAGCGTGCAGTCGGGTCGCATTCTGATTGGGCTCGGGCTGATTTTATTAGCGCTGCAGCTGCTACGGCAAACCGTTGAGCCGGTGCAACAGGGGGCGTATTTTCCAGCGATCGCCGCCTATCTGGAATCCGATCCCATAACCGCTTTTCTGGTCGGTGCCATTCTGGCCCTGATCATGCATTCCAGCGTTGCGGTGATCTTGATGTGTGTAACGCTGCTGGCCATTTCTGCCTTTCCCTTTTCGGTCGGCCTGTCGCTCGCATTGGGTGCCAATTTGGGGAGCGCGCTCATCCCGATATGGCTCACCCGGGGCAAGGATATTGAAATACGCCGCATTCCCCTCGCCAATCTGATCATTCGCGGCAGTTTTGCGATTCTTGCCCTGCTGCTGTGGTTCCGTCTGCCGACGGATCAGATACTGGTTCAGATCGAACCGTCTGAACGACTGGTCTTGCTGCACATCGTGTTCAATGCTCTGCTGTTCCTGTTTTTGCCTTTCGTTGGCCCCTTTGCCCGCGGATTGATGAAATTGTTTCCACCGAAGGTGGCAGGCGATTCTGTGACAAACTCGCTCCTTGACTGGACGGTGCTCGATGAAAACTCTCTCGACACGCCGGCGCTGGCGCTGACCTGTGTGCGCCGCGAAGTGCTGCGCATGATGCAGGTGGCGGAAGTTATGATGACCCGGGTCATCACCCATCTGGAGGATGGCAATTTGGAAGCCATCGCCGAAACCAAGGATCTGGATTTGAAGCTCAATGACTGTCTGACCGGGATCAGACAATATGTCATTGATATGCATGACCAGGCGTTGACCAAACCGCAGAAGCGGGAGGCCCGCCGCCTGACTGAAGCGGCAATAAATGTCGAAACGGCGGGCGATATCGTTTCCCGCAGACTGGTGCCCTTGACGATTCTCAAGGCCAAGAGTGGTATTCGATTTTCTGAAGAGGGCTGGGCGGAACTGGTCGAAGTCCACGAACAGGTGGTGGCCATCACCAAGCTTGCCTCCAATGTCCTGCTCAGCGAAGACGTGGATGCGGCCCGCGTTCTGGTTGAAGAAAAATCGGACCTCGCCAAGCGGGAGCGGGCCAGCCGCAAAAAACATCTCAAGCGTATTCAAAAGGGCACCGAGCTCAGCCTTGAAAGCAGCGACCTGCATCTGGAAACGCTGCGTGCGTTTCGTGAATTTGGTTCCCAGCTTTCCTCTGTTGCCTATCCCATTTTGTCGAGGGAAGGGCATTTGCTCGACTCGCGGCTGGTCGCACGGGATGAAAACTAGCGCAGGCGTGGCGTTGCGCTGGATATTGAAATCGGTACCGCTATAACCGACTAGGGCCCGCATTTCTGCGTTGGCAGAATGAAACGGGTGCAAAGCAGTGCGATGACAAAGGGTTCAGTATGACAAACGCGGAACTTACCGGAAAAGAACAGCAGGCGCTTGCTGATGCGGAAGCGTTCGCGGCTGAATATCTGGCGCCCAATGTGCAACAGTGGGAAGCAGAAAAGGCGGTGCCCCGTGCCCTGTTCGAACAGGCTGCATCAGCGGGCTTGCTGGGTCTCGTGGTGCCTCAGGACCATGGCGGTCGGGGTATCAGCTACAGCGCCATGTTGCTGGTCCTGGAGTGTTTTGCCAGGGTCGATATGGCCGCTGCATTCGCGCTGACGGTGCACAACAACCACGCCCGTGCCATTGCCGCATCCGGGTCTGATACTCTTATCGACACCCATCTTGCCAACATGATCGCGGGGGGCACTATCGGCGCCTTTCTGCTGACCGAGCCGCAGGGAGGGAGCGACGCAACGGCGATCACGACCACTGCTGCAGAAGACGGGGATGATCTTGTGATCAATGGTGAAAAGGCCTGGATTACCAACACACCGCATGCCGACCTGCTCAACGTCTATGTCCAGACGGTTCCGGGTTCAAAGGCAGCCGGGATTGCCAGCGTGCAGGTGGCCGCCGATACCCCCGGCGTTACCCGACTTCCGGCCTATGACATGTTGGGTGGCTATGCCATCGGGGCCGGGGGATTTGAATTTCGTGATGTGCGGGTGGCAAAAGCTCAGATGCTGGCACCGGCCGGACTGGGCTTCAAAGCAGCAATGGCCGGAATCGATATCGCCCGCGCCAGCGTGGCGGCGATGTGTGCCGGCATGTTGCGGGCGGGTCTGGATACAGCCATGCCCCGCCTGCTGACCCGCAAGGCGTTTGGCGGGCCGCTGGCTGAACAGCAGGGACTGATGTGGCGGATGGCAGACGTGGCAACCGATCTGGAAGCCTGCCGGCTGATGGCCTTCGAGGCCGCCAGGCAAATTGATGAAAACGGCAGTGCCCCGTTGATTGCTTCCCAGGCCAAGAAATTTGCGACCCGAGCGGCTTTTACCGGACTGCACGCCTGCATGCAGGTGATGGGTGCCGATGGTCTGCGACAGGAATTTCCCCTGGCACGCCATCTCGCCGCGGCAAAAATGGCGGAATATCTGGACGGAACGACTGAGATACAGAACTTGGTTATCGCCCGAAGCCTGAAGGCGCATTATGCCCAATCAAAGGTCTGAGATCCGGGGTCGCTTGAGCCTTCCTTGCCGCCTGTTCAGGTCTTTTCGCTGTCGATCTTGATGTCCAGCAGCACCTGGCGCCGTTCCTTGGTCGCGACCTCAATCGCCCGGTCGAGGGCCGCAGGCAGGTCCTTACCATCAACCACGGTTTCCACGTGGGCGCGGCTGGCCTGTGCCGTTTTTGTAAAGTCGGGAGACGGGGTGAGGGCCGTCAGCGGCATGGTGTTTGCCTTGGCTGCATATCCATCGGGGTAAAGCCCGGTGACGGAATGGCGAACCGCACCCCATTCTTCGTTGTTTAAGACGCAGGTTATCACCGGCAGGTGCAGGGCCTCGGCGATCTGGTGACATGCTGTGGGGTTGGCGAATATGTAGCTGCCGTCACCCATGGTGGCAAAGACCAGAGTTTCAGGTTCAGCAAGCTGTATGCCCAGTGCAGCCGGCAGGCCATAACCGAGGCCACCGGAATGCGGTTCCTGTCGATACCCGTTGAAATGGTCGATATTGATGGGGTCGAGCGGACATCCCAATTCCGACGTGATGCTGGCCTTTTTGCCTGATCGCCCGATGGCTTCGCTGACACATTTCGACACCCATAATTTGCTCATCGGGGCTTTGTTTCCCCGCGCCGCAGCCGCTTCAACGGCCTGATGCCGGGCCGCCGTTCGTTGTTGGATTGCCACAGAACGGGTGTTGATCCGATCGAGATTTTGCTTGCGCAGCGGTGCCAGCGCCGCGGCCAGCGCCAGAATGGTTTCAGTGGTTTCACCGGGGAGTGACAGATGGGAATGAAAATTGCGAACCGGGGTGCGCGAGAAGATCGGGTTGGGGCCGATATGGGCGATTTTGGCACCCGGCTGCGGTTTATGAATATCAGGCATCCACGGGGCCAGCGCATCAATGGTGATGATCAGATCGCTTTCCGCCACCCAGGGTGCCGGATCGGCGCCGACATTCATCGGGTGTCGAGTGGGAATGGCCGGGCTTTGAGCCCAATACATGTTGACGGGCAGGGCCCAGTCTTCCACCAGCTTGGTCAGCGCTTCGAACCCGGCCTGTGTGCCGGTGCCGCGTTGGGAAAATATTACCGGGTTCTGTGCTTCAGCAATCATTTTTGCCAACAGGTCAATGTCGCTGCTGCGGGCGGCTGAAGTTGCCGGTGCCATGCAGGGCTCAGCCTCCAGCGATGCCGGATCGACGTCATCGCAAAGGGTCTCCCGTGGCAGGCTCAGATAGACCGGGCCTTTCGGTGTTGAATTTGCAATTGCCGATGCGCGATCCAGCAATTCCACAATCTGTTCGGCGAATTTAAGCTCATAGTCCCACTTCGTCGCTTCCCGGACCAGCGCGGTCTGATCGCGCATTTCCTGCCCCCAGCCGATGGGTACGGTGCGGGACCCGAAATGGTCCTGCTCGGTCACCGGGGTTCGCCCCGACATCAGCAATACCGGAACATTGTCATGGGCTGCGTTGATGGCACCTGCAGCACCATTGGCCAGCCCGACATTGGTGTGCAGCATCACGGCCTGTGCTTTTCCGGTGGCCTGATAATAGCCATGCGCCATGCCCAGCGCTGCATGTTCATGGGGAATGACGATGGCCTGCGGCAGGTCAATGTCCTTAGCCGCTGCTTCTGCCAGTCCTTCAATAATCGGCGGAAAGTCCGTTCCCGAATTGCAAAAGACATAGTCAACGCCCAGCCGTTTCAGGCGGGCAAATATCGCGCCACCTGCGGTCATTCGGGCATCTGAAGGGGAAGGTTTTTTGTTTCGCGTCATAGGGGTTCAGGCCAATCGTATCGAACGGGGACTCTCGTCCATCTGGCCGATCATATGATCGAGCAGTTGCTGGGACAATTGTGCCCGGGTTTCAATATGGGCCGGGTCATCCCACAAATTGTTCAATTGATCAGGGTCGCTGTCGAGATCGAAAAGCTCTCCCCAGTCCTGGTCCTTGTATTGGCTGAGCCGCCAATGTTTGGTGCGCAGGGTGCGCACCCGGGCCGGCTGGGGAAATCCCATGCGGGTGCCGTTGTCATTGAACTCGATAAGAAGGCTTTCTCGGTTCAGCGGTTCTCCCGCAATTGCAGGCAACAGGCTGGTGCCCTGCATGCCAAAATAGGGGGCAATGCCGGCGCGGTCCAGAATTGTTGTTGAAATATCGATGGTGGAAGCCAGTCCATCGCTGCATCGTTCGGTGCGGTCTTCGGGATCGGACCAGATAAACGGGACCCTGTTGATGGAATCCCGGGGCCAGGCCCCCTTGAGCAGAAGATCGCTGTCTCCCAGATAATCCCCGTGATCGGAATTGAAGCAGATCACCGTGCTGTCGTACTGACCGGATTCCTTCAATGTTTCCACTACCGCCCCAATGGCATCGTCGACCATGGTGATCATGCCCGCCGTCAGCGCCAAGCTTTCCCGGATTGCCTGTTCGTCCTCCATTATTGCCGCCTGTGCAACCACCGGCAATTCACCCCGCATCATCAGTTCGCGCTGATATTCAAGCGGTGGCGGCGGTTTGCGATGATCGCCGTATCGTATCGGCAATTCGAATGCGTCAGGCTGGTACATGTCCCAGTAGCGGCCCGGGGGATTGAACGGATGATGGGGGTCGGGGAAAGAGACGAAGGTGAAGAAGGGAGCGTCGCTGCCCTGCTGGTTTTCAATGAATTGCTGCGCCTGATCGCGGATATAAAAGGTCGGATAGAGCGATTCAGGAATCGGTGTGCGATAGCTTTGACGCGCCGAATAATTGTGCGGCAACTGATTTTCGGGGTCGTGATACCAGGCCCAGTCCCTGCCGGTCTTAGCCGCGTGTTCCCGAAACCATTGACGGTAATGCCCACCCGCCTGATCACCGTGACCGGTGACCATATCAACGTGCTGATAGCCATAATAATCGCCGTCAAACGGTGCGCGTCTGTCTTCTTCATAGCGTTGCGGTTCTTCGAGCGTATAATCCTGGTCGTCTGCTTTCCAGGCGTCTGCAACCGGTCCGCTCCGGAACTCTGTTCGTTTCATCGGTGCAATGTCGGTGAAGGGCTGAAGATGGCTCTTGCCAATCGCAGCGGTGGTATATCCCGATTGGTTCAGCACATCGACAAATGTATTGGCCCGGCGTGACAGGTAACAGCCATTGTACCGCAACCCGTGAACGGACGGGTAGCGTCCGGTGAGCAGGCTGGCGCGATTGGGCATGCATACCGGCATTGCAACGTTGAAGTCGGTAAAGCGGGTGCCCCGGGCAGCAATCGCATCGATATGTGGTGTTTTCACCACCGGATGACCGGCACAGCCGAGCCAGTCCGCCCGTTGCTGGTCGGTGATGAAAAACAGAAAATTTGGCTTCTTATCCATGGGTTGTGGCTTTTCTTCCGTTTCCAACCTTCGGCTTTGGCCGAGTACAGAGGGGCATCAGCCATTCCACATTGAAAGCCGTCAACGGTCAAACGCGCAGTTTTGTGCGTACACAACAATTGCAATGCTCAAGCGACGGTGGCGCATGCACTTGATTGGTGTGGGGCAGCTGTGCCTGTGCAGGTTCTATTCAGCGGGTTGCGGCACGGTATCCGGTGTTGGCAGACGTTTTGGCAAAGCCGCGACCGCACACAGGATCACCAGAGCAGCGGTGGCCAGAATGTAAAACAGTGTATCAAACCCATGGAACTCATAGACATAGGCAATCAGGGGCAGGGTCAGCGCCAGCACCGAAAAGGCGATAACGTAACGCACGCCATAAATGCGGGCCCGGTGGCTGCCGCTTGCCATTTTCCCGATCATGTAATCGTTGATCGGAATCTGGCCGAACGCGCCAAGCATGAACCCAAGGGCAACTAAAAATGCGGGGCCGTCTGTTAACCCGGGCATGGCGAGGAAGAACACCAGCTGCAGCAGCGCCACTGTCATGAACACCCGGCGTGGCCCATAGCGATCCAGCATTGACCCGACAACCAATTGGGCAATCGAGGCAACGGCAAATACAATAAAAGCGAGTGAGCCGACAAAGGTTGCGACGTCGCCTTCACCTACCATCGACGTGCCGTTTGCCCATTGGGCAAATTGGGCGGCCAGCCCTTGCAGGCGTTCACCGAAAATTTTCGGAAGCGCGAAGGTGGTGGACTGAAAGATGATGGATGAAACCGCCGTTGTTAAAAACACGATTGCAGATACACGCCAGAGCAAGGTCCGGTAGTCTGCAGAAGTCTTGTCGCCTGATTTCACCCGTTTGGGGGGTGACTGGTTTTGTTCTTCGCGAATATCTGAAAGCCGGAGTTTCAAATAGGCCAGACCGACGAACACAGAAAGGATGCCGGGCAGGATGAAGGCCAGCCGCCACCCGCCATTGTCGATCATAAAGCCGGTAATCAATGCGGCGCTGGCGACGCCCAGATTGCCCCAAACCCCGTTGGCGGCAATGCGCATGCCCGTATTTTTCCACTTCATCGTGACCACCGCCAGACCCACCGGGTGATAGATCGCACCGAATATGCCGATGGCGAACAGTCCAATGCCGATCTGAATCGGTTGCATGGCAAAGCCGGTGGCGACGGATACCAGTCCAATGCCGATGAAAAAGACCACCATCATGCCATCGCGGCTCCACCGGTCGGCCAGCCATCCCGCAGGCAGCGAAAACAGGCCGAAAGCGAAAAATCCGGGGGTCGCATAGGCCAGCAATTCCGCATAGCCGATGTTCCATTCCCGATACAGCGCCAGGGCAGCCACCGTGGCAAAAATCAGCATGAACAGGTGGTCAAGAAAATGACCAATGTTTAACAGCAGGAAATAGATGCGGTCCCGGTTCATATCATCGTCACCCTTGTCCTGTCATGGAGGCGTCTGGCTGTCTCGCAATTCCACTGTCCGGTGACAGTGGATACGCCGGCACGTCAGAAATGACGCCCTTTAGTCAGGGCAGAGCTTATGCTCAAAACCCCGGCCTGTAACCCTGAATTGTTGCAAAATTTGACGCCGTATCGGCGCAGTGAAGCACGCCCTGATCGGGTTTCAATGGATAGATTTTGTGCCTCGAGATGAACGATCTCGAGTTTGGTTGGTCGCAGGCACCGCAGCTGCAGTAAAAAACGAAAGAAAAGGAAAGTCAATGAGCATAAATTATTGCGTTTTTTCCTGAATTCGAAGATATTCGAAATTAACTGGAGGGTATGCCATGCCATCGCTCAATCTCCGACATAATGAAATTCTGGAAATCGCCCGGGAATCCGGTCGCGTTGACGTGGACGGGCTGGCCCATCGTTTTGAAGTTACCCCGCAAACCATCCGCAAGGATTTGAACGACCTGTGTGATTCAGAATTACTGCAACGGGTGCATGGCGGTGCGATCTATCCCTCTTCAACGGCCAATCTGGCTTATCCCCACAGGCGGGAGATCGCGACCCAGGCAAAATCCGGCATCGCGCAGCGGGCAGCGGCGATTGTTCCCAACGATTGTTCGCTGATCATGAACATCGGCACCACAACGGAACTCGTGGCGAAAGCACTGTTGCGTCATTCCGGCTTGATGGTGGTCACCAATAATCTCAATGTTGCCTATATATTGTCCGGTTCGCCGGACATTGAAGTGGTGGTCACCGGTGGCATGGTGCGTAAAAGCGATCTGGGCATTATCGGGGCTGCAGCGGTTGATGTGATCGAGCAATTTAAGGTCGATTACGCGGTAATCGGGTCTTCGGCGATTGATGAAACCGGCGCATTGCTGGATTATGACTATCGCGAAGTCCGCATCGCGCAGACCATTCTCAAACATGCGCGCAAACGCATTCTTGTGGCGGATTCGACCAAGTTTGAAAGGCGCGCGCCGGTTCAGATCGGCCATCTTTCGGATATCGACATATTCGTCACCGATACAGCGCCGCCCAAAGAGATTGTCGATCTGTGCTCAGCTTCCGGTGTGCAACTGGAGATCGCCGACAGCGACGCAACGGCAGACAACGACTTTTCAACCACGAATACGAGCCAGGCGGACTGATGCAGGACAAAATCAATCAACCTTTCGATGTCCTGATCATCGGCGGTGGAATCAATGGGTGTGGGATTGCTCGAGATGCTGTGGGCCGCGGATATTCCGTGCTGCTGTGCGAATCCAATGATCTTGGAGGCGGCACGTCATCAGCTTCAACCAAATTGATTCATGGTGGGCTTCGATACCTGGAACATTATAAATTCCGGCTGGTGCGCGAGGCGTTGAAGGAACGGGAAGTTCTTTGGCGCATGGCACCGCACATCGTCTGGCCCCTGCGGTTTGTCCTGCCCCACCACAAGGGGCTGCGCCCGCAATGGCTGTTGCGGCTGGGTTTGTTTTTTTACGACCATCTGGGCGGGCGCAAATTATTGCCGGCGTCAAAACGGGTGAACCTGACCGATGGACCGGAAGGCGCACCGCTGAAAAATGACTATTCAACCGGCTTTGAATATTCCGATTGCTGGGTCGAAGATTCGCGCTTCGTCGTGCTCAATGCCATGGATGCGGCAGAGCGCGGTGCTGATATCCGCACCCGCACGGCGGCTGTTTCCGCCAAGTGGGTCGATGGGCTCTGGCAGGTTGGTCTGCAGGATAAGACCACGGGTGAAACCGAAAACGTATCCGCGCGGTTGATCGTCAATGCGGCTGGCCCATGGGTCGATGAAGTCCTGAAAACCGTTTTCGGCAAGAATGATGCGTCCAATGTGCGCCTGGTGCGCGGCAGTCACATCGTGGTGGCAAAAAAGTTTGAGCATGAAAAATGTTATATTTTCCAAAATGCTGATGACCGTATCATCTTTGCCATCCCCTATGAACAGGATTACACGCTGATCGGGACCACCGACGTTGAACATGGTGCGATTGATGGCAAGCCGCAGATCACGGCAGAAGAGATTTCCTACCTGTGTGAAATGGCCAGCGCGTATTTCAACGAACCGGTGCAGGAACAGGATGTCGTGTGGACCTATTCCGGTGTGCGCCCGCTCTATGATGATGGTGCAAGCGCTGCCCAGGAGGCAACGCGCGATTATGTTCTGCGCAAGGACCCCGCGTCAGGCGCGGGCACGCTGATCGATGTTTTTGGTGGCAAGATCACGACCTACCGGAAGCTGGCGGAAGCGATGATGGAAGAAATTGAATCCAGCATTGGCAAAAAGGGCAAAGCCTGGACTGAAAACTCGACCCTGCCCGGGGGTGATTTCGCCATCTCAGACCGCGATGGTCTGGCAGAACAGATCGTCTCCGACTACCCGTTTATCGAACCCGGCCATGCGAGCCGGTTGGTCCGGGCCTACGGCACCCGCGCCCTGCAGATCCTCGCTGACTGCAACAGCATTGACGATTTGGGGAAACGCTTTGCCGTGAACTTATATCAGCGGGAAGTCGATTATCTCGAGTCATGTGAATGGGCCCGAAGCGCAGAGGACGTTTTGTTTCGGCGCAGCAAGCTCGGCATCAAGGCCAGCAAGAGCGAAGTTGAAGCACTGCAGCGCTATTTCGACGAAAGGGAAGTCTGACACCCGCCCGGGATTTGGGTTTGCGGGGGGTAGATTTGCGCGGGGTTTGATTTGCGTGGGTTTTGTTCTTCCTCGGGTTTTGTTTTCGCTCGGGTTTAGATTTTCGCTCACGCTGTCGGGCTGCGCCCTGCGCTCCGCGGGGGCGGTCCTGGCCGGACCGTGCGGCTCTTCGCCGCCTTGGTACGGAGAGGGTTGTGCGTGG
>CAJQPW010000256.1 GCA_905480295.1 uncultured Rhizobiaceae group bacterium | reverse complement strand
GCATATGTTGCATCGACTTCTCCCACCTCAGCAATAATTCCGCCCTTGATGGCCACGTCCCCTGTATAGCCGTCGGCACCTGATCCATCATTGATTTCACCACCTTTCAAAATAACGTCGAACATGGTCTGAGACTCCTATCTTCTCGGCTTGTTTGCCGGGCTGGCCGAATGGCAATTCAAATTAAAACTTCCGGTCCGGCTTGATCATGTCAAGGCTCGCATTGGGCGCTTCTCCAGAAACGAGACCCGCAATGATTTTGCCTGTTGCCGGTGCCATGCCCATACCATAGTGACTGTGCCCGAACGCGGCGAATAGGTTGTTGAAACCGGGAAGTGAACCGATTGCCGGGAGACTGTCCGGGAATGACGGGCGGACGCCCATCCAGTAGTTTGTCTCGCTGGTGTTGAGGTCAGGCAACAGACTTTTTGTCAACCGTTCGAGACTGTGGGCACGGGCATAGTCGGGCGGCGCATCGGCCGCAGCAAAT
This sequence comes from uncultured Rhizobiaceae group bacterium, assembly GCA_905480295.1. GTDB lineage: Bacteria > Pseudomonadota > Alphaproteobacteria > Rhizobiales > Rhizobiaceae > Pseudahrensia. The sequence continues at coordinate 2,233 of CAJQPW010000256.1, read as the reverse complement.
TCCGTCGTGCCAGCTGTTCTGACGCCACTGCTCATAGAGCTGACAACAAATTTTCCGGCTACGTCCATGACAGAGTTGTTCAAGGTCACATTGGGGTTGGCGAACTCAACATGATAGCCGCGTTCTGAAATCATTGGTAATTTCACCCCCAATGATCGCAGCAGGTCCATCGACCACACACCCGCAGCAAGAACCATTTTTTTGCATTGGCGGGGCTGTGTGTCACAGTGAAGCGTATACGTTCCGTCCCAATTCGCCTCCAATGATCTAATTTCCGCTCTAACGATTGCTCCTCCGTTAGCCGAAAACTTGTCAGCGAGTGCTTTGCAAAGGTCGCCAGGATGAACGGCACGGGCCTGTCCTTCAATAATCACAGCGCTGTGGCAATCGTCCGACAGAGCAGGCTCCAGTTCCAGAAGTTCCGGCCGTTCAACGATGTGAACCGGTGCGTTGCGATCACAACGAAGTTTCCACGCCAGATCATTCAGGTTCGGTTTGGTTGCTCCCCTGAATACATTGACGTAGTGGCTGTCGACCAGCAGATTTTCAGATCCGGTTCCTTTTAGATGATGCTGGTAGGCCGGGATATTGTCGATCATCAACCGGTCCATCATATCGGCAATATCATTGACCTTTTTTGGTTTTCCGTTGGCGAAGAATCTCCAAAGCCACGGCAAAAGAGTGGGAAGCTCCCGAAACCGGAAGCTGATCGGGCCGTCCTTGTCCAGCAGCCAGCCCGGCACATTCTTCCATACGCCCGGTAAACACTGTGGAACACATGACCATGGTGAGATCACGCCGGCATTGCCGAAACTGGTCGCTTCACCAGGTTTCGAGCGGTCAATGAGTGTGACAGCATACCCACGTTCCTGAAGCGAAAGCGCGCAACAAACACCAATAATCCCGGCACCGATGATCGTGACGTCATTCCGGCACTGTTTCTCCTTGTGCATCTTTCCTCTGTGGTCAACCGGCGAAGGGGATTGGTCAAACATCCCAATTGAACGTCTGAATCCACTGTGATCGAGATACTCCCCGGTTGCAAGAATTGCATTCTCCGAGTTAACATCAGGCTTCGGCCAACAACCGGAATCCGGGGTATTGCAGCAAAATTGCAAATGAGGCCCCGGCAATCATGAGAGAGGCAATCCATGCTGGATGTTCTAATCACGGGCGGTGACATTTACGATGGTTTAGGTGGCAATCCGTTCTCTGCGAATATTGGAGTTAAGGATGGCGTGATCGCAGAAATTGGCGCGATTGATGGTGAGGCGAAGCATGTTCTTGACGCGTCGGGCCTAGCAGTCTCTCCCGGTTTTGTTGATTTGCATACCCATTCCGACTTCACTTTGGCCGCTAACGGGCGGGCGGAAAGCCAGGTCCATCAGGGTGTGACAACTGAAGTGATTGGCCAGTGCGGTGTTTCCTGCGCCCCGGCCACTTCAAATGCAGATATCGCCCTTATGTCACCCGGGTTTGTTGACGGTGCGGTTGATACGGATTGGCGCTCGTTTGGTGAATATCTTGACCATCTCGACAAAACACCGCTTGGCGTGAACGTGGCAGCCTTTGTTGGTCACGGCACCATTCATCGCGCGATTGTTGGAGATGCTCTGCGGCCTGCGGACGAAGACGAAATGGATGCGATGGTAGGGCTGCTTGAAGAAAGCATAGAAGGCGGAGCCTATGGCTTCTCAACCGGACTGGAATATTGGCCGGGAAGCCTTGCCAGCCCTGATCAGCTGGCGGACATGGCTAAAGTCGCTGCAAAACATGACGTGCTTTATGCCACCCATGTACGGAACCGGGACCTGTTTTATGATCTGGGTTTTGGTGAAGCCTTAGCTACCGCCCGTGCTGCCGGCGCACGCCTGCAAATCTCTCACATCCAGCCTAAATTCGGCGCACCGGAATATGCCATGCAACATGCAATCGACATGTGCGAGCAGGCCCGAGGCCACGGTGTGGATGTTGCTTTTGATGTCATACCGCACGACTGGTCTCATACGCGGGTGATGGCGATCCTGCCGCAATGGGCACAGGAGGGTGGCGTTGAAAAAGTTCGGGAACGTCTTGGCGACAAGGCCACGCGTGAAAAAATCAAACGCAATCCGCGACCTATGTGGCGCCTGGTGAACTCCGATGGATGGGACAAGATCGTTCTTATGCAATCAGATGCAAATAAAGATCTCGTAGGCATGAATTTCAGCGATATCGGACGGCGTAAAAATAC
>CAJQPW010000255.1 GCA_905480295.1 uncultured Rhizobiaceae group bacterium | reverse complement strand
CCGATATGCTTGCCGGATTGGGGAACTATGCCAGCGGTGGGGTGGCAGCCATGCAGTTGGAAAAATACTGGCACCCTAAATTTTCCTGGTATGGGCCGTCCGGTATTGGAACGTCGCGGGGAATTGACGGTTTCCGCAACTGGCACCAGATACCATTTCTTAATGGGATGCCGGACCGGGTTGGCACACTCGGCAAGGGCAACCTGTTTGGTGACGGTGATTTTGTCGGCTTCACCGCTTGGCCGGGCATGCATATGACCCTCGATGGTGACGGGTTTTTGGGAATTCCCCCTGTTAACAAGCGCATAACAATGCGTAGCCTCGACTTCTGGCGCTGTGAAAACGGACTGATCAGGGAAAACTGGGTGCTGGTGGACCTGCTGGATGTCTATCATCAGCTTGGAGTTGACGTGTTGGCCCGTATGCGGGAATTCAACAAGGCCAAAAGATAGACTGATCAGCCTGTTTTGCGGACGGTCAGGTACCAGGCTTCAACCTTTTCCTGAACCATGTAGTCTTGCTTGGTCTGCTCCAGAATTTCCCATTGGCCGCGATCGACCTTGGTGCTGATTGCCTGTGAGAACCCCCCGGCATCCCAGATGCCTTCATTGACCGTAAAGCAGATCAATCCACCCGACCGGGTGATACGCTGCAATTCTTCAAATCCCTCCGGCCCCAAATGGCCATGGGTGAATACACCAACGCACAGCGTGACGTCATAAGAGCTATCGGCAACATTGATAGGCTGCCCCGGATCAAGTGCAATCAGCTTCCTGTATCCCCGGCTGCCGGCATGTTCCATCATATCAGGCGAGATATCCGTGCCATCATAGGTGGTAAACCCGGCCTGTTGTAAAAATTGACCAACCAGGCCGGTGCCGCACCCGACATCCATAATGGTGATTCCACGATCAGGGCAATGACGCCTCAGCATCGCCACCGTGTGGGGTTGTGACACCGTGCCAAGTTTGTTGTCATTGTCGTCGTCATAGAGCGCCGCCCAATCCGCATAGATGGTTTTTAGGTGGTCAGCGCTGACCGTCTTTGGGTCAAATCCATGATATTTGTCGATGCCGTGTTGTTTGGAGTCCTTCTTGTCGCTCATCTTGCCACCTGTGCTTTTCTGCCAACCAATACGACCAACAATACTGCGGCTGCAAAACCCACAGTCTCCAGACTGATCGTTTCACCGACAAAGAGAGCCGCAATGCCCAGCGTAAAGAAGGTTTGGAAAAGCTGTAATTGACCGACCTTGGCGATTCCACCCAGGCGCAGGCCGGTATTCCAGGCAAAAAAGCCCAAAAACATGGAGCCGAAACTGACATAGGCGAAGGCCCATAGCTGCGGGGGTGGAGGAGGGCTGGTCCAGTAATCGTTTTGCCAGAATATCACGGAGCCCAGTGCCGAGACTGGCAAAAATAATATCAATGCCCAGCAGATCACTTCCCACCCCGGCATGTGATGACTGAGTTTTCCCGAGACCACATAGCCCGATGAAGCCATAATGCCTGCTATCAGCAACCATAAATCTCCCATTTCCAACCCCCAGTTTCCGTCTCGCAAAGCAAACGTAACGATGAGTACGGCACCAGCAATGCCGCACAGCCAAAACAGTGGGGAAGGCCGTTCCCCGGCCAGAATTGTGGCAAAAATTGCCGTTGCCAACGGCAATATGCCCAAAACGACGCCCCCATGAGACGCGGGAACCGTCACCATGGCCAGGGTCATGAAACCCGGAAAGCCAAATATCAAAGTTATCCCTGCAAACAGCAAAGGCCATAAGTGCTGACGGGGGAATTTCTTTTTCATGTACAAAAGGCACAAGATCGCTGCAAAGGTCGCAAACAGCGCCCGTCCGAACGTCAGAAAACCCGCATTGAATCCGGCAACGGCGATGCGCGTTGCCGGCAGGCTGCCAGCGAAGGTCAACACACCGATCAGGCCGAGCACGAGCCCCCAGCGGGCGTTTTTAACCTGTTGTTTTTGCTCATCGCAAGGCGCGGGATTAGTGGGCAGCGGTGAAGGTGTCGTGGAAGTCATGGCAATCCTATATCAGCGCGCTCCAGACGCTGAAACCGATTTATTGCGATTTCAAACGAGCAATACAGCAATCAAGACTGAAGAATTGGCAGCTCCGGTCCGCAACGGCAAGAACTTGCCGATGCCTGTTTTTTGCACGGCTTTATGACAGGAAATTCACTCGCCAGCGGGGTTATTACCCCCTATTATGGGGCCATGTCGATTTGGACAGATATCAGCAAATACCTTGCCACCGTGACTGCCGATGCTCTTTGCACCGTGCTGGAGGGCGTCCGCACGGTTTTTTCCGGCAACATTGAAACCCGCAGGCGGGTTGGGTTCTCAGTCGCCTTGATTGCGTTGTCTGCGAAAATGGCGAAAGCCGACGGGGTTGTGACAGAAGATGAGGTCAACGCTTTTCGAGAAGTGTTCAAGGTTCCTGCCAAAGAATTGAAAAACGTTGCCCGGCTGTACAATCTGGCAAAGCAGGATGTTGCCGGGTTCGACGCCTATGGAGCCCGGGTTAAGTCTCTGTTTCCTGGCGATGACCCTGCCGACAAGGAAGTGCTGCAGGACGTGCTTGATGCATTGTTTCACATCGCCAAGGCAGATGGGGTGATTCACGAAAACGAAGCCCTGTTTCTGGAGGAAGTCGCAGCGTTGTTTGGATTTCAGGACACAGCCTATGAGCGCATTAAGATGCGTCACATGTTCCCGGGAAAAGCCAATCCCTATACGATTCTGGACGCCGACCCGGACTGGGATTATGACAAATTGAAACGGCATTATCGCAAGCGCGTGTCAGAAAGTCATCCCGACCGGTTGATCGCACGGGGAATTCCGTCTGAATTTATCGTCATTGCTACCGATCGCCTGGCTGCATTCAACACTGCCTGGGAAGCGATTGAAGCCATGCATGCGTCCCGCCAACCGGTTGGCGTCACTTGAGTTTTCCTGCCGATTCATCGTTTGTCGATGATGTTCGTGCCGCCGTCAGTTTCGGCGAACGGAAATTTGAGGAGCAAAGCGGTTTTTTCGTCCCGGATATTTTGCTGCTGCACTATACCGGCATGGATGATGCAGAATCAGCGGTGAACTGGCTCTGCGGCGCAGAAAGCGGTGTTTCATGCCACTATCTGATCTACGAAAGCGGACGCATTGTTCAGATGGTCAGTGAGGAAAAAAGGGCATTCCATGCGGGCTTTGGCGCCTGGCAGGGGCAGACTGACACCAACTCTCGTTCGATTGGTATTGAGATCGTCAATGGGGGGCATCCGGCGGATCTGCCGCCCTATCCGCAGGTGCAGATGGAGTCGGTGGCGCGGTTGTGCCAGGACATACTGAGCCGCTATCCGATTGCGCCACAACAGGTTCTGGCCCATTCCGACATAGCGCCGGAACGCAAGAGCGATCCGGGGGAGCACTTTGACTGGGCATGGCTGGCCCAGCAGGGGATAGGACATTGGGTGCTACCCGCCGTGATCCGCTCCGGTCGGTATTTTCAACAGGGCGACAATGGAGAACCGGTAGAAGCCATCCAGTCGATGTTGTCATTATATGGTTATGATCTGGAAATCAGTGGCCGATTTTGTCGCAAAACCCGCGAGGTTGTGACCGCGTTTCAACGCCATTTCAGGCAGGAAAGGGTTGATGGCGTGGCCGATGTTTCCACGCTTGAGACTCTGCACAACCTGCTTTCCAGCCTGCCCAAAACCGAGTAGCAGGACGGCGTCATTGGCGGAAAGTTCGGCCTTTGTGCACACAGGTGCTGCGGGCATCGGCAAATAGAACAATATTTGCACAATGGGAACAGGCAGTTAAAAGAAGTACTTTTGCATCTTATCCGTGTTAAAATGCGATTGGTGCACTTGATGCCAGACCATCCCTTTGATCGAGCAAGTGGCGCTTGTTGGTTATTCCACATTGCGGCGTTTGAATGCGCGGTTCGTGCCTCCGTGCAGCGCTGCGCTAGTGGTCGCGGTGATGGTGCTGACAGTGATCGGACCGTCCGCTCCCTCATTTGCCGGGGATGAATCGGATGCCACCACCGGTTCGCTCAATGTTCGCCCTTGGATCGAGATTGGTGGTGTCGCCGGTGATCGTGACGATGGCTCGTCACGGTTGGAGACGTCTGTGTTCGCACCCCTCAGTCAGGACATGGATACGCTGTTCGTTACCCAGATGGATGGCCGTTTCTTCACCGATCCCGATGCCAGGGAAGGCAATTTTGCCTTCGGACTGCGCCATGTGGCGGATGATGTGATCCTCGGCGGATTCCTCTCCTATGATGGCCGTTATTCTCAATCGGACGATTATTACGACCAGGTGACTCTGGGTGGGGAGATACTGACAGAGCGCTTTGATATCCGTGCCAATGGCTACCTGCCGCTGGCGGATAAAAAACAGATTTTCAGCGACGGTGATCTTCTACTCACCAACACCAGCACCTCCATGGTTGCCAGCCTGGGCTATGAGGTGCCGCTCTGGGGCGATGGGGAAGTCAGTGCCCGGTTGTTTGAATCGACA
>CAJQPW010000254.1 GCA_905480295.1 uncultured Rhizobiaceae group bacterium | reverse complement strand
GTGACGCCCGCCGGGATTAAGTCGTGGACATTCCGCTATCGCAACCTTGCCGGACACCAAAAGCGTGTATCGATTGGCAAGTTACAGGACGTATCGCTGGCTGAAGCTCGCAGACAGGTTGTTGCTCACCGTGCAAGCGTGGCATCAGACGGAGACCCTGCACTGGATTTGGCGACAGCTCGGGAAGCCGCCAAGGAAGCCCATGGAAAGGAAACCGTGGGCGATGTTGGTGAATGGTATTTCGATGAATGCAGGGCCGGAAGGCACAAGCCCAATGCGAAGGCTCCAAAACGAGAAACAACGCTGAATAACGAAACACTATATTTCAACAAGCACATTCTACCAACACTTGGAAAGCGCAAACTGGCTGACCTGTCCCGCGCTACCATTCAGGCCTTCGTTAATGACTTGGCGGATAAACACTCCAAGAGCGCTGCGCGGCAGTGCCGTGTGATACTGCATGGTATTTTTGCCTTTGCACAGCGGCAGGACATCACAGACAAGGTCAATCCATGTCAGCATGTCACTGTTGCCGCTCATGCGCCCCGTGCACGGGTTTTGTCTGACGCGGAGTTGAAAACCATCTGGTGGACGCTGACACCTCCAGTGCAGGTGGATGGCGCACCCATATCGTCAAGCGTTGCCTATTCAGTTCTTCTGGCAATGGTAACACTCCAGCGTCGCGCTGAAGTCACTGGAATGGCGTTGTCTGAAATAGATCGCGAGAAACGCCTTTGGCTGTTGCCACCTGAGCGAACAAAGAACAGACGCGCGCATGTCGTGCCGCTATCGCCACTGGCGCTGGAACTGATTGATCTGGCCTTGTCAGTAAGAAACGCGGAAAGTGATTATGTGTTCCCATCGCCTCGAAATTCAGATCAGCCGATCAAACCTCAGGCACTGACACGAGCGTTCATTCGTATGAAAAAGGCTTTAAACATGGGAGATATACGGCCCCACGATTTACGTCGAACCGGGGCCACCAATCTAACTGGTGAAGAACTAGGATTCTCTCGTTTCATTGTCTCCCAAGTGTTGAACCACTCCAGCGACACGGGCAACGGCGCTGCAGTGACCAGTGTCTATGACCGTAATGAATACCTGCCTGAGAAACGCCGCGCGTTGGATGCTTGGGCATTGCAATTGCTTCAGATCGTTGGCAAAGGTAGCCAAGATGACTGAGGCCCCTTAGGGCACCTGCCGGTTGGTTTTCGAGGTCAGACAGGTGGATGTCGCAGTTCGGTGGCACTGCCTTTAGCACGACCTGCTGAGGCTACACACTGCCCACTTCAACAACATTCGCGGTGTCGACGAATGGGGAGACATCGACCTGCTGATTGTGATCGGCCGCACGCAGGCACCGCCACAGGCCGTTGAGATGCATGCAAAGGCGCTATTTCGCAGTAAAGTGAAATCTCTTGGATTAGAGTACTACTCAACAGAATGGCGCCCGCTGACTGGCAATGGCTGGTTCGTTCGGACCGAAAAACACCCAGATCCGAAGGCTGAGCGAGATCGTCGAGGAGTTCGTTGAAGTGGAAACCGGCAAGGGCGCCGATGCCCTAGACCGCCGCTCCGTGCTGCGCGATGCGCTGGAAACCGCCCGTGGCAAGAACGACCCTATACCGGTGATTGTTTCCAAGCTGGACCGCCTAAGTCGTGACGTTGCCTTCGTTGCCACGCTGATGACGCAGAAGTTTCCGTTCATCGTCACGGAGCTGGGAGCCGATGCCGACCCGTTCATGTTGCACCTGTACGCTGCCCTTGCTGAAAAGGAACGGGCGTTGATCTGGCTCTGGTGAAAGCCGATCAGGTTATTTTCCCAGCGTTGAAGCCCAAAATACGGGTCCGCAAAATCTTCCTAAAAACGGCTGAATTCTATCGCCAATCATCTTGGTTACCCTACTATCCATTCCCATACTCGATGAGAAGTTAGAGATCTGAAAGTACTAAAGCCATCCCTGCGCGCGGAAGGTTGCAAGATCAACACCCGGCGGCGCGTACCAGCCACCAGCAGCATAGCGAGCACCGAGTTTCTGTGCGACTTCCTTGTTGCCGTAAGGAATCTGCAGTGGCGTATTTACTGTCGCAGATTTCTGGGACGAAGTTGATTGATCACCAGTAGTGGAGATCTTTGCGACATTCGTCTTCAGCGCGCGTTTAGCAGGCCTGCCAGATTCCTCTGCAGTCAATTTGGCTGTGTTGCTACCACGCTTGGCACGCGACTTGACCGGTACAGCACTCTCAGTCGGCTCCATCACCGCGGACTCCCCTGGCGATGACGACAGCTTTCCAACTGTTGGCTCACCAGATTTCCGGGGTGCGTGTTGCTGAAGAAACGCCCGGCATATTGCGCCAGACTTTGTGTATCCCGCCGGCAAGCTGATACTTTTCTGACGTGAGAGGGCCTTCGCAAAACGCTTCATAGCAGGAGTGGGCGGACGGCTGCCATCGGCACCTCCAAATCCGGGACCAAAAACTAACGCTCCACCAACCGGCGCGCCGTGCTTCAACTTACCGATGATGCGCTGGGCAACGTCGCATACGGCATCAATAGCGCCGATCATCTCCTGCTTACCAATCACGACATCGTCGAGCAGAAATTCGAGTTGCGCGGTGACACCTGGATCCACCAGTGCAGGATCGGCATTCTTGAGCACACCAAACAGTTTCAGTCCGGTGTCGGTCGGGACGATGTTCTTGCCCTGCGCCATCAGGAAGTCCTGGCGCTTGAGACCACCGATGATTTCTGCCCGCGTTGCAGGCGTGCCGATCCCTTTAGCTTCTTTCAGGCGATCGCGAAGCGTTTCGTCTTCTACAAAGCGCCAGGCATTCTGCATCATCTCAATCAGTGTGCCCTCGTTGTAACGTGGAGGCGGGCGGGTTTCCTTGTCTTCGACCTTGGAGTTTTTCAGTTGAGCGACCTCGCCGTGCTTCATTACCGGGAGCAATTGAGCATCATCACCCTTTTCATTAGCCGGTGTCCATTCCGGGAATGCCGCCCGCCAGCCAAGATCAATCGGTTGACGGCCTGAAGCCTTAAACGGAAAACCCTGAACGTCGAGTGTTGCGGTCGTCTGCCGATAACGGAAGTCCGACATGACCGAGGCAAGATAGGCTCGCGCGATCACGTCGAACAGCTTCTTTTCATCATTCGAAAGTCGCGGCCAGACGTCACGCAGTTTATCGACGGTATTGACGTTCGGTATAACGGCGTGATGGCTGGCGCCCTCGAGCCCCTTGTCATGGAATGAGCCGCGCGCGCCCTTGCGGATAACGGGTTGCGTTGGCACCGGGATTTCTTTGAACGATTGCCCCACCATAAGACCGGCCACGATTTTCGGTGCATCCGGGATCAGGGTCTCCGGCAGATAGCGTACCTCGGCGCGGGGATAAGTGATGACCTTCTTGCCCTGGCCGTCATAGAGTTCCTGAGCGACTTTGAGGGTCTTTGCTGCAGACCAACCGAACCTAGATGAGCAGAGTTTTTGCAGCGAGGGGAGATCGTGCAGTTTGGGCGGACCCTGCTTCTTGTCCTCGACGCGCACGCCCAGAGGCCCCTGAAAACCTTCAGCTGCATTGACGACGATGTCAGCGTTCTCGCGCTTGAGGATTCTATCCCGCGGAGCGTGCCGCATCTGGAATTCACCAGTGGGTACTTTGGCGGTGGTTACAATCTCAAAATACCTGGCCGGCACGAAGTCCCGGATTTCCAGCTCGCGCTTGCACACAATTGCCAGCGTCGGCGTCTTCACCCGGCCAACTCCGATCACGCCGCGCGCACCCTGCCCGAGAATGACCGTCGCAGTGCGAGTGAGGGAGAGGTTGTAAATCTGGTCAGCCTGACGACGTGCTACTGCCGCGGCGTAGAGGCGGGAATATTCCGAATTGGGTTTTGCGTGACCAAATGCGTCCCGGATTGTCTGCGAATCCTGCGCTGTGAACAGCACTCGCATGACCTCGCCTCGGTATTTGTAATGCTCGAGTATTTCCTGGCCGATCAGCTGGCCTTCACGGTCGCAGTCGGTGGCGAGCCAAACTCGCTTTGCAGTTCGGAGTGCCTTGCAGATAACCTTGAGCTTGGCAGCCTTGTTGCCACCATCGGCAGGGCGCGTGGCGTACAGCCCTTCAGGGCGGAGAAGGATCGGCGACCAGCGTTTCCATTCAGGA
>CAJQPW010000253.1 GCA_905480295.1 uncultured Rhizobiaceae group bacterium | reverse complement strand
TGGAGAATCCCCCGTTTGAACTGGATTTGAGGATTATCGCAGATGGCAGATGAATTCCAGAACCTGGTGGTGAACCGGTGATGTTTGTGATGGGTTTGTGTTCTCACAGGGTTTGGGTTCTCGCTCACGCAGGCGACTATGTCGCCGCTCCGCGGGGGCGGCGCAGTAGCGCCGGACAGCTCTTCGCTGTCTCTACGGAGAGAGCGCGGGCATGGGAACAGGCCGTGCGGCGACTCTTCCAGAAACAAATCTCTCCGTATCAGGCGGCAAGGCGGCGAAGAGCCGCCCGGTCCGGTCAGGACCGCCCCCGCGGAGCGAAGGGCGCAGCCACCTAAGTGGCAACGCCCGACAGCGTGAGCGAAAACATACTTCCCCCTCGCACAAATCTCTCCGTATCAAGGCGGCGAAGAGCCGCCCGGTCCGGTCAGGACCGCCCCCGCGGAGCGAAGGCCGAAGGCCGACAGCGTGAGCGCAAACTCAAACCTCGCGCAAATCAAAAACCTCCGCAAACTCAAACCCCGCGCAAATCCAAATCCCGCGAGAACATAATTCCCCGCCATTTTCAGTCCTGACCGTCGTCCTCGCCGGCCTGTTGAACGAAAAAGGACGCCCCTTTGGGAATCGCGGGTGTCTCGATTTCAAAACCCATCGACCTGATTTTTCCCGGCTCCTTTCCGCGCACGATGCGGCCCGCATGCGGGCTGGGCACCGCGATGGGTGACAGCGGCGCTGCGTCTGCCGCCGCATAGGTAACGATAAACAACGTGCGTGGTGCCTCAGAATCATTGGCAGTTGAGGCGTGGGCGACACGCGAATGCATCAGACAGACCGCACCTGCAGGCCCGGTACAGGCCACCGCATCGGCTTCAAATTCGGCGGAAATCTCGGGCGACACGGCACCGGTAAACACCCCGCCTTGATAGTGGGAATGTATCGCGCCCTTATGGGTCCCCGGGGCAATCATCAGCGGCCCATTTTCCAGTGTCACATCATCCAGAAACAGCAAAGCCGTCAGGGTGTCGTCATTGCTGTGGGGGTCGAAGGGAAAGTCCTGATGCCACTTCACGACGGTTGTTGTGCGCGGCAATTTGGAGTTGATCTTCGCGTGGTGGAACCGGACGTCAGGCCCGAGCAACTCGGCTGCCATGTCTGTCATGGCGCTGTTGAACGCCACTTCGGCGCAGGTTTCGGAAATATCGGTTGGCGATGCAACGCGGCGCAGGGATGGCCGTTCGGCACTGTGGTCGCTTTCCAGATCGAACCGCGGGCGCCCGTCACAGATTTGACCATAGGCGGCAGTCTGCGACCGGCTTTCGTCTACCCAGCGCGAAAACTCAAAACGCAGTCTTTTCAGTTGATCCGCCGAAACTGCATTTTCCGCTACAATGGCGCCATCGCCGGCGAACGCGTCTTTCTGATCTTTGCTCAGCCTCATCATCAGCCCCTCCAAACATTGGCAGCAAGTGCACTTCCAGCGATCAGCACCATCAAATTATCAGCCAAGCCCCAGTTCCGCATCTGATGCCGTACCCGCATATTTGTCGCGCGGGGGCATCGGTCGATCCTGCCATTTCGGCTCGAAGGTGAAACTGGAAACCTTCCTGCCCTCGAGCAGCGCTCCATTGCCCGCCCCCAACGCGTAATCATAGTAGAGTTTGACGATCTCCTCTTCGCTGACCTGCGCTGTGGCGGGATGCGCCATGCAGGCCTCACGCCACAACCGCACCCGGTCATAGGCAGCATCGTCAGGAAGCTGAAAGCCTTCAAAATAATCGAGAAACCAGAACCGCTTGAACATCGGTGTATAGACCGCCTCTGCCAGCCCGAAATCTTCAAACAAAAAAGGCCCTTCGGGATTATGCTGCAGCAGGAAATCATTGATATCGCGATAGAGCTTTAACAGTTTTTCGCGGTGCTCATCGCGCTGATCAGGGTCCTGGTTCATCACGTAGAAATAGCCGGTCATGGTGAAGGATGACTCCCATCCGATCAGCATCGATTCCACCGCATGTCTTTTCGGGTCCTGGCTGCGCAAGGTTGGCCCATCCAACACTTCATCAAGATAGCGCAGAATGACCAGGCTTTCCTTGATCATGTCCCCTTCGGGTGTTTCCAGAACCGGCAGCGCCGTTGTTCCGGCCATCTTTTCCAAAAGCTGCGGGTCCCGTGGCCTGGTGATGTCAACGACCCGGAATTCAACGGCGTCTTCCATCCCCCTCAGGGCGAGCAGGATTTCCAGCCTTTGAGAAAACGGGCAAACCTGGATGTGATAAACAACGTGTTTTGCAGCCATGTCTTGATCCAGATGCAGGGGTTCTTCCAAAGCCATCGAAAGTCCAATGGGCCTCAATACAATGCGCTATTTTGATAACAATGCCACCGTTATCTGCAAGGGCAGAAATCAATGGGTTGCGCAGCCGCTCACTTCAACGAAGAGGCAACGGCGATAATCACGCCTGCCAGAACGGCCAGCAGAGCAAACCCGATTTGCAGATCGGTGACGCCGGCAATAAAGCCAATGATCGGCGGACCAAGCAGCATGCCGCCATAGCCCAGAGTTGCAACGCTAGAAATCGCCTGCCCCGGTGGCACGTTGGGGTCGTTGGCTGCACGGCTGAAGGCGAGCGGCATGATCACGGCATAGCCAATGCCCAGCATGGCAAACCCGGTCAAAGCGGTTGAGACCGACGGGAACAGGATCGCCAACAGAATGCCGGCTGCTGCAATCAAACCGCCCATCCGCGCCGAGCGCACGGGGCCGACCAGCGTTGTAACCCTGTCACCAAGCAGGCGCATCACCACCATTGAAACTGAAAAAGCTGCATAGCCCAGTGCGGCCGTTCCCTCATCGGCCAGAACGATATCGCGCAGATAGACGGCACTCCAGTCCGCCATGGCGCCCTCACCCAGGGAGGAGCAAAACGCCACCAGACCCACCAGCAGAAGCGGTCCGCTTGGAAAGGCAAAGACGGTCCCGCTTTTCTGCGTCGTGGTATCCGACGTCCAGTCGATGGCCGCCAGGAACAGTGTGATGGCGGAAATCAGCGCCGATGACATCAGGAAATGGGTCAGCAAACCCGCTTCCAACTGCACCGCAATATAGCCGCTGAGCGCGCCCACCCCGGCCCCAAAACTGAACATTGCGTGCAGGGAAGACATGATGCGGTGCTCCAACCGCCGTTCGACTTCAGCCCCCCACCCGTTCATGGCCACATCCATTGCACCATGGGCGGCGCCAAAGACAAACAGCAAGGCGGCAAGCACGGTGACATTTGGCGCCAGGGGCAGAACGATCAGCGTCACCGGATAAACCAGCGCCACGACCCGGGTGATCCGGGCGGCCCCCAGGTGATCAACAAATTTTCCTGCAAAGGGAAAGGAACAGACGGCGCCCGCCGCCATCGCCAACAACAATGCACCCAGCTGCCCGTGGGACAGGCCAAACTGTTCCATCACCGCTGGAACCCGTGATGCCCAGATGCCAAACAGCGCGCCGTTCAAGATAAACATCGCGGCAACGGCGATCCATGCTTTGCGGATTGTCATGCGCACCCGGTCATCTGGCAAAATCTGATGTTTTATCGCCTGTCATCACCCGATAATCCAGCGCCGATCAAACTTAGCCACCGGTCAATTGCCTGCTCGATCGCCCGCCATGCCCTCCCCTCGCACCCGGTCGGAATACAGAGAAAATTTCTGAGGTGCAATTGACAAATTACGATATATCGAGATATTTCGATATATAGACATTAATAAAACCATTTCGGCACTTAACAATCCGATCCGACGACAAATTCTGATCTGGCTCAAGGACCGTTCCAATTTCCCACCTGCTCTGCCCGAGCACGCGGAACTGGAAGGGGTTTGTGTCGCCTACATTCAGGCCAAAGCCGAGCTCTCGCAATCTACCATTTCCAATTATATGGGCCTGTTAAAGGATGCGGGTCTGGTTCTGTCAGCGCGGCACGGTCAATGGACCTTTTATCGGCGTGACGAAGCGGCAATCCAGGCTGCAATGAAGAGTCTGACAAACGAAATATGTCGTGATGATAGCTGACAGTCTGACACTGCCGAACGGCACAATACTGAAAAACCGCATTGTAAAATCTGCGATGTCGGAAGCGCTCGGAGACGCCGGCAACAACCCGACTCCTGCCCTGATTGCGCTGTTTGCTCGATGGAGTTCCGGCGGCGCGGGTCTGTTGATAACGGGAAATACGCCGGTTGACCGGATGCATCTCGAACATGCGGGCAATTTTGTGGTTGATGGAGCGTCGGATCTGACATTGGTGAGGGAACTTGCCAGCGCTGCCAAAAGCGGCGGAGCAAAGATTCTTGCTCAGCTGGCCCATGCCGGGAGGCAAACGCCGGAAAACATTAATCCCCATCCAATATCGGTTTCCGACCAGAGGCTGGATCTGCCAGGATACGGGGAGCCGAAAGCGGCACAGACGACGGATTTTAAGGCCGTTGTCGCGAAGTTCACAGACTCCGCATTGCTGGCTCAAAGCGCCGGATTTGACGGCGTAGAAATCCACGCTGCACACGGTTACCTGCTCAGCTCAGCCCTGTCGCCCCGCATCAACACCCGTCAGGACGAATGGGGAGGATCACTGGAAAACCGCGCCAGACTTGCTCGCAATGTCGTGCGCGCGGTCCGAGCAGCGGTCAGACCCGGCTTTATTGTGGCCGTAAAGCTCAATTCTTCCGATTTTCAAAAGGGAGGGTTCGATCACAAGGAGAGCGTCAAAGTCGCCGTTATGCTGGAAGCCGAAGGTGTGGATTTTATCGAAATTTCAGGGGGTACATTCGAAACGCCAACCGCCTATCAGCACACCTCCCGCAGCCAGTCGACCGCAGCCCGTGAGGGGTATTTTCTCCACTATGCAGCGGCGATCAAATCCGCCATCAACATTCCATTGATGGTGACCGGTGGGTTTCGTTCAAAATCAGTGATGGACAGCGCCATCACCGATGGCAAAACAGATCTGATCGGCATCGGGAGACCATTCATCACCCAACCCGATTTTCCAAATGAGATGTTGTCAGGTCAGCTTGAAGTCGCACCAACGGTGGAGCGGGATTTTCCACCCTCAGATACGCTGCCCCGTGGAGCCGTTCTCAATTGGTTCTGCTGCCAACTGACCCTGTTGGGTGAAACCGGTACTGCCGATCTCAATCTGCCCCTTATCGACGGTCATGAGCGCTATCTTGAGAAGATCGAGAGTCAAACAAAGCAGCTTCTTGACGCAAGACGAGGGCTGTTGCCACTGGGCTCATAGCCATCGGGTCCGGAATTCCTGCAGTCTATAGATCGAGATAAACCGTTTGGCCGGATTCGATGGATTCCAAGCTCGCCATAATCAGCTTTAAGGCTGCGTAGCCAGCCTCGCCGTTGGCCGTGGGTGATACGCCATTGATGATATCGAAAGCAATCTGATCGACACAGACTTCCGGTCCGTCAAAATCAGCCTCGCATTGAAGAACCCTGGTGCCCTGCCCGTCCTTGACCACAACGCTGGTCGTCGGTGAAATCTCACCCAGATTGAGATCCGGGTTTTCACTGTCGTGGGTATGGGCAACACCCAACGGTCCGCAAACGACTTCATGGGACGTGCTCGGCGTGCCTTCCGGCAGGCCCCAGTTGATGCCAATCGACAGGCAATGCCCGCCTGCAAAGCGGACCTGAATATCGGCGGTGTCCACACCAAAATCCTCGACTGTTGAAAGCCGCGGTTTGTCACGGCCGAATATGGCACCACTTGCAGTGACGCTTTCTGCCTCGCTGTCGGTGAAAAACCGGGCAAGGTCGAACAGGTGCCCGGACATGTCGTGAACCGGCCCACCATTCTGGCTTAGGCTGTGCATGGCCAGTTTGGGGCGCACTTCGCGCGTTTCCATGAAGCGGATAAAAACCGGCGATCCCAGGCTGCCCTCGTGGATCAATTGCTTGATGACCTTGTATCGCGACAGGCCCCGATATTGATGGCTGACCTGTAAATGCATGTTATGGGCATCCGCTGCGGCAATCATCTGTTCTGCATCTGCAAGGTTCAGCGCCATGGATTTTTCGCACAGCACATGCCTGCCAAGCCCTGCAGCAGAGACTGCAATTGCACAATGGGTACCCGCCGGGGTGCAGATGCTGACGACATCAAGCGGGGTGTGGGCGATGGCTTCACGCCAGTCTTCAAAGGCGTGGGCGTGGAAGTGAGTGGCAAGCCGCTGACGTCGGCCTTCATCCACATCGCATACGGCAACGACCGTTGCATCAGACCGCGCAGACCACGCGGTGGCGTGTTTGGTGCCCATATCGCCACAACCGATGATCGCGACATTCAACATCACGAACGCTCCAGATCTTGTCTATGTTCGGCGAGATAGGCGCCGTTGATTGCGCAGGCGATATCCGCGTCGGCGGCATTGTCCTGCTCTGCCGTCAACCAGATGTCTTGGCCACCCTGCCCCTGCAGCCATTGCCATGCGGCAGAAAAATCGATGATGCCTTCACCCAGATGGCAAGTGTTCTGTCCGGCCTCTGCGGAAATGAAATCCTTGAAATGCAGGATTTTTACCGTCTCTTCCAGATCTGCGAGCACGGTCGACAGATCCTGCCCGGCCTTGACCGCCCAGCCCAGATCCAGCGCATATCCCAGCGTGTCGGCCCGCAATTCAAGAAGCCGTTTCCAGATGCGCTGATCGTTATGAAACTCCCAGTCATGGTTATGAAACAGCAGACGCATCCCCTGGTCGGCGCAACGGTCTGCAAAGCCGTTAAGTTGCTCAATAGCCGCATCAAGCGCGTCATCGTGCTGTTCATTCAAACCGGAATACAAAAGGTAGGGCACACCCAGTTCTCCCAAAATGTGCAGCGCTGCATCAAAATCGGCCCGCTCGTTTTCCGCCTGACCAAGGTCACCCAGATTTCCACCGATATGGCTGGCATTGATGATCATCTGGTTCGCATCGAGCAGTCTTTGAATGTCGGTAGTGCTGACCTGGCGCAGGCGGCGAAAACCAATTTCAAGACCGTCAAATCCGCTGGCCTTTGCCAACGCGAAAATATCGGGGAACCTGTCGTGTTGAGGATCGCCCCAGGTGATGGTCTGCAATGAGGTTTTGAACATGTGGGCCTCGCCTGTCGAAATGTGCGGGGAAACGTTTGTCGACACTGCCGGCCCCCAAGTTACCGGACCGTCTGACCCACGCTGCGAAGCGGCTCAGAAGGCAAACCTGTCATCTGAAGCGGCGACAGATAACACAGTATAATAGCGCTGGTTTGATTGACCAGTTTTTCACCATCAAAAGCCTGCGATCCCCAAAACCGATGCGGCATTGAACATCACACAAAGCTGTGCGCCGTGGGCGGCTCTCGCCGCAGACAAAAAAAGGGCCAGCCGTGAGGCTGGCCCGAATAGGATCCCGGGTGCGGGCACCCGGGATCGAAACGTTTCACAACCGCTTATTCAGCAGCTGCACCGGATGCTGCGTGCTTGTCCCGCAAACCGTCGCGGTAAAGCGCTTTGGTCAACGAGAGGCACATCAGGCCCATCACCATGGTGAACGGCAGCGCACCGATGATCATCGCGTTCTTCAGCGCATCCATCGGATTGTTTTTACCTGCAGCAAGGATCAATGTTCCGATCACAGCGGTCAGGATAACGCCCCAAACGATGCGATGCTTGATCCCGGTTTCCTGGCTGCCACCCGACATGATGGTGTTCATCACCAAAATTCCGGAGTCAGCTGATGTGACCAGGAAAGTCATGATCAGGATCACGCACATGATGGTCAGCGCTGACAACAGTCCACCACTGATCATCTGCCCCAGCGTGGCAAACAATTGGTTGGTCTGGGATGCACCGGTGATTGCGCCCTGCGCAACTCCGCTGATTTCCAGATCGATCGCCGTGCCACCCAGGATTGTCATCCATGCGAAACAGACCAGCGCCGGTGCGATAACACAGCCAACAATGAATTCACGCACGGTGCGGCCCTTGGAAATACGCGCCAGGAACAGACCAACGAAAGGCGAGAATGCAATCCACCAGGCCCAGTAGAATGTGGTCCAGGCCGACTGCCATGCAAACTGACGTCCGTCATTACCGGCTGCATAGGCTGCAGCAATGGTTGCTTCATCAAGTTCAGCAGCCGCACCCTTCAGCCCACCCTTGAAGCCTTCAAGACTGCCCCAGGGATTGGTTGCGCCCGCCATCAGATCACTGGCCAGAGGCTTGGCCGCTTCCGGCAATGCCGAAGCAAAGGCTCCCGCATCCTGTGGTGCATAGGCACTGAAACTGATCGACAGGAAATGCAGGATATAATCCAGCAGTGCCGAGACATAAGTCGACATGGCAAACAGGAATGAACCGAAGATGATGAAAGTGGCCAACAGGATCAGCGACAGAACCAGGTTCAGGTTGGAGAGATATTTCACCCCGCGACCAACGCCCGATACAGCCGAAATAATCGACATGCCCATGATTACCACCAGACCGGAAACCAGACCCACTTTGCTGGGTTTCGGCACGTCACCCGTCAGGTTCATGATCCACTCCATGCCGGTGATCGCGTAGACACCGTCAATAAACTGGCTGACACCAAAACCGATGGTCACCGAAACCCCAAGGATCGTGGCAACCACGCCTAGCACATCAACAACGTGTCCAAGCGGTCCGTTCATCAAACCGCCAAACAACGGGGTCAGGGCAGAACGGATGGTCAGCGGCATATTGCGCGTATAGGCATAGTAAGCGAGGCTGAGACCGGTCACCACATAGATCGACCAGGCATGAAAGCCATAGTGGGCAAACGTGTAACGATAGGCTGATTCCACCGCTTCCGGTGTTTTCCCAGACACCTCGCCGGCAACCACAACAGGGTTTGATCCCCAAAGGCCCAGCGGTTCAGCGGTCGCAAAAACCATCAGACCAACACCGAGGCCCGCGCCAAACATCATCGAGAACCAGGAGAAATTTGAAAACTCGGGCGCTTCCCCGGGTGTTCCCATTATCCGTCGCCCGGTTGATGGAATGATGGCGACAACCAGCAGAAAGAAAACGAACAGGCCGACGATCACGATGTAAAACTGATTAAACAGCGCCAGCAATTGGCCGTTGATGCTTCCCAGCGTGCCGTTGGCATTGGCGGCCAGATCAAAGCCCAAAGAACAAGAGCGACCATGATGCCCTTGCTTATGAGAGCAATCGGAAGACTGTTGTCCTGATAAAATCCGTGCGGTTGTTTCTGAATGACCAGTTCAGTAAATGGTTCTTTGACGGCCATATTTCCCTCCTGAGAAATCGTGAGAACGATACTGGAAGGTTACAAACGCCTTTGAGGGTCGCTGGTCCCGCTGCGACATTCTGTGCCGCGACATTTTGCCACACTATCGTCGAAGGTGGCCGCCTTTGGGGCGGGCATCTCCAACGAGCCGTTGAGCATCCTACCAGATCTATCCGGTTTGATCGGTATCCGATTGCGCGGCCAGTTCTTCAATCTGTCGCCGTGTATCACCGGCCGCATTGCGCAACCAGGCAACGAATCTTTGAACTTGCGGGCGTTTTTCGGAGTCGGGCCGCACCTTCAACCGGTAAGGATGGGGCGCCTTGAGATGTTGTGAAACGGGAAACGGAATGACGATCGATCCGGATTCATAATCGCGCAACACCAGCGACAGGCCGCACACCAGAAAGCCGACATTTTCCCGAACCGCTTCCAGCGCCAACCGCGTGTGCTTGTAATGGACACCGCGGTCCGGTCCCGTCTTGCGGTGGCCAAAGGTCTGGAACCATTCCACCCAGCCCGGGCAATCATCATCATCGCGCTGCGCCTGCAGATGCAACAGGGGCAGGCCCTCCATTTGCATCACCGGGTCCCAGTCGGCAATGCGCCGCACATTGTCGGGACCGGTTACCGGCACCAACAGATCGCTGAACAACGGTTCATCCTGAGCGTCACTAAATCCGATACGAATATCAGGCGTGCCGAGACGAACGGGCACGTCTCCGGCTCCGTTGATGCAAAACTGAATGTGGGGATGCTCCTCACGAAACCCGTCTATGCGGGGGGCCAGCCAAAGCTCCGCCCAATCCGGGTCGGCAACGATATGGATTTCGCTGACCCGCTGAAAGTCCAGACTTTCAGTCACCCGTACCAAAGCCGCAAATGCCATATGCAAATCTTTGAGAGAGTGCTCAAGCTCTGCCGTTGGTTTCAGGCCCGAACGGCCCCGCAGCAGCAGGTCGGTACCCAGGTAATCCTCGAGCGACCGAACCCGTTGACCAACCGCTGCCGGCGTAATGCCAAGCCGGTCAGCAACGGCTTTCAGCGACCCTTCGCGAATGGCCATCTCGAGCGCTTGCAGCGATTTAAGGTGTGTTGTGACAGACATTACTAAAGTTTATCTTTAGTTTGAAAAATTTCAAGCCTGCTGCCGAAAGCTTACCTTTACTGGCCTAAAGAAAATTGCGTTTTGAATCCGATGTCTGCGAGCCCATAGTGGATAGCACGGTGGGCGGCAGACTGAACGGACCAGCCCATCAGTTACGCAAGAAGAGGAAAACACCATGAAACGTTTCATCATCGAACGCGACATCCCGGGCATTGGCGAATTCTCAGTGACCGAGCTCTGCGGCGCGGCCCGCGCGTCCAATCAGGCACTTGCCTCCATCGGTCCGGGCATTCAGTGGGATCATTCCTACGTCGCCGGGGAAAAGACCTTCTGCGTCTATCTGGCGGAGAGTGAAGAAGAAATCATCAAACATTCCAACCTCAGCGGCATCCCCTATTCCAACATTACCGAAGTCTCGCAGATCATCGATCCGCTGACTGCCAACAACTGAGTTGGACACCTCAACCCGCGTCATCATCACTGGGTGATGCGGGTGGTGGCTTATTTGGTGATGCGGCCACCTGCAAATTGCTGTGCATCTATGGCCGCAATCGCACCATAGTCGCCACAGGAAAATCCCAGTTTCGAACACAGGCTTTCCGACGCGCCATTACCCGCACGAACACCGGTATAAAAGGCCGAAAATCCGTGCTGCCGGTGCATCGCCTGCAGCGCCATTGCACCCAGCACAATCGCTATCCCCTCGCCGCGCCGGTCTTCGCGGGTGGCCAGCATCCCCCACCATGCCTCACCTGCAAGCGGGTTATCACGGTGGTTGGTCCCAACTGAGGCGGCGCTGGCAACCGGTTGCCCTGCCCCATCCATCGCCAGAAGACAGACTGATGCAGATTCCAAACCGCGCATGGCGTTGCTCTGTGGCAGCAGCACACCGCAGCTTGCCGTCACCCGATCAAGCGCCGCCATGGTCTCATCCGGCGTATCGGCATCAATCGTAACCACCGTCAGGTCATCGGCGAGCGACCGCTCGGCCAGCAATTTTTCGCTTGCATCAAGCGCGCTCTCCTGACCACGCCAATTTTCAAACCGGTCGGTCTTGTAACCGCGTTGCTCCAGCGCGTCGCGAAAGGACTGGGTCTGCGGCAGTGGTACGAAAAAACAACTCGACGCCCCCTGCAACCGGGCGAGAGCATCAACCCGATCCACGGCGTCGCCATCATATTCGGCCAGGGCAACATTGCGACCATAATAGGAATAGAGCGGGTCATCGCGGAGGATACGCCACAAGGCGTAGGCCCGTCGCATCATCCCCTGCTGGTCATCATTGCCAAAATAGTGCGGTTCACTGCTGCCATTTGTCACGGAGTTCATTCCTGCCCATCACCATTGCGATGAGGCATGGTAGCGCGCCTGGCCTTTGGCACAAGCGGCTTGGCCAAGTTAGTTCAGGTTCTGCAACTTCGGCCGATTGTGCGCGGTCGGTTCGGCCGCTCTTTAAACTCCAGTTTGATGTCGCATGTTGAACAGCCTGGCGCTGGGATTTATCCAATACGTCGAACCGGAGATTTGGGCTTGCCACACCACGGTTGCTCTGACGGATATGCAGACGACACGGATCGCACTTTCAAAAAGGGCATGAAGAATGACACAATCAGATGATTTTGGATTTGGCACACAGATCCGGAAGTCTCCCTATTTCGATGCGACCGTGCGTTGGGGCGCCAGGGGATTTTCCGTCTATAATCACATGTATATTCCGCGCGATTTCGGCGATCCCGAACAGAATTTCTGGAACCTCGTGAACACGGCAATTCTGTGCGACGTCGCGGTTGAACGTCAGGTTGAAATACAAGGGCCAGACGCGGCGGAATTTGTACAGCTCTTGACCCCCCGCGACCTGTCCAATCTTGCCATTGGCCAATGCAAATATATTCTCATCACAAACGCTGATGGCGGCATTTTGAATGACCCGATCCTGTTGCGCCTGGGGGAAAATCACTTTTGGATTTCACTGGCCGACAGCGATGTTCTGCTCTGGGCACAGGGCGTGGCCGTCAACGCGGGGCTGGACGTTTCGATCCACGAACCGGACGTCTCGCCCCTGCAGTTACAGGGGCCGCGGTCGGGCGATATCATGGCGGCGCTGTTCGGCGATGATATTTCGAACCTGCGCTATTATTGGCTCAGAGAAGTCGACCTGGATGGCATTCCGTTGATTGTGTCGCGCACCGGCTGGTCCAGCGAGCTGGGATACGAACTCTATCTGCAAGACGGATCCCGCGGCGATGAGCTGTGGGAAAAAATCATGGCTGCGGGAGAGCAATTCGGGTTGAAGCCCGGTCACACGTCCTCGATCCGACGGATTGAAGGCGCGATGCTGTCCTATCATGCCGATGCGGACATCCATACCAACCCCTATGAACTGGGTCTGGATCGCCTGATCAACCCGGACATGGAAGCCGATTTCATCGGCAAAAAGGCGCTGCAGGCCATACGAACAAACGGGGTAAGCCGCAAACAGGTTGGCCTGGTGCTTGATGGAGCTCCCCTGACCGGGCCCAACACGCGGTTCTGGCCCATCAGCACGGACGGCAAAGGCAGCAAAGACGGCAAGGACGGCAAGGACGACAAGGTGGTTGGAAAAGTAACGTCAGCAGTCTATTCACCCCGCCTCAAACAAAACATCGCCCTGGCCATGGTGGCCGTCGAACACGCTGACATTGGCAACCAGCTCACTGTTTCGACAGGCTCGGATTTGGTCCAGGCCACCGTTGTGCCAAAACCCTTTTTCGATCCCAAGAAGACGGTGGCTACGGGGTAACGAAACGGTGCTAAGCGGCACAATGGAGCCGCAAGGAGGATGTGTAATGCAAACAAGAACATGGACAACGATTTTTGAATGGCTGGGTTCAGGGCTCGGCATCCTCTATGCCCTTCTGATCGCGTCCAACACCGGAAACGAAATCCTCGCCTTCGCCTTGCTGCTGACCTCAGCCACCCTGTTTTCAGGCTGGGCAATCATAGACCGGCGCTGGGCCTTTTTCGGCCTGCAACTGTTCTATGCCGGCTCTGCCATCATTGGTTTCATTCGTTGGGCGTAGGAATGGGCGGCAAGCGGCAAGCGGCAAGCGTCACACGGGAACGGAGCCCCGCCCTCGCGCAACAAGTCTCAGCTTTCAGTTGGAACGTGTGTTGTCACTGTCATTTTGGTGCAACCGGATGGTCTTCAGTGTCAATCCGATCAGCCCGAACGTGATCCAGCAGACCTGAATTATGGCTGCCGACAGGTTGAAATGCTCCATCAGACTGACCAGCACCAGCGACGCGTTGATGACGTTCATCAAGGTAAAGAATCGACCGTTTCCATCAATAAGGTCGAGTTGAAGGCTGACAAAACAGCTTATGTATCCCGCTACACCGAGTAATCCCAGGGCCTGCATCAAACTGGGGCTGTCCATTGTATCTCCTCCTACATCTCATACCGTTCAGCCACCATGTTTCCCTTGAGATTATTTGTAATGCAGGTTGCAAGGCCAGACTGTATCTTGCGACACACTGACCAGATTTTGCCCCATGCCAGGCAAAAATGTCGCGAAATACCCTGCCCGGTTGAGGCATGGCCAAGCGAATTGCGCGGGCGGTCACGGCGACGGAACAGCGCTCCAATTTTGTGAAAACCACTGGCGATCCACGGCCAACTGCCGCATAAGATGATCATCTGCCAGCCATCCTGGAACGCCCGCATGTCCGACACCATCACAACCCAGTTCAGCGCGTTGCAGGAATTCGTCGCGCAGGCGCAGGCAACGCTGCCCACCAACAGCTGGAACTATCTGATTGGAGGAACCGAGACGGAAACGGCCGTTCGGCGCAACCGCCATGCGATTGAAAGCATTGGCCTTATGCCGCGCGTGTTAAACGATGTGTCCGATGTCAGCGCCAGATGCGAGCTGTTTGGAAAACCATCCCGCCTGCCGGTCATGCTGGCGCCGGTCGGTGGCCTGGAGGCCTTTGACGAAGCGGGTGCGTTACCGGTTGCCGATGCCGCAAACCGGTTTGGCATTCCCATGTTCTTGAGTTCGGTGTCCCCCGTTCCCCGCGAAGAAGTGCGGGAGCGCACCACCAGTGCCGCAATCTTCCAGCTCTATGTACGCGGCGAGGCAGACTGGGTGGATGCCGAAGTCAAACGCGCCATCGCCGCCGGTTATGACGCCTTTTGTTTCACCGTAGACAGCGCCGTCTACAGCCGACGGGAACGGGATATCGTCAGCCGGTTTAAAAAACCCTGGCGGGCGCATGTGGATGATGCAGCCGTGCACCATCAGGCGGCGTTGAGCTGGGACACGATTGCCCGAATCAAAACCAACTACGACATCCCAGTAGTCCTCAAGGGTCTGGGTTCAACCGAAGATGCGGCCATTGCCGTTGACCACGGAGTCGATGGCATCGTTGTGTCGAACCATGGCGGGCGCCAGCTCGACCACGGGTGCGGAAGCCTCGAACGTCTGCCATCAATTCTGGAAGGGGTCTCCGGCAAAATTCCGGTCTATGTCGATGGCGGCTTCTGTCGCGGCACCGATATCGTCAAGGCGATGGCCCTGGGAGCAACCGGCGTTGGGATCGGTCGTCTTTATTGTTATGCGCTGGCCGCCGCCGGGTCAGACGGCGTGGTGCGCATGCTGGAAATTCTGGAAAACGAGATCAACAGCGCGCTGGGTCTCCTTGGTGTTTGTCGACTCGATCAGCTGAACCACAGCCACCTCGCCCATCCCCTGCCGGTGGTCAATGATCTCGGCGTACTCAGCGCATTCCCTCTGCTCGACCTTAAGCCGTGAGGGTCCCCATCCACCCTGCCTAAGTGTCCAACCCAAAACTAATTGAGTGATATCAGTTGTTTGTGATTCATTCGGATTTTCAAAGATTCGAAGGAACACACAATGGTTTGGACCGATACCACTCGTATCCGATATGATCGTATTGGCGGACGTTATTC
>CAJQPW010000252.1 GCA_905480295.1 uncultured Rhizobiaceae group bacterium | reverse complement strand
AGTATCTTCTTGCATGGCGGGCCGGACCTTCCGTTGATGGCGAATGATGTTGTTCAAACACCAAAATCATACGCTATTCCAACAGCTTGATCCATGCCCGCCAACCAATTCAACCGACATGATGAATAATTGGGGCTAGCTGAAATTCCACCCGCTATGGCAAACGTACTATTATCGCTTATCGGCGACCAAGTTGATGTGGCGATTGAAGAAGGCCAAGAGCGAGAAATTCAAAATCGCACAGATATCGGGGCAACAGAAAAATACCAACTTTCTCGGTCACGTGTTGGTCAGGGGCAGTATCGGAAAAACTTGCAACAGTTTGAGGCTGGTTGTCGCATCACGGGTATCACTGATGGCCGCTTCCTTACTGCAAGCCACATCAAGCCGTGGTCAAAGAGTAACGATTTCGAGAAGCTCGATGGTAACAATGGGCTGCTGCTATCGCCCCACATCGACCGACTGTTTGATCGTGGGTATATTTCATTTAAGGACAGTGGCGAACTGATGCTGAACTCTACTCTTCCGGCGGATGTCGCCACAGCTTGGGGGTTAGTTGAAGGAACGCGAACCGTCTCACTGAGGTCCCAGCAAGCTGTTTATATGGATTATCATCGTAGGGAGATTTTTGGAAAGCAATAAGTTAACATCTCACAAGGCCTCTTTGGGGTGTATCGATATGGTTCTTGCAGCCATTCGCGGAAGGGTGATCGTAAGAACTACAGGTGATCGTAAGAACTACATTTGCAGCAATATCGCAGAACGTTCCGCGCCTTGACGAAACCAGTTCCTTTCCGCCAACATTGCTGAAAGTAATTTCCGTGGCTACAGTCTTGCATCCACACAAAATCAGGAGAACATGACATGTTCAAACTCGTGCGCAGTTCGTTATTCGCAGTCCTTGGACTAGGTATTGCCGCAACCACGGCCAACGCAGCCGAATGGAAATTCAACAACGGCCTGCCCGAGGGACGTGGCGAATCCAAACAACTTGAAAAATTCGCAGCAGATGTGGCTGAGCTTTCCGGTGACAGTCTGAAGATCAAAGTCTTCCACGGTGGTTCCCTCAACCTCAAGGACAATGATGTCGCGCGCTGGTTGCCAAAAGGGGCTGTCCAGATGGGTCTGGTCTGGGCAAACTATTTGGGACGCGACGTACCGGCACTTAATGCCGTCATGGTGCAGGGGTCGGTGGGGAGTCCGCAGGAACTCATCAAGGCGCTGCCAGAAATTCAAAAAATCTACACCGAAGTGCTTGGCGAATGGGACATTGTGCCGACTGGCTTCATGGCGCTCCCGCTGCTCAAGGCATCGATCTTTTGTCGCGAAAAGCCGGTACGGACACTTGCCGACCTGAAGACCAGAAAATTGAGAGTTTGGAGCAACGATCAGGTTGAAACCTTTACCAAGCTGGGCGTGTCTGCACAGATCGTTGGCCAAAATGATCTCTACGTAGCTCTTCAAACTGGAGTTGTAGATTGCGCCGTCTATCCGGCCCTGTTTGCCCACACCATTTCACTTCATGAAGTTACCAAATACGCGTCTTACCTTTATCCGGTTGCGGGTGTGCCATACGTTCTTGGCGCTTCCAAGGGTTCATGGGACGGGTTGACGGATGGCGAACGAAATGCAGTTAGCACGGCGGCGGCCCGAGTTTGGCAGCGCACCAACGAGTATTCGAAAGCGGAAGAAAACGAACAGGCCGCGCGCGCGAAACTCACCAAGCAGGGTGTTACTTTTCTAGATGATTTTTCCGATGAGGATCGTAGTGCATTCCTTGGTTCAGCCTCTGGCACCTGGCAGAAATTGGCCGAGGAAGCTGGCGGCAAGGCGCCGCAATATCGTCAACGCATCCTCAAGATTCTTGGCCGTTAAATTTTACGTTGATTTTGAGTGTTGACTGACGAAAAACATCCAGACTGGCGCTCATCATTTCTTCACCTTACCGAAGAATGGTTGACGCCAGTTTTCGTCACCATGGCTGTGGTCGCGGTGGGTGCTGGCAGTTTGATTGTTGGGTTGATAGGCGCAAGCGTTACAATGCGTTACTTCGCGTTTGCGCCTTTTCGCTTTACCGAAGAACTTGTCGGCCTTTTGATGACAGCCGCGTTTTTTCTGGCTTTGCCGCTAGTCACACTTAGGTCCGAACATGTGCGTGTTGTCATACTGGTGTCGTCCCTACCCGATCGACCGGGCCGGTTGGTAAAACTGGTAGCGGGCATTTTTGGTGCAGTTTTTTGTCTGTGGTTTTTTGCTTTATGCCTGCCCTGGTTTGAGTTTGCATTTAATCGCAGCATTAAAACGGAGGTCGGGCGCTTATTAATGTACCCTTGGATGGCGCTCCTTCCACTTTCGATGCTGCTTACAGCGTTTGCATTCTTGATCCGCAGTGGTGGTGACGGAACCCTGAAAACCCAGTCGGCTGTTGAACAAGAGGCAATTGGATGAGCCTTTTTTGGGGTGTGCTTCTTGGCGGATTGACTGTATTTGCGGGATCGGGACTGGCTCTTGGGGCGGCTCTTGGACTCACCGGACTGCTTATCCTAAAATTCGTCGCAGGGGGGGCGACATTTGTTGCAGTTGACGCAGTCTGGAATGTGCTGAACTCGTTTACGCTAAGCGCCATTCCGCTGTTTATAATGCTTGGCGAAATCATGCTGCGCAGCGGTGTCAGCGAAAAGATTTATGCTGCCCTATCGCCACTTTTTCAACGTGTTCCTGGCGGCCTCCTCCATACCAATATTGCGGTCTGCACCCTGTTTGGCGCGGTCAGCGGTTCCAGCCTCTCAACGGCAGCGGCAGTTGGGTCTGTGGCTTATCCAGAAATGACAACACGCGGCTATGATCGTAAGATGGTCGTTGCGTCATTGGCTGGAGGTGGAACTCTTGGACTGTTAATTCCACCAAGCCTGTCACTACTGATATATGGCGCATTGACTGAAACGTCGATCGGCCAACTCTTCCTCGCCGGCATTGTACCAGGACTGCTTTTTGCCGTTTTGTTCATGGGATACATTTATTTCCGGTGTCGGTCCCATCCCGAACTCGCACCGAAAGGTGAAACCAAAGTTGCGAGAAGAGCGGTTTTGCTTGGCGTGTTTAGTCTGTGGCCGTTCATCCTGCTTATATTATCGGTTATGGGCAGTATCGCCTTTGGCATTGCAACACCGACAGAAGCCGCTGGAATTGGTGTAATTACGACAATCGTGATTGGCAGGTTCTGGGGCGCTCTCACCCTGAAGACATTGTCCGAGAGCCTTTATGCAGCAATTCTGCTCTATGCCTCAATTGCATTTGTTGTGATGGGAGCAACGATCCTCGCCCAGGC
>CAJQPW010000251.1 GCA_905480295.1 uncultured Rhizobiaceae group bacterium | reverse complement strand
ACCGGTGTTCCGGTCATGGAATTCAAACGCAGCCGGGGCGAAACCGAACTCGTTCCCTATTACGATGAGATGGGTGAGGACGGTGTTGAAGACTATTGGCGTCGCAAAAACTCTCTGACCATCGACGGACAGAGCACCGGCATATTTGACGAGACCTGACGCGATGAGTGGCATTTGCCGGCGACTTTAAAAAATTTACCAATTGATAAATTTTTTTATCTGGATATTCTGATCCTGTCTGGAACCGAAAACTGGATTCGTAATGGCTGGATCTGCCGCACGTAAAAAACTGGGAAAGAAACTGGAAGATGGCATTGTCGCCGGGCGTATTGATGCCAAGTCGGCGGAACAGAATTTTGCCGATATTCACCCCCCAATGGGTGACCACGAGGCCCTGGTGGCGTCTGACCGGTGCTATTTCTGCCATGATGCGCCCTGTGTGACAGCCTGTCCGACCTCGATTGATATTCCTCTGTTCATCCGTGAAATATCCACGGGCAATACGATCGGCGCGGCCGAAACCATTTTTGAACAGAACATTCTTGGCGGCATGTGTGCCCGCGTTTGCCCCACCGAAACGCTTTGTGAACAGGCCTGTGTGCGTGAACTTGCCGAAGGCAAACCGGTCAAGATCGGCCTGCTGCAAAGGTTTGCCACCGACCAGGCCATGCGCGAACAAAAACAGTTTTTCCCGCGTGGCAAGGCCAGCGGCAAATCCGTGGCCATTGTTGGCGCAGGTCCCGCAGGCCTTGCCTGTGCGCATCGTCTGGCCATGCACGGCCATCAGGTGACAATATTTGAATCCCGCAAAAAACCGGGCGGACTGAACGAGTTCGGTATTGCGTCCTACAAGACGGTTGATGATTTTGCCCAGCACGAGGTCGACTACGTCAC
Organism: uncultured Rhizobiaceae group bacterium; assembly: GCA_905480295.1. Classification (GTDB taxonomy): domain Bacteria; phylum Pseudomonadota; class Alphaproteobacteria; order Rhizobiales; family Rhizobiaceae; genus Pseudahrensia. The sequence goes on along the minus strand of CAJQPW010000251.1, from coordinate 13,447 downwards.
CGATATCGGCGGCATTGACATCCAATATGGCAAGGCATTGGGCGGCAAACTGACGTTGGACAGTCTGCGGTCTGACCATGATGCGGTATTTCTCGGCATGGGTCTCACCGGGGTCAACGCGCTCGGGTTGAAAGGCAAGGACCCTGAAGGGGTTGAGGACGCGGTCGATTTCATCGCCAAGCTGCGGCAGGCAAAGAGTAAAACACGGTTGGCCATCGGTCGGCGCATAGTGGTTATCGGCGGTGGCATGACCGCGATTGATGCCGCCATCCAGGCCAAACTTCTGGGTGCGGAAGATGTCACCATCTGTTACCGCCGGGGCCAGGAAAACATGAATGCCTCCCCCTATGAGCAGGAACTGGCAACGTCAAAGGGCGTCACCATACGCCACTGGCTGCAACCCAGAAAAATCAAGACCAAGGCTGGTGCCGTCAGCGGGATCGAACTGGAATATACCCAGTTGAATCGCGGCAAACTGGAAGGCACGGGTGCAACAACCACCCTGGTGGCTGATCAGATCTTCCGCGCCATCGGTCAATCCTATGAGGACACAACTGGGGGAACGCTGAAACTCAACCGGGGCCGCATTCAAACCGACGCCGATGGCGCAACATCCCTGGACGGGGTCTGGGCCGGTGGCGACTGCACGGACAGCGGTGACGATCTGACTGTGACGGCGGTTGCGCAGGGACGCGACGCAGCCGAAGCCATTACCATCGCATTGAACGCTTAGGAGGATACTATGGCCGATATCTCCAATAATTTCGTGGGCATCAAATCACCCAACCCCTTCTGGCTCGCTTCAGCGCCACCGACCGACAAGGCATATAATGTCGAACGTGCGTTCGAAGCCGGGTGGGGTGGTGTTGTCTGGAAAACGCTGGGGGAAGACGGTCCACCCATCGTCAATGTCAACGGTCCCCGCTACGGGGCGATCTGGGGTGCGGACCGGCGCCTGCTTGGCCTCAACAATATTGAGCTGATTACCGACCGCGACCTTCACGTCAATCTTCGGGAAATCAAAGAGGTCAAAAAGAAATGGCCCGACCGGGCGATCATCGTGTCGATCATGGTGCCCTGTGAAGAAGCGGCCTGGAAATCCATTTTGCCGCTGGTTGAAGAGACCGAGGCCGATGGTATTGAACTGAATTTCGGTTGTCCCCACGGCATGAGTGAGCGGGGCATGGGCGCCGCCGTCGGACAGGTTCCCGAATATATCGAAATGGTCACCCGCTGGTGCAAAGCCAATACGCGCATGCCGGTGATCGTCAAACTCACCCCCAACATCACGGATATTCGCTATCCCGCCCGCGCGGCAAAAGCTGGGGGGGCAGATGCTGTCTCGCTGATCAACACGGTTTCCTCCATCGTGTCAGTTGACTTGGACTCATTTGCCCCTCAGCCAACAATTGATGGCAAGGGCAGCCACGGCGGGTATTGCGGCCCGGCTGTAAAACCCATTGCCCTCAACATGGTCGCCGACATTGCCCGCGACGCGGAAACGGCGAACCTTCCAATCTCTGGCATTGGCGGCATTACCACCTGGCGCGACGCGGCGGAGTTTCTCGCCCTTGGCGCTGGCAATGTTCAGATCTGCACGGCCGCCATGACCTATGGATTTAAGATCGTGGAAGAGATGATTTCCGGTTTGGAAAACTGGATGGATGAGAAAGGCCATGGAAGTCTCGACGATGTGATTGGCCGGGCCACTCCCAACGTCACCGACTGGCAATATCTCAATCTCAACTATGTCACCAAGGCCAAGATCAACCAGGATTCCTGCATCAAGTGTGGCCGGTGCCACATTGCCTGCGAGGACACGTCCCATCAGGCCATTACGTCAATGCTGGATGGGGAGCGGCATTTCGAGGTGATTGATGAGGAATGCGTCGGCTGCAACCTGTGCGTCAATGTCTGCCCGGTCGAAGACTGCATCACGATGGAACAATTGCCCGCCGGTTCGCTCGACAAGCGCACCGGTGAAAAGGTCAAAAAAGATTATGGCAACTGGACCGAGCACCCCAACAACCCAACGGTTGTTGCAGCTGAGTAGACCCGGTCGGGAAAGGTCAGGGCAAAAAGCGAAATTAGGATGGACGTGATTACCTATGTCTGTGGCCGCAAGCCGCTGACATAGAGTTGATCGAGGAAACGCGCAGCGTCTTCAAACCGCCCTTCCCCTTCGCCGGCACGGCCAAGCACCACCCGGATCTGCGCATCAAAATCGGCATAGTGCTGGGTGATCGCCCAGATCGAGAAAAACAAGTGTTTGGGATCGCACGGGGCAATGCGCCCATCGCGGGTCCAGCTTGCGATAATCTTGGATTTTTCATCAACTAGATCGCGAAGATCATGGAGTTCCTCGCGGATGCGGGGGGCACCCTGCAATATTTCATTGGCAAAGAGCCTGCTTTCGCGGGGAAAATCCCGGGCCAGTTCCAGCTTACGACGAATATAGGATTGTATTTCCGACAACGGATCGCCGTTGGGGTCTATTTTGCGCAGGGGTTCAAGCCAATTGTCCAGCAGTCGATCGATCAATTGCCGGTGAATGGCCTCCTTGGTGCGGAAATAATATAGCAGATTGGGTTTCGACAGGCCGGCCTTGTCGGCAATCTGATCGATGGTCGCACCGCGGAAGCCATGGCTTGAAAAAACGTCCAGCGCCGCTTCCAGGATCAAATCCTGCTTTTCCCGCTGAATGCGGGTGCGTTTGCGCGTCGCCTGCGAGCGCGACTTGGATGGCGAGGCTGTCTTCGGCGCAGTCAATCAATCACTCCTGTTCAAACCCGCATTTTCCTTACAATTACATCTTGAGGCGCAGCGCGAAACCTGTAATCTTTGACCATATGGTAAAATTTTGTTTTGCGACCAGGAAAAACAAGCATGGCTGACTCAGTTTCAAAGCCGGGGGAAAACCTCCGCATCAATGGTGACCGACTTTGGGACTCAATCCATGCCATCGCCGAAATCGGCCCCGGCATTGCCGGCGGGTCCAATCGACAGACGGTGACAGATGAAGACGCCGAGGGGCGTAAACTCTTTCAAACATGGTGTGAGGAGGCAGGTCTGTCGATGGGTGTCGACCAGATGGGCACAATGTTCATGCGCCGTGAGGGAACCGACCCAGATGCTCTCCCAGTCTATGTCGGTTCCCACTTAGACACTCAACCGACCGGTGGCCGCTATGATGGCGTGCTCGGCGTGCTGGCAGGGCTCGAAATCATCCGCACTCTAAATGACATGGATATCAAAACCAAACACCCAATCGTGGTCACCAACTGGACCAACGAAGAGGGCACACGGTTTGCACCAGCGATGATGGCATCAGGCGTGTTTGCCAAACAATTCACCCAGGAATGGGCCTATGAGAAGACTGATGCCGAGGGCAAGAAATTCGGCGACGAGTTGGAGCGCATCGGCTGGAAAGGTGAAGAGGTTGTCGGCGACCGGAAAATGCATGCCTTTTTCGAACTGCATATCGAACAGGGCCCTATTCTGGAAGCTGAGAACAAGGACATCGGCGTGGTCACCCACGGACAGGGCCTGCGCTGGATCGAGTGCACGGTAACCGGCAAGGAAAGCCATACCGGATCAACACCCATGCCGATGCGCAAGAACGCCGGACGCGGTCTCGCCCAGATCACCGAACTGGTGCACAAGATCGCCATGAAGAACGCCCCCAACGCGGTTGGCGCGATCGGGCATATCGACGTGTATCCCAACAGCCGCAACATCATTGCCGGCAAAACGGTTTTCACAATCGACTTTCGATCCCATGAACTCGACACGCTGAACAAGATGGTTCGCAAGCTGGAAAAGAAAGCGCCCAAACTTTGCAAAAAACTGGGCCTGGAATTTTCCTGCGAAATCGTCGGACAGTTTGATCCTCCGGAATTTGACCATGGATGTGTTGCCGCAATTCGGGACGCCGCAGTGCGTCTTGGCTATTCGCATATGGATATCATTTCCGGTGCCGGGCACGATGCCTGTTGGGTTAACCGGGTTGCGCCAACGGCGATGATCATGTGCCCCTGTGTTGACGGCCTGTCCCACAATGAAGCTGAAGACATTTCCAAGGAATGGAGCACCGCTGGCGCCGATGTGCTGTTTCATGCGGTGGTGGATACAGCGGAGATAGTGGGGTGAGGCCGTCCAGCCACGAAGCAATGTTCAATGCGACAATGATCAGGATCTGTGAGGGATTGGCCGCAATCAACAAAGTCGAACACACAAGTGACCGGCTCGATCAATTCGACTATAAACTCAGGGATTCCTGACTGAAACGGGGAAATGTCCATGACCACCACGATTAAAAACGGCACCATTGTCACCGCCGACCTGACCTACAAGGCCGATGTACAGATTGAAGACGGCATTATAACCGCCATCGGTCCCAATCTGTCTGGCGGCACCGAACTGGATGCCACCGATTGCTATGTCATGCCCGGCGGCATCGACCCCCACACCCATCTGGAAATGCCTTTCATGGGCACCTATTCAACCGATGATTTTGAATCGGGCACCCGCGCAGCGCTGTCCGGTGGCACCACCATGGTCGTCGACTTTGCCCTGCCCGCTCCCGGCCAATCCCTGCTGGAAGCCATGCAGATGTGGGACAACAAATCGACGCGCGCCAATTGCGATTATTCCTTCCACATGGCGATCACCTGGTGGGGAGAGCAGGTGTTCAACGAAATGGAAACGGTGGTCAAAGACCGTGGCATCAACACGTTCAAACATTTTCTCGCCTATAAGGGTGCGCTGATGGTCAATGATGATGAGCTTTATGCCTCGTTCCAGCGCTGTGCTGCGCTGGGCGCGACGCCGATGGTTCATGCGGAAAATGGCGATGTGGTTGCCGAACTGTCTGCAAAGCTTCTTGCCGAAGGCAATAACGGCCCGGAAGCCCATGCCTATTCGCGGCCACCGCAGGTTGAGGGCGAAGCCACCAATCGGGCGATCATGATCGCCGACATGGCCGGTGCGCCGCTCTATGTGGTGCACACGTCATGCGAAGATTCCCACGAAGCCATCCGCCGCGCCCGTGCCCAGGGCAAGCGGGTATGGGGCGAACCGCTGATCCAGCATCTGACCCTCGATGAAAGCGAATATTTCAACAAGGACTGGGACCATGCCGCTCGCCGGGTGATGTCGCCACCGTTCCGCAACAAACAACATCAGGACAGCCTCTGGGCCGGACTGCAGTCAGGGTCCCTTTCCGTCGTGGCCACCGATCATTGCGCCTTTACCACCGAGCAGAAGCGGTTCGGTGTCGGCGATTTTACCAAAATTCCCAACGGAACCGGTGGGCTTGAAGACCGGATGCCGATGCTGTGGACCTATGGTGTATCAACAGGCCGGTTGACGATGAACGAATTTGTGGCCGTGACATCGACCAATATCGCCAAGATTCTCAACTGCTATCCGAAGAAGGGTGCCGTTCTTGTCGGTTCCGACGCTGATCTGGTGGTGTGGGATCCCAACAAGGAAAAAACCATTGCCGCCGACCAGCAACAGTCGGCGATCGACTACAATGTGTTTGAGGGCAAACACGTCAAGGGCCTGCCCCGCTATACCCTGTCACGCGGCCATGTATCGGTGATGGACGGCGAGGTCAAAACCCGCGAAGGCCACGGCAAATTCGTCAAACGCGAGGCCAATGCGCCTGTCAATTCAGCCCTGAAGGGCTGGAAGGAGCTGACCGCGCCGACGCCGGTGGAACGCACCGGCATTCCGGCCAGTGGAGTTTAACCCAACTCAATGACCGAAACCGTCGTTTCTGCAAAAGACCTGTCTCTGACATTTGAAACCAATGATGGGCCGGTCCACGCCCTGTCCGAGGTCAATCTTGACGTCGAACAGGGTGATTTTGTCTCGTTCATCGGCCCGTCCGGTTGCGGTAAGACGACATTTTTACGGGTTATCGCTGATCTGGAAAAGCCCACCGGCGGCACCATTTCCGTCAATGGCATGAGCCCTGAGGATGCCCGTCTTGCCCGTGCCTATGGCTATGTTTTTCAGGCCGCATCGCTGCTGCCCTGGCGCACCATTGAAAAGAATATCGCCGTACCGCTGGAAATCATGGGCTACACCAAAGCCGACCAGCAGGCGCGCATCGAGCGGGTTCTCAATCTCGTTGACCTGAGCAATTTCGGCAAGAAATATCCGTGGCAATTGTCGGGAGGCATGCAGCAAAGGGCATCCATCGCCCGAGCGCTGGCGTTTGATGCCGACCTGTTGCTGATGGACGAACCTTTCGGCGCGCTGGACGAAATCGTGCGCGATCACCTGAATGAGCAATTGCTCCAGCTGTGGGATACGACCAACAAAACCATCTGTTTTGTCACCCACTCGATTCCGGAAGCGGTTTATCTGTCGACCAAGATTGTCGTGATGTCACCGCGCCCGGGTCGGGTTACCGATGTCATCGATTCAACCCTGCCGAAAGAGCGGCCACTGGATATTCGCGAAACCCCTGAGTTTCTGGCGATTGCTGCCCGGGTGCGGGACGGGTTGCGCGCGGGGCACAGCTATGAAGGCTAGTTCGGGCAAAACCATTCCCGTTCTCACTGTCATCGCGATCATCGTCGCCATCTGGTATGCCTGCGTTGTCTGGATGAACGCGCCGTTTGAGTATGACCGCGCCGAGCGGGCGAAGACGGAACCGCCCGGTTTCTCCCAGCTGATCAGCAAGACGATGGCTCAGGAGCGGCCGGTACTGCCGGCGCCGCATCAGGTCTTTACCGAGATCTACAAAACAACCGTGCTGAAGAAAATTACTTCCAAGCGATCTCTCGTCTACCACGCATGGATTACCCTTTCAGCGACATTGCTTGGTTTCATCATCGGCACAGCGCTGGGCGTTGCGCTGGCTGTTGGCATTGTTCACAACCGGGCAATGGACAAGTCCGTGATGCCCTGGGTTATCACCTCTCAGACCATTCCCATTCTTGCAATCGCGCCGATGATCATCGTGGTGCTGAACGCAGCCGGGATTTCCGGACTACTCCCCAAGGCTCTGATATCGACCTATCTGTCGTTTTTCCCGGTTGTGGTCGGCATGGTCAAAGGCCTGCGCTCGCCAGATCAGGCGCAGCTTGATCTGATGCATACATACAGCGCCAGCACCGCCCAGAGTTTCTGGAAACTGCGCTGGCCCTCTTCCATGCCCTATCTGTTCACGTCATTGAAAATCGCGGTGGCAATCTCTCTCGTCGGTGCGATTGTCGGTGAGATGCCGACCGGTGCAGTTGCCGGGCTTGGTGCCCGTCTGCTTGCGGGTTCCTATTATGGGCAGACCATTCAGATCTGGTCGGCGCTGTTTATGGCGGCAGCACTGGCCGCCGTCCTGGTGATGATCGTTGGCTTCGCCCATTCCTATGTGCTGCGCCGTATGGGTGAGAAACCGGAGGGTGTTGCGGCATGAGTCTGGTTTTTGCAGCGCTGATATTCTGGCTGGCCATGTGGTGGCTCAACCAAAGGCTGGTGATGATCAATACCGGCACCAATGTGCTGCTGACCCGGAGCATCAATCTGCTGGTGCCGTTTATTTTCGGCGTCACCATATTCGTTATCTGGGAATTAATTGTTCGTGGCCTGGAAGTGCCCTCTGTGCTGCTGCCGCCGCCCAGCATGATCTGGGAACGGATCACCAATTCGCTTCCAATCCTTTGGCAGGACTTTCAACAGACTTTCCTCAAGGCCGTGATCGCCGGTTACGTTCTGGGCTGCGGCTCGGGATTTATCGTCGCGCTGCTGGTTGATCGCTCGCCATTTCTGCAACGCGGTCTGTTGCCACTTGGCAATTTTGTATCCGCCCTGCCGATCATCGGTGTCGCGCCAATCATGGTCATGTGGTTCGGCTTTGACTGGCAATCAAAGGCGGCCGTTGTGGTCATCATGACGTTCTTTCCGATGCTGGTGAACACGGTACAGGGATTGAGCGCTGCCGGGCACATGGAGCGCGATCTGATGAACACCTATGCCAGCAGCTGGTGGCAGACATTGACGCGTTTGCGCTTGCCCGCTGCAGCGCCGTTCATATTCAACGCGTTAAAAATCAATTCCACCCTTGCGTTGATTGGCGCAATCGTGGCTGAATTCTTTGGAACACCCATTGTCGGCATGGGATTTCGCATCTCGACAGAAGTCGGACGCATGAATGTCGACATGGTGTGGGCCGAGATCGCGGTGGCTGCCCTGGCGGGCTCCGCATTTTATGGGAGTGTGGCGCTGATCGAACGCGCTGTCACTTTCTGGCATCCATCCGTCCGGTCCGGACGAAATTAAATGTCCGCCCAACAAGGCTTGGACACAACGCTGCCCGAAGGGGCATGTACGAAGGGAGACTACTCAATGAAAAAACTAGCACTCTTACTCGCAGCCGGAGCATTTGCTGTCAGCAGCGCCCAGGCATGGGCTGCCGACAAGGTAACGCTGCAGCTGAAATGGGTCACGCAGGCGCAATTCGCCGGCTATTACGTGGCACAGGAAAAAGGCTATTATTCAGACGAAAACATCGACATCGAAATCAAGCCTGGTGGCCCCGATATTGCACCGGCTCAGGTTTTGGCCGGCGGTGGTGCTGATGTGGTTCTCGACTGGATGCCATCGGCTCTTGCCACACGCGAAAAGGGACTGGCGCTGGTCAATATCGCACAGCCGTTCAAGTCTTCGGGCATGATGCTGACCTGCCGCAAGGATTCGGGGATCAAGTCACCGGCTGATTTCAAAGGCAAAACGCTTGGCGTCTGGTTCTTCGGCAACGAGTACCCGTTCCTGTCATGGATGAGCAAGCTCGGCATCAAGACCGATGGTTCAGCAGATGGTGTGAAGGTTCTCAAACAGGGCTTTAACGTGGACCCGATCCTGCAGAAGCAGGCCGATTGCGTCTCCACCATGACCTATAACGAATACTGGCAGATTATCGATGCCGGTCTTTCTGCCGACGACCTGATCACCTTCAAATATGAAGATGAAGGCGTTGCGACGCTGGAAGACGGCATCTATGTGCTGGAAGACAAGCTCAGCGACCCTGCGTTCCAGGACAAGATGGTGCGCTTCGTTCGTGCTTCCATGAAGGGCTGGAAATACGCCGAAGCCAACCCGGATGAAGCCGCAGGCATCGTGCTCGACAATGATGCATCTGGTGCTCAAACCGAAAAGCATCAAAAGCGCATGATGGGTGAAATCGCCAAACTCACCGCGGGCTCAAACGGTGCCCTGGACGAAGCCGACTATAAGCGCACGGTCAGTACGCTGTTGTCTGCCGGTTCCGATCCGGTGATCACCAAGGAACCAACCGGTGCGTGGACATCGATGATTACCGACAAGGCGCTGTAACAGGCCTCGAACCGCGCTGTCACAGCGCGTGAACAAAAACATCGGGCAGGTTTTCGATACGGGAACCTGCCCGATTTGTTTCTAGGGCTGCATGGCCGTGATATAGGCCTCGGCCTCCCGCTGGGTTTCGAAAATATGCGGCGCAATGCGCCGGTTTTTCAGATCCTGGCCGAGTTTCTGCCGCAGGAACGCGCTGGTCGTATAGCGACAGGCGGTGAGATAGTAAGTGCTTTCAAACCGCGACAGCAGATCGGCCCACTTGCTGGCAAGGCGCGGACTAATGCTCATGCCATCGTGGTTTGAGACCAGATTGACCTTACCTTCGAGCTCCAAAAGGAAATTCTCAAACGGCAACCGGAACGCTTCCAGATCTTCTTCAGATTCAATGGCGATGCCGCTGAGATTGGCGAAAAGAATGTTGGCCCTGGCGTCATGGTACAGACGGCTGGACATGTTCATGTTGAGCATATCACCCTTCAGACCCATGCGTTGGGGCTGGAAAATGCGCGCATCCATGAGTTGCACATCGTTGATGACAGGCGCGAAATCCATCTGATCCAGAATGTCCTTTTGAACATCAATGCCCGGGGCAATTTCTATCAGCTCCAGCCCTGACGCCGTCATTTTAAACACGCAGCGCTCGGTCACGTAGAAGATTTCCTTGCCCTGTTCGGCTGCATAGGCACCGTTGAAGGTAATCTGTTCCACCTGCGAAATGAACTTGCGGTTGCGGCCCTCCTGCAAAATGGTCATGCGTCCATCTTCAATGGCGACCCGCAGACCACCCGCGGTAAAGGTTCCGACAAACAGCACTTTGCGCGCATTTTGCGAAATATTGATAAAGCCGCCAGCACCGGCAAAGCGATCTTTAAACCGGCTGACATTCACATTGCCACTGGCATCGGTTTCAGCCATGCCGAGACAGGCCAGGTCCAGACCACCACCATCGTAAAAGTCAAACTGCTGATTGGTCTGAATGATCGCGTCGGCGTTGATGGCTGCACCAAAATCAAGACCGGACTGCGGCACACCGCCCAGGACACCGGCCTCCGTGGTCAGCGTGATGTGATCGATGATCTCTTCCTCATTGGCCACGGCCGCAACACCTTCCGGCATGCCGATGCCAAGATTGACCACACCGTTGACCGGCAATTCCTTGGCCGCCCGACGGGCGATGATCTTGCGGGGATCAAATGTCATCGGGGAGATCTGATCAACAACACCAACCATGCGGCCGGTAAAGGCATGCTCATATTGGGTCTGAAACGTCTGCATGTGATCTTCGTGGTCAACCACCACGACACAGTCCACCAGATTGCCTGGGACGATGACATCCTTTGGTGCCAGCGACCCTGCAGCGGCAATCCGTTCCACCTGAGCGATAACAAGACCGCCGGAATTCTTGGCTGCCATGGCGATTGGCAGCATGTCGAGGGTCAGCGCCTCCCGTTCCATGGTGATGTTGCCCAGGCGGTCGGCCGTGGTGCCACGGATCAACGCCACGTCGACGGGAATGGAATGATAGAACAACCATTCTTCCCCAAGCAGTTCCTTGACCTCAACCAGTTTTTCAACCGACCTGTCATTGATCGCTCCGCCGCTCTGACGCGGATCGACAAATGTGCGCAGACCGACCTTGGAAAACATGCCGGGCTTGCCGGCGGCAATGTCGCGATAGAGTTGCGAAATACATCCCAGCGGCAGGTTATAGGCTTCGATGTCTCCTGAAACCGCCATTGCGCCCAGCTTGGGCACCAGCGACCAGTGGCCGCCAATCGCACGTTTGACCAGTCCCTTGTGGGCGAGGCGGTTGAGACCACGGTCCTTGCCGTCGCCCGGCGCAGCTGCAAAGAGCAGCGACAGGTCGCGCGGCGCGGCCTGTTGCTTAAACCGGTTTTCAAGCCCGCGCAGCAGGCCTTCTGGCGTGCCAATGCCAACAAATCCTGACACGCAGATCGTATCTCCATGATCGATGGTGGCGATTGCGTCGTCTAACGGGATGATCTTATCAACCATGAATTTTTGTCCAGTCGGAGAATTACTTGCGCGGTGAGCGCTTCCTGTTTGCAGGCTTTGTTTTTGCTTTCTTTGCCTTCTTGGAAGGTGCGGTGGACTGGGTGCGGCCCAACCATTCGCTCAATCCACCGGCAACGACGCCCTGTGCCTTGCGGCTGACAAACACACCCACATGGCCGCCGGGAAATCCGATTTCCTCGTACAGGTCAGGTTTGACGAAGTTTGCAAGCGCCTTGGAACAGCTGAGCGGAATGATGTGATCCTGCAGCGCATAAATATTGAGCACCGGGCACGCAATTTTTGTCAGATCAATGGTTTCACCGGCAACAACGAACCGGCCTTCAACCAGTTGATTTTCGCGGTAAAGATCATTCAGCCATTGCCTTGCGGCAGCGCCGGGATGATCGGGACGGTCGGCGATCCATTTCTCCATGCGCAGAAAATTCAGGATCGCTGCTTCATCACCATCCATATTGGCAATGCCGATATTGTATTTGGTGAGGCTCGCCATCGGCGTCAGCGATGAAAAGATTGCGCCGGTCATGGCGCCCGGCAACATGCCGTAGGTATCAATGATCAGGTCAACGTCGTCTTCGCTCAGGTTCCTGATCCAGCTGTTCAGATACCCTTCACCACGCCAGAAATTGTCGGGTTCGCCGTGAAAATCGATCGGCGTGATCGCCAGCGCAAGCCCGGCAAACTGCTCCGGTCGCATGGCAGCCAATGCGGCTGCAAACGTTCCACCTTCGCAGATGCCGAACAGGGTGATCGGCTTTCCATCATTTTCAGCAACCACGTGGTCAACACAGGATCCCAGATACAGTTCGATATAGTCATCCATGTTCAGAAACTGGTCGGCACGGGTCGGCGTGCCCCAGTCCACCACATAGACTTCAATACCATCGGCCAGCAGGTTGCGGACCAGGGAGCGGTCTTCCTGCAGGTCGATCATGGTCTGGCGGCCAAACAGGCCGTAGCAGATAAGCACCGGCGGGGTGTCGCGACGGGTCTTAACCAACGGCCGATATTTGAGCACGCGGATCTTGTCGATTTCAAAAACGGTGTCTGCCGGTGTTTCAGCAATATCCACGTTGGCCTGGCGGGTGCCGTTTAGGACTTCGCTGGACCGGATCGCACGAACACCGGAATCAAGCATCTGCGTCCAGGCTGAAATCCAGGCTTCACCGGCCAGATCAGATGGTTCTGCAAGACTGCCATCAGGGTTGCGTTTGCGGGGTATCATTTCGATTTTTCTGCCTTCAGCGCTGCCACTTCACGCTTGAGTTTACGCACTTCGCGACGCAATTCATGGAACATCTTGGCCATGTCGTCGACTTCGGTTCGGGTTGGCATTTGATAGGCTTCACCCCAGGCCTCGGCCAGATCACGTTGACGGGCTCTGATTTCCACGCTGGCGCGCATCAGACGCTTTTGTGCATCCATGAAGTCTGCACGGTGCTGGGTTTCAAGCAATTCAGCATTGGCGGCTTTCAACCAGGCATCCAGTGCCTCTTTGGCTTCGCCCGACTGCAGGTCTTCCAGTGTGAAATTCTGGCTGTATTGCTCAAAGGCGCGGCCCCAGGCGTCCTGCATGATCTTAGAAAAATCAACGGCTGCCTGCTGATAGTCCAGCGTTTCGCGCCATGCTTCTGCAGAATCAACTTGCGGGGTTGCAAGATCTGCAAATTGCGGCCCCTGGGCAACGGATTGCAGGATTTTTCGCAATTGTTCCGGCGCATGCTGCATCCAGTTTGCCGGGTCCAACATGCCGTGCAGGGCATCTTTGCCCCGTGCAAAAATTTCAGCCGACGTTGCATTGGCCATCATTGAGGTGGGGTCCCAGGCTGGCGCCCAGGAATTGACGAACCCCTGCCAGGTCTTCATGGCTTCGGGCCCCATGGACGACATCTGGGACGTCATGCTTTCAGAATAGTTGCGGCTGAGTTCTTCAACCGCCTCCTTCTGAACCTTCATGAAGGCTTCCTGCCCCTTTTGCCACATGTCGAACATTTGCTCGTAACCGGTCTCTGCCTTGGTCATTGCATCGGTCTCCTATAGCGCGGCCGAATAGATGGCCAGGGCTGCA
>CAJQPW010000250.1 GCA_905480295.1 uncultured Rhizobiaceae group bacterium | reverse complement strand
CTTGGCGTCCAGACCCGCATATCGGTTGGCGATGTCGAAAAAACCCATCTGTCCCATTTCTTATTCCCCTAATCACTGCGTTGCGCTATCGTGATTCTACCCGATAAAGGCTCAGGTGTGGGTATTTTTAGAGGCGCCCATGCGATGTGCGGTCTGAACACGGCGACGAACATCAACTGGCGACTTCAAATGAATCCGGATCAAAAGAGTAATCCTGACTGCAAAACTGGCACGCGACCTGAATTTGACCTGATTCCACACTTTCAGAGCGTTCCTGCACGGTCAGGCCAGACAACATGTCACGGACTTTGCTTTCAGAGCAGGAGCAATTGTCTCTGACCTTGATACTGTCAAAAACCCGAACACCATGTTCGTTGAAAAGTCGATACAGCAACGTTTCCGGCTGTACAGCCTCATCTGTCAATTCCAGATCGTCAATCGTTTGCATCAACAACTGAGTCTCGGTCCACGCATCATCTTCCTTAAAGCCGTGCTCGTTGCTGCCATCGCCACCATCAAGATCCTTCAGACGCATTCGCTCCTCAGAATCCGGCAAAAACTGAACAAGCACACCACCGGCTGACCAGGCATGGCCAGGTTCTCTTCCCGGACGTCGCGTCAGCACTTCGGCAACAGCCAGTCTAACTTCGGTTGGGATTTGTTCCGACTGCTTAAAATACCGTCGTGCAACTTCTTCCAGGCTGATCCCGTCCAACTGAACGATACCCTGATAACGCTGTGTGTAAGTTCCCTGATCTATGGTCATCGCAAGGGTACCCTTGCCAAACAGAGATGCAGAATCGTCCCCGTCGGATGCTTCCAATTCTGCGACCGCACTTTCATCATAGCGTGCATAGGCTCGAATGGAGTCGGGGGTCTGGAAATCCGTTACAATCATCGAAACGGGGCCATCGGTTTGGGTCTGCAAAATAAATTTGCCCTCAAACTTCAAGGCCGTACCTAACAAAACCGTCAAGGTGACGGCTTCGGCCAGAAGACGGGCAACGGGTGCCGGGTATTTATGGCGATCAAGGATCGAATCCAGCATTGGCCCGAGTTGAACCGAGCGTCCCCGCACATCGAGCGGTTCCACCTGAAACGGGATCACGGCATCCTGACCAGCCAGATCAATTGCGGGTGTTATTTGTGTCATCTCTTATTCGATTTCCAGCATAATTTTTGCGGTTTAGAGGGCAGCAATTGCGGTGTGTATCAACACAGAGCCGGACCCGATCGCGGTGCGCGGCTAACCCCTACCAGATAGTTCCATTCTCAATTACTGCAATACCAGAAATACGCGATTGTTTCCGCTTTTGATTGATTCAATCCGCAAGCGGTCAGCTGGTGGTCAAACACCAGGCCAAAATTCCCTTTTGCACATGCAATCGGTTTTCGGCTTCGTCGAAGATCACACTTTGCGGTCCGTCCATCACTTCATCGGTTACTTCTTCGCCTCGATGAGCAGGAAGGCAATGCATGAACAGCGCATCGGGATCGGCTCGCGCCATCAACTCAGCATTGACTTGGTAGGGCGCAAACGTGTTGTGACCTCCGGAACTGTCTTCCATGCCCATGGATGACCAGGTATCGGTCACAATGCAGTCAGCGCCAGACACGGCCAGTTCGGGTTGGCGCAAAACCTCAATACGGCCGCCATCTGCCGTCGCCCTGTTCAAATATTCCGGGGCAGGTTCGTGCCCTTCCGGCGCGGCGATTTTCAATCCAAAATCAAAGCGCGACGCGGCCTGCATCATCGAATTGACCACGTTGTTGCCATCCCCGGTATAGGCAATGGTTTTGCCCTGAATCGCACCCCGGTGTTCTTCAAATGTCATCACATCTGCCATGATCTGACAGGGATGAGTTTCATCTGTCAGCCCATTGATCACGGGCACTGTGGCATGCTCAGCGAGCTGAAGCAGACGCTCATGCTTTGTCGTGCGGATCATGATCGCGTCGACATAACGCGACAGCACCCGTGCGGTGTCGGCAATCGTTTCTCCCCGCCCCATCTGTGAAGACTCACCGTCCAGCAAGATGGTTTCGCCGCCCATTTGACGCATTCCAACGTCAAACGAGACCCGGGTGCGGGTTGAGGGCTTGTCGAAGATCATCGCCAGAAACTTGCCTTCAAGCGGTCGACCGCCGGATCGCGAAGCATTGCCCGATTTAAGATCGGATTTCATGGCAGATGCGGTGTTCAGTATCGTGCGCAATTCACCAGCAGATACTGATTCAATATCAAGAAAATTCCGTGCCATAGATCAACCGGCGCTCTTCATTTCGGTCAAAGCGGTGTCCATCTTGTCAACGGCTTCCTGTATGTCTTCTTCAGTGAGCGTCAACGGTGGAATCAAACGAACAACATTGTCACCGGCTGGAACGGTCAGCAGGTGATGATCACGAAACGCTGCAACGACATCGGTATTTGTGACCTTGCATTTCAATCCCTGCATCAACCCGTCACCGCGCACGCCTTCAAGCAAATCTGAATGGCTGTCTGCCAGCTGTGCCAACCGCTGCTTCATGAAGATCGCCCGTTGTTGGACCTGCTCCAGGAAACCGTCTTCCAATATGACGTCCAGGACAGCATTTCCGACAGCCATGGCAAGCGGGTTGCCCCCATAGGTGGTGCCGTGGCTGCCGGGTGTCATTGCCGACGCGGCGCGCTCGCTTGCCAGGCAGGCGCCAACGGGGAAACCACCACCGATGCCTTTGGCAATGGCCATAATATCCGGCTCTGCCCCGTCCACCCATTGATGGGCAAACATCTTGCCGGTTCGTCCAATTCCACATTGCACTTCATCATAGATCAGGAAGAGGCCGTGCTCGTCGCACAATTCACGCAACCCGCGCAGACATTGATGGGGAACCGGACGAATGCCACCTTCGCCCTGCACCGGTTCGATCAAAATCGCGGCCGTTGTCGGTCCGATTGCGGCTTTCAACGCTTCATGGTCGCCAAAGGGCACCTGTTCGAACCCGCCAACTTTCGGGCCAAAGCCCATCATGTATTTTTCGCTGCCACCTGCGGATATGGCGGCAAGGGTTCTGCCGTGAAAGGCTCCCTCGAAAGTAATGATATCCACGCGTTCAGGCGCGCCATTATCATGATGCCACCGCCGGGCGGTCTTGAAGGCACATTCCATCGATTCTGAACCGCTGTTGGTAAAGAAGACACGATCCGCAAATGAATTCTCGCACAGGCGTCTGCCAAGGCTTTCCTGTTGCGGACTCTCATACAGATTGGAGACGTGCCAGAGCTTTTCTGCCTGATTTTTCAATGCTTCAACCAGATGGGGATGGGAATGGCCGAGAGAATTAACCGCAATACCGGCCGCGAAATCCAAATATTCCTCACCCTCAGAAGTATAAAGTCGCACACCCTCACCACGTTCAAAGTGGATCGGCACTCTGGCAAACGCAGTATAGAGAATGGAATTGGGCATGGTCTCGGCCATCGTCTTGGTCCTATCTGGGGCGAATAAAGTTCTACAGTTGAGCCATCGCGGATCTGCGACAGAAAAATATAAAACCGCCCTCCATTTCAGAAAGGGCGGTTGAACCTGTCAGTTTAGGCATGCTGATTGACCTGTCAATCCGCTGTTTCGGTCTGGATGCGCCAACATTGGTCGCCATCGCGCGATCGCAAAACAGGTCAACAAGAGATTAATTTTCTCAATTTATCCCCAGAAAACCACATGAATTGAAATGTTGATTCTTTTGCTTGGGGACAAAGTGAAAAAATGATTCGTGTTGCCGTTAGGACTCTTGCGGGGGAGTCAAGGAGCATTGTAGCTTGCCTGAAATGTTGGAGAGCTGGCTGGCTCAACCGCATATCCCGACCGGAATCCCCCACTTTTGGTGGCGGTTAAAAATTCACCTTTACCGGTGAACGGGTTCTTGCGCGCTGAATTCAGGCTCACCAACGGCGGATCACTACGAGGAAACTAAACATGTCATGGACCGATGAACGCGTTTCTCGCCTGGCCAAATTGTGGGCAGATGGCCTCAGCGCCAGCCAGATCGCTGCCGAATTGGGTGGCGTGACCCGCAACGCCGTAATCGGAAAAGTCCATAGACTGGGCCTTTCCGGTCGCGCAAAGCCAGCAGGAAAGTCCAGCGGTGCCACGCGTCGCAAACCGGCCGTGAAAATGGCTGGAAACAGCGGCAGCGGCGGTACAGGTGGAGGCAATGGGGCCAATTATCGTCGTACCAGATCCACGACAAGAACGGTCGGTAACACTGTTATCAATGTCGATTTTGAAGAAGAAGTCGCCTTCAAACCAAAACCAATTGAAGATCTTGTGATGCCAGTGTCCCGAGAACTGACCCTGCTTCAACTGACTGAAACCACATGCAAATGGCCAACGGGTGATCCCACCATGCCCGGATTTTCGTTTTGCGGTCATACCAGCAAAGATGACAAGCCCTATTGCGAATATCACAACAAGCTGGCGTTCCAGCCTCCAAGTGAGCGCCGCCGCCGCCGCTGATCGGCCGAATAGCCCTGCCGCTGCTTCAATATGAGATGTCGGAAAGTCATTCCGGCACCGCAAAAAGTTCAAATTGATCTTGAGAGTCTACTCCGACCATGAAACCATGGGCAGGCAAGAAATATTTGGGCAGGATTCAGCATGGTTGAAATTTCCGTTGGCAAAACGCAACGAAAGCTCGACCTCGACGATCCAAAACTGCCCAAATGGGTCAGCGAAAACTCCCTTTCATCGGCGAACTACGCTTATGACGACAAACTGAAGCGTTCCCGCTACGAACGCGAACTGGATGCACTTCACCTTGAACTTGTGAAGCTACAAGCGCACAGGCTGGAGACGGGCCAACGCATGATCATCGTGTTTGAAGGACGCGATGCTGCCGGCAAAGGTGGGACGATTGGAGCGTTTCGGGAATATCTCAAACCTCGCCATGCCAAAATCGTTGCGCTTTCCAAACCAACCGAGACCGAGCTTGGACAATGGTACTTTCAACGGTACGTCACCCATTTTCCGACCAATGGCGACATGACGATGTTCGACCGTTCCTGGTACAATCGCGGCGGTGTCGAACCGGTAATGGGGTTTTGCTCGCCCAAACAAAACCAACAATTTCTCGAACAAACACCGGCCTTCGAGCAGCAGATTGTTGATGATGGAATTGCTTTCTTCAAATTCTGGCTGAACATCGGCCAGGAGATGCAGATCAAACGGTTCCACGACCGCCGCCATAATCCTCTAAAATCCTGGAAACTTTCTTCCATTGATATCAAGGCGCTTGGCAAATGGGACGACTATACCAACGCGCGCGATCAGATGATTTCAGCAACCCATATCGAGCACGCTCCATGGACGGTTGTCCGTTCCAATGACAAACGCCGTGCGCGGCTCAACGCTATCCGGCATGTTTTGTTGAACATGGACTATGAAGGTAAGAACGTGGAAGCAATTGGCAAGATTGATCCAAATATCCTCGGTTCTGGTCCGGACTATGTCAAAGGCGATTAGCTAGCCGTTTATTCGAACCCGGATTGAGTAAAGATCAAGCTGACGGCCCTCACCGCCCAAATCGGTATCAAAACTCAAAAACGCATCTTCACCTGCTGGCAAAACAGTATTGTTTATGATGACGTCAAATATCTGCGCTTCCAGTTTGTTGGAAACCGTAAAGCGTTTGCGCCCGCAATCTCCCATCGCCCCAAACTCACAAAATATCGCAAATTGATGCGGCGTTTCATTGGTGTTCTTGACCAAAATCTCGATCGTGGCTGCTTCCCCTTTCAAGGGCAGCAATACCCCGCGCGGAATTTTAATTTTCAATGTATTGCCGCTGCTTCCGGGATTGGAGGCCAGGCGAACAAAACTCTGATTGCCATTGCGGAAAAGATCCGCGGTCCCGCTGTTGCCAGTTTGAACATTTGCCAGATCATCGGCCGGTGCAAACGCGGTCGTCCAATCATCTTCATTACCAGGATTGAAGCTCCCGGAGCTTATGGTTTGTCCAGGATTAGGTACGCTGCCACCCAGTTGCTGTTGAACGAATGCCGGACCAAAATTTATCGCCCACCAGATGGAAACCCCGACTCCAACCAAAATTATGGTCCAAAGCAAAAGCTTGGCATAGGGCTTTGATTCACGACGCGGCTTGGATTCAAAATCGGTTTGAAAGTCTTCCAGGCGCGCTGGACGATCGTCTTCTTCCTCTTCATATCCGGGTTCTTCATAGTGTCCCTCAGCAGGATTGGGCTGGGGTGCCGCAGGCATGGAAGGATGAGGCTGTTGAACCGAAGCCGGCTCAGCACCGAACCCAGGTTCGACCCGACCCGAAGCCGGTTGCTGCTGATGAGAGTCGTGCGGTGGCGCGACATAGGGTGATGGTTGGTTGGGTGGTGGATCTGGAAACCCTACCTGAGGTGCTGCCTTGTAGCCCGCCTCAATATCTGCAATCGCCATTTCCAGCCTTTGACGCTGGTAGGTCTGGGCCGCGAGGTCGAGTTTCTGATTTTGACTGAGCATGCGCTCAAGTGCCTGGCGCGACGATTGATAGATCGCCGCCCGGCTTTCGGGAGTATGACCGCCATGCTTCTGCAGGGCCCCCCGTATCAGATCCTCAAATCCCGCCACAAATTCCTCCAATGCCCCTAGGTTCTCATGCTTTTGTAGCCACCGTAAGGCAAATTGCAAACGGATTTGTTGATCCAGCGCCGAGGGAGCTTCACCGATACCCGAAGAAATATTTGGGTTCAGCCTCGATCCTACGATTGACCAATGGCGGAGAATTCTTAGGGTGCAGACATCTTCAGCAAAAGAAAATCATGTGAGATCCTCTGTGGCCGTACCATCCATATTGAAAGACAGGCTCGCTCTGCCAGCAATTGCATCGCCTCTCTTCATTATTTCCCACCCACCGTTGGTCATCGAGCAGTGCAAAGCTGGGGTCGTGGGTTCTTTTCCTGCTCTCAATGCACGGCCCGCCTCACAACTGGACGAATGGTTGTCGGAAATAACGGAAACGCTGGATGCTTATAACAAGGCAAACCCAGACAAACCGGCCGCTCCATTCGCTGTTAATCAGATCGTGCATCGCTCCAATGACCGTTTGGAGCATGACGTCGAAATGTGCGTCAAATACAAGGTTCCGATCGTCATCACGTCGCTGGGCGCCCGCCCCGAATTAAACGACGCCATCCACTCCTATGGTGGGATCACCCTTCACGATATCATAAACAACCGCTTCGCCCACAAGGCGATTGAAAAGGGAGCAGATGGATTGATCGCCATTGCCGCTGGTGCCGGTGGTCATGCCGGAACGCTGTCACCCATTGCATTAATTCAGGAAATTCGGGAATGGTTTGACGGGCCGCTTTTGCTTGGTGGTGCCATCGCAACCGGCCAGGCAATCTTGGCTGCCCAGGCCATGGGTGCGGACATGGGCTATATCGGTTCCGCATTCATCGCCACCAAAGAAGCCCGGGCGGTCGATACATACAAACAGATGATCGCAGATTCGACGGCTGAGGATATTGTTTATTCAAATCTGTTTACCGGTGTGCACGGCAATTACCTTAAGGGCTCGGTGGTCGCAGCCGGCATGGATCCCGCCAACCTGCCGGAAGGCAATGTCAAAACAATGGATTTCGGCACCGATAAGGTCAAAGCGTGGAAAGACATTTGGGGATCAGGTCAGGGTGTTGGGGCTGTCAAAGATGTCGTGCCCGTTGCCGATCTGGTTTCCCGCCTGGTCAGTGAATACGAAACGGCGCGCGAGCGCCTGTTAGGCTGAACACCTGACTTCGTCATCTCGAATGGGATGCAAGGCAGCTCGACAACCTGATGTCAGGAGACCCCACGCTGGGCTGCGGCGGGATAAACGCCCAGAATTGTGCGCTCTGCAGAAAAGAACTCCAGTTCTTCCATCGCAAATTTCACACTTTGCTGATCCGGGTGACCTTCAATGTCGGCATAGAACAGCGTCGCAGTGAACGTGCCACCGATCTGATAACTTTCCAGCTTGGTCATGTTGACGTTGTTGGTGGCAAAGCCCCCCATCACTTTATATAGAGCGGCCGGTACGTTTCTGACACGGAATACAAAGGTTGTGATCGCCGGACCATCTTCAACTGCCGGCACTTCCGGTTCCCGCGACAATATGACAAAGCGCGTGATGTTATGGTCCGCATCCTGCACGTTTTCCTGCAATATGTTCATATTATACAGATCGGCGGCAAGCGGTGGAGAAAGGGCAGCAGCCGTCCGGTCCCCCGAATCGGCAATCATACGGGCGGCACCAGCCGTATCTCCGGCAACAACACCCTTCCATCCATTTTGACGAATAATTTCACGACACTGACCCAATGCGTGAACATGGGAATAGACGGTGGTGATCTCATCCATGCTCACCCCGGGCAGGGCCATCAGATGAAAATGGATAGGCAGAAAATATTCTCCGATAATGTGAAATCCGGAACTGGGCAGTAACAGATGAATGTCAGCCACCCTGCCAGCCAAGGTGTTTTCAATCGGAATCATTGCCAAATCCGAATCACCCCGCTTCAACGCCTCAAACGCATCCTCGAAAGTTGGGCACGGCAAAGGTTCCATTTTGGGATAGACATTGCGACAGGCAGTATCCGAATTCGCTCCGGGTTCCCCCTGGAACGCAATTTTGCCTTTACGGTTGGGCATGGTGATTTCTCTGCTGGGTAAGAACTGCGCGTGCGCGCTCAAGATCGGCGGGAGTATCGACACCTAGCGGAACCGTGTCAACGAGTGCCGCATCAATCCGCATACCTGCTTCCAACGCTCTCAACTGTTCCAGTTTTTCGCGTTTTTCCAAAGGTGAAGGTGGCAGGGATACAAATTTCTCAAGGGCGCTGCGGCGCCAGGCATAAAGGCCGATATGATGATACAGCGGCCCGTCGCCCCAGGGCGCGGTTGCCCGCGTAAAATACAATGCCCGTTGCACATTTTCGGTAACCGAAGTTCCAATCAATTTCACAACATTGGGATTGGTGCGTTCCTCATCGTCGACGATCTCAGTGGCAAGCGTAGATAGGTCAACTTCTTTGTCGGTCAGCGGCAGGAGGCTAGCGCGAATGGATTGTTTATCAATCGTTGGCAAGTCACCCTGAACATTGACAATTGTGTCCACATTGCCCTCTGGATCGAAGCTGTTCAACGCTTCCCAGATCCGATCGGAACCCGATTGATGATCGTCGCGGGTCATAACGGCCCGGCCACCATGATCCTGAATTGCCGTGTGAACCTCCGGCGAGTCAGTGGCGACCACGACCTGACCAACATCAGCTTCCTGCGCGCGATTCATCACGTGAACGATCATGGGCAATCCGGCAATATCGGCAAGCGGCTTATTCGGCAGTCGTGTAGAGGCCATTCGGGCCGGAATCATCACGAGAATTGGGGCAGATTTCATCTCAGATTGGGTTCTTTTCTGGTTTACACCGCAAATACGGCAAAAAGTCTCATGGGACGAGGTCTTATAAGTATTGCAACGCGGGAACAAAAGACATAGTTTCCGCGCGAAATCATGGATCAACCGTTGCGCTGTGGTGCGCACACGCGGAAGCATCCTCATTGCGTATTTGGAGCCTAAACGCATGGACTCGTTTGAGTGGAACAAAGTATTTGGAGCGCTGTTGGCGCTGGCCTTCGTGGTGCTGGGAGTAAACTTCCTGGCCGATGGAATTTATCACAGCGATAACCCTGAAAAAGCGGGTTATATGATTGAAGGCGGAGAAGTGGCAGCCGCTACCGATCCGGGATCAAAAGGCCCGGTTGTTGAGCCGGTGGCGGCTTTGCTGGCTGCTGCAGATTTGACCAAGGGTGAAAAAGTCGGGAAAAAATGCGCCGCCTGCCACAATTTTGCAGAAGGCTCGGCCAACAAAGTTGGCCCGGCACTGTATGATATCGTCAACCGCCCAATCGCCAGCGCTGCCGGCTTTGGCTATTCCAACGCGTTGAAAACCTATGCCAGCGACAAGACTTGGACCTATGAGGAGTTGAACGGATTTCTTTACAAGCCGAAGGCTCATGTGAAGGGAACATCAATGGGATTTGCCGGGCTGAAAAAAACCGCGGAACGCGCCAACATGATCGCTTATCTGCGCTCCCTTTCCGCCAATCCGGCTCCGCTGCCCGGAAGCTGACGACCAAATGGAATTGAAGTTGCAAAAAGCCGGGCTCACATGCCCGGCTTTTTTTATGGAGATTATGGCTTAACTTTGGGCGAATTGAGCCAATTGTGGCCCCGTCAATGCCGGTGGTGTGACAATAACGTAACTTGACGAAAGCCCCGCATTAGCTACCAATAAAACCTGCAATTTGATTTCGAGCAGGACCGTTGATGAACCGCCTCTTTTCCTGGACCATCCCGGCATTGATATGCCTCGCAACCTCAACCCTTTCTGCACATGCAGATGACAGGGTCTGGCGAACGTCCACGTCGCTGATTGGCGATTCCAGGTATAAGGACGGGTTTACCCATTATGATCATGCCAATCCCGATGCACCCAAGGGTGGAACGTTTAACGGCATGGCGAATGGCACATTCGACAGTTTCAACCCGTTCATCGTCAAGGGTACAACTGCTGCGGGGATAAACTATCAGGGCGGATTGTTGTGGGACCTGATGATGTCAAAAGCGATAGATGAGCCATCTGCTTCACATCCGCTGATCGCCGAGGCATTCACCTATCCAGACGACTATTCTTCGGCAACCTATCGGTTGGACAAACGCGCACGCTGGCACGACGGCAAGCCAATCACGCCGCAGGATGTCAAATGGTCCATGGAAACGCTCAAGGAGCATTCCCCGCAATACAATCGTTATTTTGCTGATATCACGGAAATCCGTATTGATGGCGATCATGAAATCACATTCATATTTTCCCAAAAGAACAATCGCGAACTTCCCCTGATCATCGGTGATCTGCCGGTTTTGCCAAAACACTGGTGGGAAGGTGTCAATGACAAGGGAGAAAAGCGTGATTTCACCAAGACCACATTGGAACCACCTCTCGGCAGCGGGCCGTATAGAATCGGGAGTTTCAACGCCGGATCCGATATCACCTACGAACGGGTGACTGACTATTGGGCCAAGGATACGCCAACCCGCAAAGGCCGCTATAATTTCGACAAGCGCCGTTACACCTATTTCAAGGATTCCAACGCCATTTGGGAAGCCTTCAAGAAAGGGGGATTTGGCGATATTCGCGTCGAGAACCGGGCGGAATTCTGGGCACGGCGATATAATTTCCCGTCCTTTGAGGCAGGTGACGTGCTGAAGACGGAATTCATCACCACATCCGGCTATGCGATGCAGGGTTGGATCCTCAATACAAGACGACCCCAGTTCAGCGATCGCCGCGTCCGCAAAGCCCTGACTTGGGCGATGAATTTTGAACAGATGAACAAAAATCTGTTTTTCGATCAATATACCCGCGTAGAGAGCTATTTCGGCGGCACCGAATTGCAGGCTACCGGTCTTCCAGCGGGCCGCGAACTGGAAATTCTGACGGAATATAAGGGGCGCATTCCAGAGGAATTATTCACCGAAGAATTCTCTCTTCCGGTGTATGAAACACGCCGCGATGAGCGCAAATATCTTAAAGTTGCTTTTGATCTTCTGCAGCAGGCCGGATGGAAAAGCGTCGGTGGCAAACTGGTTGATGCAAAGGGAAACCAGTTCAAACTGGAAATCCTAGGCTATTCTCCAGCAAGCGAAAAAGTCAACGCACCCTGGTTGAAAAGCCTGAACCGACTGGGAATTGACGCTACTTTCCGCGTCGTCGACACTTCTCAATACATCGCCCGCATCAACGAGTTTGACTATGACGTGGTTTCGGTTCCGACCCGCCAGTCCCAGTCTCCGGGTAATGAGCAAAGAGAATACTGGAGCAGCACCGCTGCCGACCAATCAGGATCGCGCAATTATATGGGTGTCAAGGATCCGGTAATAGACGAATTGGTAGAGCGCCTGATTTACGCCAAAGACCGGGCCGAACTGGTTGCCATCACCAACGCGTTGGATCGCATCCTTTTGTTCAACTACTTCTCGGTGCCGCAATGGTATCTGTCAAAAGATCGGGTCGCCTACTGGAACAAATTCGGCATTCCCCCAACCCAGCCGTCTTATGCAGGCATTGATGCTGAAAGCTGGTGGATCGACCCACAAAAGGAAGCAGCCCTCAACGCCAAGAACAACTAAAGGCGGATATTGCCATGGCGCTCACACGCAGAAATTTCAACAAATTGTCAACCGCTGCTCTGCTGGCTGGTCCGGTCGCACACTGGCCGGGCCTTTCGCTGGCGGCAAATCAGACAGGACGGCCCCTGCATGGACTGTCAGCATTTGGCGAACTGAAATACGGCCCTGACTATAAGCATTTTGAGTTTGTTGATCCGCAGGCTCCAAAGGGTGGCCTGCTCAATTTTGGAGTGCCCAATTGGGGATATAATCAAAACCCGCAGACTTTCGACACGCTCAATACATTTGTCCTGAAAGGCAACGCACCGCCGCGCATGGAATTCTGCTTCGATTCACTGATGGTGCGTGCCATTGATGAACCAACGGCCGTATACGGCCAATTGGCTGAATCCGTTGAAATTTCGGAAGATCGTAACAGTTATACTTTCAAATTGCGTAAACAGGCCCGCTGGCACGACGGCTCTGCTCTGACCGCGCATGACGTGGCCTTCAGCTACAACCTGTTGAAGAAGGATGGGCACCCTCAACTTGCCATCGTTTTAACCAACCTGCTCAGTGCCGAAGCCATCGACGATCAGACGGTGATATTGACCTTCAACGGCAAACAGTCGGACCGCGTCATATTGGATGTCGTGGTAATGCCGGTCCTGTCAAAAGCCTATTATTCGGAACATGATTTTCTCAAGACCACGCTGGACGCGCCTCTGGGGTCCGGCTCGTATAAGGTCAAGCGGGCAAAACCTGGATCATATATTGAATATGAGCGGGTTGAAGATTATTGGGCTGCTGATCTGCCCTTTGCCCGCGGATTGAACAATTTTGATACGTTACGTATCGAATTTTACCGTGACCGTCAGGCTGCATTCGAAGCCTTCAAGAAAGGCAAAATTACCTTTCGCGAAGAGTTCACATCGAAGGTCTGGGCCACCGAATATGACTTCCCTGCGATGGAAGACGGCCGCGCAAAGAAACAGCTCTTTGATGCTGAAAAGGTTCCCTCATTTCAAGCCTGGGCCGTCAATCAAAGGCGCACCAAATTTGCGCATCCAAAAACAGCACAGGCCATCGGTCATTGCTTTGACTTCGAATGGACCAACGAAAATTTCTTCTACAATTCCTACAAGCGCGGACAATCTTTCTTTGAGAATTCCGAGTTTTCGGCGTCCGGTGTACCGCAGGGAGCCGAGCTTGATCTGTTGAAACAGTTGAAAAGCGAACTCAACCCTTCTGTTTTCGAGCCGGTGCCCTTGCAGCCCAAATCCGACGGATCCGGCCGAGACCGAAAGCTCCTGCGAACAGCCAACACCCTACTGAAGGAAGCAGGATGGATCCGCAAGGGATCGCAATTGGTGGGTTCGGATGGAAAGCCACTGGAAATCGAATTCCTGATACGCTCACCCACATTCGAGAGAATTCTCGGAAAATTCGTCTCCAATCTGAAGACGCTGGGCGTTACGGTATCCATTCGGCTGGTCGATCCCGCGCAGTACCAAAAACGCCTGGACACCTATGATTTCGATATCGTGATGATGGCGTATCGGTTCGGCGCAACGCCCACTGGCGAGTCAATGCAGCAGTTCTTCGGGTCAAAAAATGCCGACCTGGAGGGCAATCGGAACTTTGCCGGAATCAAGAATGCCGCGGTTGATGAACTGATTGCGCGGATCAATGAAACAAGCAGCCGCACTGAACTCACCATCGTGTTGCGCGCGCTTGATCGAGTCCTGCGGTCCACTCACAGTTGGATACCCAACTGGACATCGGCCAATCATCGCATAGCCTATTGGGACATGTTCGGGTTCCCCGAGCCCAAACCTGATTATGAATTTCCCATCGAAAGCTATTGGTGGTTTGACAAAGACAAGGCAAAAGCAATCGGTAAGGGATAGGCCTGATTCGGGACTGACCAGCAATACAGCCGCCAACGCGGCAAGGAGAACGGCCAACCCATGGGCGCCTACATAGCAAGACGATTATTGCTGATGATTCCTACCCTATTCGGGATCATGCTTCTCAGCTTTACGGTAATTCAGTTTGCCCCCGGTGGACCTGTTGAACAGGTCATCGCGCAACTGACCGGACAGGGGGGCGACGCCACAGACCGTATTTCCGGTGGTGGCGGAGACTTCCAGTCCGGTTCCGACACCGCGCAAACCAGCACCGAAGGCAGCGGCGGTGGGGGTTCTTCCAAATACCGGGGTTCTCAGGGCCTGGATCCGGAATTCATCAAGCAGCTGGAAAAGCAGTTTGGTTTCGACAAACCAGCCCATGAGCGGTTTGCAAAAATGATCTGGGACTATGCACGATTTGATTTTGGAGAAAGTTATTTTCGTTCGATAACCGTGCTCGATCTGATCCTTGAAAAGATGCCCGTTTCCATTTCACTCGGCATCTGGATCATGTTGATATCCTACATAATCTCCATCCCACTCGGTATTCGAAAGGCCGTTCATGACGGCTCCAAGTTTGATATCTGGACCAGTGGAGTCATTATCGTTGCCTATGCAATCCCTGGATTTCTGGTTGCCGTTCTGTTGATGGTGTTTTTCGCCGGCGGGTCCTTTCTTGACTGGTTCCCGCTGCGTGGGCTGACGTCCGACAACTTTGACCAACTGTCTCTTTGGGGGAAGATTGTCGACTATTTCTGGCACCTGACCCTGCCGTTGATTGCGCTTTGTCTTGCAGCATTTGCGACAACCACGCTGCTGACCAAAAACTCGTTTCTCGACGAGATCAAAAAGCAGTATGTGGTCACCGCCAGAGCCAAGGGGCTCAATGATCGTCAAGTCCTCTACGGCCACGTATTCCGCAACGCCATGTTGATCATCATTGCCGGATTCCCAAGCGCCTTCATCTCTGCATTTTTCTCCGGATCATTGTTGATCGAGGCAATCTTTTCGCTCGACGGGCTGGGCCTGCTCGGGTTTACAGCGACACTGCAGCGCGACTATGCGGTGGTGTTTGCCACCCTCTACATTTTTGCGCTCATGGGGCTGTTGGTAAACCTGATATCCGATCTGACTTACACATTGATTGATCCACGGATCGATTTTGATCGGCGGGATGTGTGATGACCGTTATGGACCTTGAAAAAACACAGATGGCATCATCAGCCGGTTCGGCTCACCACGAACGCCTCGGCCCGTTCAAAGTTACGCCGTTGAACCTGCGTCGCTGGCAGAATTTCAAGGCCAATCGCCGTGGTTATTGGTCGCTTTGGCTGTTTCTGTTCCTGTTTATCTTCTCCCTGCTGGCCGAGTTCATAGCCAATGACAAGCCGATCTTGATTTCCTACAAGAGCGAGCTTCTGACTCCGATATTTGTCGACTATCCCGAGGAAAAATTTGGCGGTTTCCTTCCGGTGACCGACTATCGCGATCCGGTGAATATCGAGGAAATCGAAGCCAATGGCTGGATGCTGTGGCCGCCCATTCGATATTCTTACACCACCACCAATGTCGACGTACCCCGCCCTGCACCTTCCCCGCCGACCTGGATGCTGGAAACCGACGAAGCCTGCCGAAAATATGATCAGGGACCCAGCGACCCGCTGTGCAATTACGGCAACTGGAACTGGTTTGGAACGGATGACCAGGCGCGTGACGTATCGGCACGACTCATTTACGGCTTCCGCATTTCCGTGCTCTTTGGCCTGATACTGACGTTGTTTTCAGCGGTTGTCGGCATCAGTGCTGGCGCTGTCCAGGGCTATTACGGCGGTTGGGTGGATTTGCTGTTTCAGCGCTTCATTGAGATCTGGACTGCGATACCCTTGCTCTATCTTTTGATCATCATATCGTCGGTGCTACCGCCCGGATTCTGGGTCCTGCTTGGCATCATGTTGTTGTTTGCCTGGACCGGATTTGTTGGCGTGGTGCGGGCTGAATTTCTGCGGGCTCGAAATTTCGAATATGTCAACGCCGCCCGTGCGCTCGGCGTCGGCAATGGCACGATCATGTTCCGCCATCTCCTGCCCAACGCAATGGTGGCCACACTGACCTTCATGCCGTTTATCCTGTCTGGGTCCATCGGATCACTGACCGCACTGGACTTCCTCGGCTTTGGTCTGCCGCCCGGGTCACCTTCCCTTGGTGAAATGGTGCAACAGGCAAAAAACAATCTTCAGGCGCCCTGGTTGGCCATCATGGCTTTCATTGTGATCAGTGTCATGCTGTCGCTTCTCGTCTTTATTGGAGAAGCAACCCGCGATGCGTTCGACCCACGCAAGACATTTAAGTGAGGTCAGTTATGAGCAACGATGAAAAGACGCCTCTCCTGTCAGTCGACAAATTGTCTGTGGCATTCACCGTTTCCGGCAACACCAGCGTTGCTGTCGACGAGGTTTCGTTTGAAATCAATCGCGGGGAAACGGTTGCTCTGGTTGGTGAATCCGGTTCCGGCAAAAGTGTTACAGCCCTGTCGGTCCTGAAACTGCTGCCCTATCCATCCGCCTCTCACCCCAGTGGCAACGTCTATTTCAAAGGTGAGGACCTTCTGGATTCAGACGAGCGGGATTTACGCCGCGTGCGTGGTGACGACATCACCATGATCTTCCAGGAGCCAATGACATCGCTCAATCCCCTGCACACAATTGAGCGTCAGATTGGCGAAATCCTCTCCATTCATCAGGGCATGGGTGAAACAAAAGCCCGGGAACGCACGCTGGAACTATTGAACCAGGTTGGTATTCGGGAACCGGAAAAACGATTGGGCGCTTATCCGCATCAACTCTCAGGCGGGCAGAGACAACGGGTGATGATTGCCATGTCCCTGGCAAATGAACCGGAGCTGCTGATTGCTGATGTACCGACCACGGCTCTGGATGTGACCGTTCAGGCGCAGATTTTGGAATTGCTCAGTGAATTGAAAACCCAGCGTGGTCTGGCCATGCTGTTCATCACCCATGATCTGGGCATCGTTCGCAAATTTGCCGACCGGGTATGTGTCATGACTCAGGGCAAAATCGTTGAACAGGGTGAAACAGCCGAGCTTTTTGCCAATCCCAAGCACGACTATACAAAACATCTGTTGGCTGCGGAGCCGAAGGGTACCCCTCCGGCACCCAAGGAAGATGCGCCTGTGATCATGCAGGGCGACGACATCAAGGTTTGGTTTCCAATTAAGGCAGGGTTCCTGCGCCGCACCGTGGATCATGTGAAGGCCGTTGACGGCATCGACCTGACTTTGCGGGCCGGTCAGACCCTGGGAGTGGTCGGTGAATCCGGCTCGGGAAAAACCACATTGGGTCTGGCACTCACAAGGATGATATCTTCCGAGGGAAAAATTGGTTTTGTTGGCAAGGACATCGCTGACTATTCGTTCAATCAGATGAAACCACTGCGCCGTGAAATGCAGATCGTGTTTCAGGATCCCTACGGCTCTCTTTCACCGCGCATGTCGGTGGCGGAGATCATTGCCGAAGGTCTGACCATTCATCAGCCGCAGCTGGGTGCGCGGGAAATCGACGATGCGGTTGCAGGCGTTCTATCAGAAGTAGGCCTTGATCCGTCGACCCGGCACCGCTACCCCCACGAATTTTCCGGCGGGCAGCGACAACGCATGGCCATCGCCCGGGCGATGGTGCTGGAACCCAAATTCGTCATGCTTGATGAGCCCACCTCCGCCCTCGACATGAGCGTTCAGGCTCAGGTTGTTGAACTTCTGCTGCGGTTGCAGGAAGAACGCAACCTCGCCTATCTGTTCATCAGCCACGATCTCAAAGTGGTACGGGCACTGGCCAACGAAGTCATCGTCATGCGTCTTGGGAAAGTTGTCGAACAGGGGCCTTCGGGTCAGATATTCGATGATCCGCAAACCGACTACACCAAGGCGCTAATGGCCGCCGCATTTGATCTTGAAACCGCTGCATCGGGTGTGGTCAGTCAGTGAAGGCGGTGGTTGAAGATAAGGAACTATCGGTCACCATCAAAACCGCGGAGAATAAGTTCGAAGGTTTCCGCAAAGTGATCAGCTTTTCCTATCAGGAAGACCAATCGGGCATCGCTGCGACACGGGAAATCGTCACCGCCAGGCATGCGGTTGCAGTCGTGACCTTTGATCCGGTGCTGAACAAATTGGTGATGATCCGCCAGTTTCGACTGGGAGCACAACTTGGGACCGGCAAAGGGTTTGCCGCAGAATTTCCCGCCGGGCTGATCGATGACGGAGAGCAGGCAGAACAAACAGCCCATCGGGAACTGTTGGAAGAAACCGGGCTCACGGCGTCGACGGTTCGACCACTGTGCCAGTTCCTCACCACCCCGGGGCTGACCGACGAGGTTATCCATCTGTACTACGCGGAAGTTGATGCCAGCGAACTTCTCGACGAAGCCGGCCATGCGGGAGAAAGCGAACAGACTTTCCCCTTCCTGCTTTCGATTGACGAGGCATTGCACGCCCTTGATAACAACACAATCTATAACGGCATCGTTATGGTCGGCCTGATGTGGTTTGTTCGAAACAAGGATCAGTTGGTGAGGAATTCCAGATGAACGCACGCACCCTGTTGCTGGATATGAAAGAAGATGACCTGCGTTGCGAAGACGCCTTTCACTCAGCACTGCCGGGCGCCCAACTTATTAATTGGGACAACCCGGACAATCGCAATGCCGATTTGTCAGCCGTCAACTATGCAGTCGTCTGGGGACCGGAACCGGGATTGCTGGCACAATGCCCCGAACTCAAGGTAATATTTTCAGTCGGCGCCGGTGTTGACCACATCATGCGCGATGCCAGTGTGCCGGACCTTCCCATTGTGCGGTTTGTCGACGCAAAGCTGACCGGCCCAATGGTCGAATGGGTCACGATGCAGGTGCTGATGCATCTGCGCCAGCAACGCCACTATGATGCCGTTCAAAGCGCACGCGAATGGCGCGAGCTACCACAACCACCCGCCACCGATTTCAGAGTCGGGATAATGGGATTTGGCGAGTTGGGACAAGCCTGTGCCAAGGTTCTTCAAGCGCTGGGATTTCAACTCAACGGTTGGTCCCAGTCACCAAAGTCCGTTGAAGGTGTTCAAAGCTACAATGGCAAAGCTGAATTGGATGCTTTTTTGCAATCAACCGACATCCTTATTTGCCTGCTCCCCTTCACACCAGATACTGCCGGCATATTGAACAACGATCTGATCGCAGAACTCTCAAAGGACGGTCCCTTTGGTGCCCCAATATTGATCAATGCCGGTCGAGGTCGCTGCCAGGTCGAAACCGACATTTTACAGGCGCTCAATGACGGCGGATTGAAGGGAGCTTCTCTTGATGTGTTCGAGACAGAACCGCTTCCGGCATCAAGCCCGCTTTGGCACCAGGATAATCTTTTCATCACGCCCCATGCCGCTGCCGTCAGTGACATGGCTGCTCTGGCAAACCATGTTGCAGGACAGATCGAACGGTTTGAAGCCGGAAAGGACCTTCAGTTTCTGGTCGATCGCCAACGGGGCTATTGATGGTCCTCGGGCCGTCTGACGAGCGTCGGCGGACCATACAGATATCCGATGCGTTTGATCGCTTCATCCAGCCTTTCAAGTGACACATTCATCGTATTGCCATTGGCATGCAGCAGATGTTGGCGGTCGGTCATCATCCCGACATGGGCCTGCCAAAACACAAGGTCTCCGCGCTGCAGATCGGTGAAATCTGATTCAATTTCCTGGCCTATGGATTGCGACTGCATGTCGGAATCGCGCAGAACCGAGCGACCGCACACCATATTAGCAAGCAGAACAAGTCCCGAGCAATCAACGCCAAACCCGGTATTTCCGCCCCAAAGATAGGGCGTGTGCAAGAGAGTTTCAGCAACAGATACCGGGTCAGTCCACCATTCGCCGATGGGGAATACGTGTTTGGCAACGACCGCTTCACCCGTTTCAAGCACCGCATATTCCGTTCCACGAACGGTGATACATTCCGTAACGACAAGTTTGGAGCCAATCGACCGGTACCCCGTTCTGGGCTGCTTCAGGTCCGGAGCGCGATAAATAAAAGTGCGTGGTGCGCAAACCATATGGGTGGCTGGAGTCAATGCGCCAGGATCTGGGGTCAGCGTTTCTTCCCGAACATATCCGACATATCCGCAATCCACGCTCTGCACCCAGGCCCAGCCGGCCTTAGTCTCAAACACAAGAACATCGTGGCCGTATAAGAATTGGGTCAGCAAACCACTATCGGTCTGTGGTGCTGCCAGCACATCGGCAAAATGTTCACCAACCCGCATCATAACACCGTCGACGAAACAGGCAGATTCAACTTTTCCCTTCAATCGCATATCCGCAAGGTCACCGCGAAAGGCGTTGAGCCGCTTATCAAGCGTATCGGTCGATGTCGGAACCATACCATTCATCCGCTTACCTCAGCCGCCTGTTCAACAATCAGATCACTCAGTCTTTGCAGATATTCTGCACCCTTGACTGTACGCTGAACCAGCACATTTCTCCGATCCCGTTCGTCACGCCGTCTGGCAACGAGTCCCATGATACCCATCGTGTCCAGCGCCCGGGTAATCACCGGTTTGGTTACTCTCAACTGCGCCGCCAAACCTCTCACCGTATGGGGAGGTGGCTCAAGATAAATCGTCAACAGAATCGCCAGTTGGCGCGTAGTCAAATCCGCATCGTCATCATGCACCTGTGCCATGCTGGCTTTCTGCCAAAGGCTCAACGCTTGTCCCGGCTTAAGTGTAATCATGTCTGACCTGTTTGTTTCGGATCAGAAACAGAATACACCAACAAGGGCCTAGCGAGAAGCCCGATTTTTTAACACCGCGTAGAGCGTCCTGATGCACTGGGCTTCACCCCCAACCGGCGCCCAGGGTTTTTCCGATGGTGTCCATCCAAAAATATCGAAATGAGTCCAGCTCTCTGCCTTTTCGACAAAGCGGGAGAGGAACAATGCAGCTGTCACCGAGCCCGCAAAACCACCCGAGGAAATATGATTCACGTCGGCAATTTTTGACGCAAGCATGGATTGGTATGGCGCCCAAAGCGGCATGCGCCAAAGAGGATCATTGATCGATTGCGCCTGATCGACCAGTTCAGCAGCAAATTGATCGTCATCGGTATAAAATGGTGGCAGATCCGGACCCAATGCGACCCTTGCAGCGCCCGTCAGCGTCGCCATGTCTATCATCAATTGGGGCTTTTCCTCATCCCCAAGCGCCAAAAGGTCGCCCAACACCAGCCTGCCCTCAGCATCTGTATTACCGATTTCAACCGACAGACCCTTGCGGCTGGCAAGAACATCGCCCGGTCGAAAGGCATTTCCGGCAATGGAGTTTTCAACCGCTCCAACGATCAATCGCAAGCGTACCGGCAGTTTTGCATCCATTATCATGTGCGCCAGACCCATCACATTGGCAGCACCCCCCATGTCCTTCTTCATCAGTGCCATCGACGATCCAGGCTTTATGTTGAGCCCTCCCGTGTCAAACGTGACACCTTTGCCAACCAGCGTCACCTTGGGATGATTGGCTTTACCCCATTTCAAATCGAGCACCCGAGGAGCCGTGACACTGGCGCGACCAACTGCGTGCACCATCGGAAAATTTTGTTTGATCAGTGCATCTCCCTTGATGACTTTTACTTTTGCCTGATGGTTTCTGGCCAGCATTCGAAAGGCGGTTTCCAGCTTATCCGGTCCCATATCGCTGGCGGGAGTGTTGATCAGGTCCCGGGTGAAAAACACACCCTCAATGATGCGATGGGCATCGGCATCCGGTTTGCTTGCCAATTGAGGTGTCTTGTGCTTACGGGCCCGGTAGCGATCAAAGGAATATCCGCCCAACGCCCAGGCAATCTGATCGAGGCCAGCATTGCCGCGATCCTCGGAAAAGCTGTATTTTGCCTTGGGCAATGTTCGGGCCAGCTTGGCATGCGCCATGGCTTTCCCATCACCGCTGCCACTACCCAGTCCAAACAAAACGCACTCTATCTTTCCATGGTCCCCCGGCACCAGACATACCTGACCACTCTCTCCCGCAAATCCGGTTGTCTGAGCCCACGCCAACACGGTTTTGCCAAGGCCATGCTGCTTCCCCTTCAGTTCATGCTTTGTCAGCAGATAAATTGGAGTAGCCGTCTTTGAACGCGCGGCGAAGTGGCTTTTGGGATTGGTATAAAGGTGCATGAAAGTCTTTCGAGAATGTGTCGCTCTGAGGCGAAATTAACCATCCATTAGGGTTAACAGAATATTCCTGAATAGGAAATTTACGGGCTTGTTCGGCGAATCAGGCCTTTGACAAACGGGGTTAGACTTGATGCTCGACACATCCAGCGGAAGCATAAAAAAACTGGCCATTTGCACCGGCCTTGTTCTGACCCTGGCTCTTGCCGGTTGTGCCAAACGCACCACCACCGGTTCTGTTCCTTCAAATCTGCGAAAACCCGTCTCTCAGATGAACCAGAGCGAATTGAAACAGGCAACCAATTATTGGCAAGGTCAATATTCACGACAGCCGAAAGAAAAAATGGTCGGATTGCAGTTCGCAACAGCCCTGCGCATGACCGGGCGTAACGAACAGGCCCTTGCGGTAATGCAGCAGGTCGCGATCCACCACCCAACCGACCGACAGGTATTGGGTGCCTATGGCAAAGCTCTCGCAGGCGCAGGAAACCTCAAAAAGGCCCTTGAAACCATTCAGCGCGCGCAAACACCTGACAATCCTGACTGGAAGCTGCTTTCCGCAGAAGGCGCGATCTACGACCAGGTTGGCGAACCAAAGCTCGCTCGCCTGCGCTATCGCAAGGCGCTGGACCTGAAACCGGGAGAACCATCTGTTCTGTCCAATATTGGTATGTCCTACCTGCTGACCGGCGATTTGCGGGCAGCCGAGACTTACCTGCGCAAGGCGATTGATCGCCCGACCGCAGACAGTCGCGTGCGGCAAAATCTTGCCCTCGTCATTGGATTGCAGGGCCGGTTCAAAGAAGCAGAAACGGTTGCGGCTGGTGAATTGCCCCCCCGTGAAGCGCAGGAGAATGTAAAATTCCTGCGTCAGTTGTTGGCCGAGCAAAACGCCTGGAACGACCTGAAAGATAAAACCTGAGTAAACGCGCAACAGCGCTTCTGGGTGGTATCAGCGACGGGTTTCCTTGATCATTTCAAGCGGCAAAGCGAGCGTCGATTAATCCGGTGACGTCGCCGACAACCAAACTCTTGCTGTCTCCACTTCGCCCCTCAGCCCCTTGATTTCCTGAAGACAGGTCACACACACCCACACAGCAAGCGCCATCGGAACCGACAAACATGGCGTGTTCGATGTTCAGCGGTCTTGTGAGGCGTGTTTCAACCATCAAGACCATCGCCTGATTCCGGGCCCGTTATTGTGCGGCAAATGTTGCGAATGTGCGAATGAGCGCAGGGCCGAGAATTACGCAGAACAGCGCTGGCAGAAAGCAGACCATCATCGGCACGGTCAATTTCGGCGGCAAGGATGCTGCTTTCTTTTCCGCCAGATTCATCCGGATGTCCCGGTTCTCCTGGCTCAACACCCGCAGTGCTGTGGACAGCGGCGTACCATATTTTTCTGACTGAATCAGCGACAACACGACGTTCTTTACCGATTCAAGACCGGTCCGTCTGGTCAGATTCTCATAGGCCTGGCGACGTTCCTGCAAAAACGAAAGCTCAGCTGTGGTAATCATCAATTCTTCCGCCAGCGCCACTGATTGGGGCCCGATTTCAGCAGCGACCTTGCGAAATGCCGCTTCAATGCTCATGCCGGACTCAACACAGATCAGACTGAGGTCCAGCGCATCCGGCCACGCCTGAGTGATGCTTAACTGCCGTTTCTTCACAATCTGACGCACGATCAACAATGGCGAGTAGAACCCGGCAAATGCTGCCCCGAGGCAATACAGCAAAATCGTGTTTTCATCACCTGGCACGCGGGTCTTGATGAAGTAAAGATAAAGCGCCGCTGCACCGCCAAATACGAAAGGCAGGCCAAAACGCAGACCCAGGAAGATAAACAGCGGTGACTGTCCCCGAAAACCGGCTTGAACCAGTTCGTCTTCAGTCTTTTCGTCCGCCAATGCCTTGCGCAGATTGAGCTTGTCGACCACCAGTTTGATGAGGGCACCGGGTTCGCGTTTCTTGGCACCCTTCTTTCGCCCTTCTTTCTTGTCGTTCATCATCCGAGCCCTCTCACGGGCACGCAGCTTTTCCCGTTCCAGCGCAACAGACTTCATTCGGGTACCAAGATTGTCCTTGGCCAGCATCGGCATCACGATCACAAGAATCGACGCGAAGACTCCCACTGCGGTGAACAGAGCCACCAGGTTTTTCGGTTCGGTAAATGCGTCAAACATGATCTTTGGTCACTTGTTAATCGGAGAACGGCAGGCGTCAGAATTTGAAATTGATCATCTTTTTCATGATACCGATTCCAAGGGCCATGGATCCGGCAATGAACAGCAGGGTATTTTTGCCGCTTTGAGTTTCCCAAAGTGCATCGAGATATCCAGGAGTGGTAAAAAATACAGCAAGTGCAACGACGAACGGCAATGCGCCAATGATTGCAGCCGACGTTTTCGCCTCGGTGGAAAACGCCTTGATTTTGTCGGCCATTTGCCGCCGTTGACGCAGCACGTTGGAAAGACCCGACAATGCTTCCGACAAATTACCACCGGCAGATGACTGAATGGCGATCACGATTGAGAAGAAATTGGTCTCAGGAGTCGGAATGCTCTCATAAAGCCGATCGCAGGCCTCGGGTACAGATATCCCCATCTGCGTCGCTTCTGTCATTTTCTTGAATTCGCCCCGCACCGGTTCATCTGCGTCCATGGCGATGATGCGCAAGCAGTCATTGAGCGGCAGCCCGGAGCGAATACCCCGGACGATCACATCAATCGCATTGGGGAAGATCAACGTAAAAGCCTTAAAACGACGGGCGCGTTTAAAGGACACAAAGAACCTTGGCAGTCCAACACCACAAACAAAACATATGCCACCGGCGATGTGCAGGGGCGCGCCACCGGCAAGGCTGGCAAACAGACCGACAACCGCCAATACGACCGATATAATGTAGAAATTTCTGACCGTGATCGTCATGCCGGCCTGAGCAATTCTCATGCGAAGCGGCGGCGAAGTGGCCTTCTTTCCGGCTGATCGCTGCTCCTCAACATTTTTCAGAGCACTTTCACGGGCCTTTCTTCGGTGTTTTTCATCGACCTTCTTGGCCTGAGACTTCACCTTGGACTTTTTATCCACATGCAGGCTTTTAATGCGATCATTGGACTTTTTGCTGCTGGTGATTGAATCATACATCAAGGCATAAACCAGCGCGCCAACGGTCAGAACCGCCAAGCCAATCATCGCCAATAACATCATTGCCCTACTCCTTACAGCCGCCCGGGTTCGGCGAAATCACCTACACTAAAACCGATTGTCCCCATGATCTTCTGACTCATCCAACGCCAAAGACAGCCGACGATCCTCGTTATAGTATCGCGCGCGCTCCATCATTTTGGGGTTACCAACGCCCGTAGATTTGTGTTTGCCGATCAGCTTGCCATCTTCATCTTCACCGGTGATATCGTAGACGAAAATGTCTTGCGTAATGATTACGTCGCCCTCCAGACCCAACACTTCAGTAATGTGGGTGATGCGGCGAGAACCATCACGCAAACGCTTGGCCTGGATAACGATATCAACTGAGCCAACGATAATTTCGCGAACGGTCTTAGCCGGCAGAGAAAAACCGCCCATGGCAATCATCGATTCCATCCGCGACAGACACTCACGCGGTGAGTTGGCGTGGATGGTTCCCATCGATCCGTCATGGCCTGTGTTCATCGCCTGCAACAGGTCAAACACTTCTGGTCCACGCACCTCACCCACGATAATGCGTTCAGGACGCATACGCAGGCAGTTCTTGACCAGATCGGTCATCGTGATCGTGCCTTCCCCTTCCAAATTGGGGGGTCTGGTTTCAAGGCGCACAACATGGGGCTGCTGCAGCTGCAGTTCGGCAGAGTCTTCACAGGTGATCACCCGTTCATCGTCATCAATATAGTTGGTCATGCAGTTCAGCAACGTGGTTTTACCGGAACCGGTACCGCCTGATATCACGATGTTGCAGCGCACCCGGCCAATGATTTTCAGGATGTCAGCGCCGGCAGGTGAAATGGCACC
The DNA here is from genome assembly GCA_905480295.1 of uncultured Rhizobiaceae group bacterium. GTDB lineage: Bacteria > Pseudomonadota > Alphaproteobacteria > Rhizobiales > Rhizobiaceae > Pseudahrensia. The sequence goes on along the minus strand of CAJQPW010000250.1, from coordinate 5,487 downwards.
GAAATTGACCAGCTGATCAAGGGTCAACTTGTCCTTCTTAAACTTACGAATTGTTAGTGTCGGCCCGTCAAGCGCCAGTGGTGGGGCGATCACGTTAACACGCGAACCATCCGCAAGACGGGCGTCACAGATGGGAGATGATTCATCAACACGTCGGCCAACCTGGCTCACAATGCGCTGGCAAATACTCATCAGCTGATCATTGTCACGAAACCGCACATTCGTATTTTGCGTTTTGCCGTCAACCTCGATGAAAGTGTTGCGGGCGCCGTTGACCATGATATCAGCGATGTCATCGCGCTCCAGCAACGGTTCCAGCGGTCCATAGCCCAAAACATCGTTACAAATATCGGCGAGCAATTCTTCCTGCTCCGAAATCGACATAACAATGGATTTAATGGCGATGATATCATTGACGATATCGCGAATTTCTTCGCGGGCGCCGTCATTGTCCAATTTCGACAGCTGCGACAGATCAATTGTATCGATCAGTGCAGAGAATACCTGGGTCTTGACGTCATAATACTCTTCGGATTTCACCCGGATTTCCGGTGCAGCACCATTGTCAGGGCCGTCGACCGGCGGCGCTTTGGCCTTGATTTTTTTGGGTGTTGCTGAAACGGCGGATCCCTGCGCGCCCTGAGATACAGCAACTGTACCTGCGCCTGTAGCAGTTGCCGGTGCAGTCGGTGCAACCGGTGCGCCAGGAGCAGCAGGTAAAACGGGAGCTTGCCCCGGCGCCGTTGGGGGTGCCATCGAAGGGGGAGCTGGTTGGGATGACGGTTGAGCAGGTTTGGGATCTACCGGCTGATTGGCCTCAGGCGGCATTGCCAGGGGTTTGGAAAATCCACCCTTGTCACCAGATCCTCCCGATGCTCCACCTCGTTTTCCAAACATAAGATACTAACTCCACATTCTCGCTTCAGCAGCGAGGATCCATTACTTTTTTGATTTTTTCAGAGACAAACGAGACAGAAACGACCCAATCGATTTTTTTGCCGGAGCTTCGATTTCACGCCGCCCGGTGACGATCTGAGCCAGCGTGTCAAACGATGCCGCAATCTCGCTCTTGGCATCAGTTTCTGAAATCATTTGCCCGTTGTTAGCAGCAAGCCCAAAAAGTGCCGGATCGAAAGGAACCGTAATTATTGGCATGATTCCAAGAGGTTGAGTAAAATCTTCAGTGGAGATCTCAGGTCTCTTGGGCACGTTGCACTGATTCAGCACCAAATATGGTTTGCTGTCATTGGGCCGCAGCTCGGCCAACGTGTCCACCAGGTTTTTGGTGTTACGAAGACTGGCAAGATCCGGTGTTGCCGTTATCACCACCTTGTCGGCCGACGCCAGAACCTGCTTGACCCACCCGGTCCAGGCATGGGGCAGGTCGACAATCACATTGGGTGTGCCCCGTTGAGCAACATCCAATAGCTGCTCAAAATCATTGGCATCAAAATCATACTCCCTGTCGAGGGTCGACGGGGCGGCCAGAAGGCTGAGGTGGTCGCTGCATTTGGCCAACAGACGATCGAGGAAGGTCTCATCGATGCGGTCAGCCGAGAATACCGCTTCCGCCACGCCCTGAGCGGGGTCCTGATCAAAGTCAATATTGGCTGTTCCGAATGCGAGGTCGAGATCGGTTAAAATGACGTCACTCTCAAAACCACTTGAAATTGCCCAAGCCACATTATGGGCAACGGTCGAAGATCCAACACCACCTTTGGCACCGATAAAAGCAATGGTATTGCCCAGCGGGCTGGCTTCAGGATTGACGAAAAGTGTTGTTACCACTTCCATCACGTCAGCCATGGAAATCGGCGCGTAAAGATATTCTGCGACACCCCTGGAAATAAGGTCTCGATAGAGCTGAACATCATTTTGATGGCCAATAACAACGACATTGGTGCCTTCGTCACACACTTCAGCCAGTCGTTCCAACTCGCCCATCAATTCCTGACCTACCAGCGGAGATTCAACAAGAATAAGGTTTGGAGTCGTTGCTGTTTGATAGAATTCCACGGCCGCAGCCACACCGCCCATCTGCACCTTCAAATGCGCCTTGCCCATTCGGCGGTCCTGCGAAGCCTGTTCAACAACCGCAGCAACCGCTTCGGTCTGGCAGAAAGCCTGGATTGCTACCCGCGGAACGGGACGGATATTGGTCAGGTCTTCAGACACAGCAACGGCGCTGGCATCCCATTCTTCTTGCCCTGTTGCCGCGGCATATAGAGACGCATCGTGAGCGGGTGCTTCGGAAAATGCCTCAGCATCGTCGAGCGGAGAGCCCATTTGTGGTGGATCAATCACAGGGGGATCCATCTTTGGTGCTTGCACCTGGGCTGATTCAGCCGATTGCGGTGGCGGCATGGTCAAACCCTGCTCTGCCGGTTGTGCGTCATCATCGACTGGATTTGGTTGAGGAGCGTATGCCTGGTCTGACATGTTTTTATTCCCTGAGTTAATCTTGTGGCGACGGGGCTATTCAAACACTGAAGTGATTGTATTGCCGGTACCGACCGCTCCTTCTCTATAGATTTCGATGGCCTCATTTCGACGTTCAGCATCGATCGGTGTCATGCCCCTTGGGCCCAACAGATCGGCTGGATTTGCAATCATGGCCGCCATATTGTTTTGGTAAGCGCACCCGAAATTGTGATAATTCTGGTTTTCGCCGTTCGGACCAGCAAGGTCTTCCGGCCATTTTCCGCATTCTTCCACACTCGCCTTAAGGGCAGAATAGGACAGGCGGATGGGGGCAGAAGCGCCAAGTTCAGATGCATAATAGCTGGAAGTACGAACGCGCCTGCGCGGTATGCCCACACTGACCAGGACGTCTACAACCTTCGGTGCCAAGGTCCGCGCTGCAGCTTCATTGGCCGATCCGGACGGAACCATCACAGTAACAACACCATTGGCATCGGTTTTAAATTCGCTTGCAAAACCTTCAATCGCGCTCTGCGCCGGCCGCGGCAGGTCGTAGGAGGCGCTGGGCACCGGCACGTCAAGCGCCTTTTCCTTCTCGTCGATGACGATTGGGTGTTTGGTCTTGTAGGTGCTTTGGACTGACCCAACGGTGAAATTGTTTTCCGAATGATTTGCACATCCAGCAAGCGCCACCAGCGGAAAGCAGGCAGCCATCAAAACCGGACGGATATTTGTCATACCTGGCCAGATCAAACCCTTGTTGTATGTGCGAAGATGCCTGGCAGTCTTTGCAGCGTAACTTTGCATATTGGTCATCGTTTCGTGCCTACTCTCTACTTAAGGATGAACCCAATGGAACCGGTGTAACGGCCTTTAGGCAGATTACCCTGTTTGGTCCCATAAACCCGGTTAACCCGACCCATAAAAATTGATGCAGATTCTGTTGCCGGGTGAAAATTTTCATCTGGCTGAGCAAGATTCTTTCTTGCCGTCGGCCGCACTAGATAAGGAGTAACGATGATCACCAGCTCGGACTCATTGCGCTGGAATTCCCGGCTGCGGAAAAGCGTTCCAATGACCGGAATTCGGGCTATGCCCGGAAACCCGGAAATGCCCTGACGCACATCGTCCTGTACCAGACCTGCGATCGCCATTGATCCGCCGGAGGGCAGCTCAACTGTGGTACTGGCACGGCGGTTACGAACCCCCCATGTGGCTGCCTTGTTCGACTGGGTTGAAGAACCAACCGGTGTCGGCTCCTGAACTTCTGTGCTCAACTGCAGGCTGATCCGGCCTTCACTCAACACGGTTGGTGTGAATTTCAGATAGATACCATAGGGTCGTTCCGCATAGGTAACTGTCAAACCATCTTCGCTGTCTTCAAACGCAGAAGGCGTTTGCCAGGAGCCACCAACCCGAAATTCTGCTTCCTCACCAGAAACCGATGTCAGGCTCGGCTCAGCAAGCGTGCGAACCACGCCCGCAATTTCCATCGCCTGCAACTGAGATTGAAGGGCATTCAGACCATAGCCAATACCGAAACTTGAAGGGGTGCCACCCCGTACGGACTGTTGTGCAAGTCCTCCGCCTGCAACACTGAATCCAAATCCATCTGACGTTGGATTCGAAATGGAAGTATCAATGCCCAATTGCTTGGTAACCAGGCGCTGAACTTCGGCGATGGTAACTTTCAGCATCACTTGGTCCTGCCCTTCAATCTTGAGCAGATTTACGATCGCGCTAGTGTCTTCGGTTCCAAACAGAGAGGCCAGACTGTTGCCACCTGCCTGCGCGTTACCGGCTTGTTCACCGCCGGTCACAAATATCTGAGCCAATGACACGGCCTTGGTCGCATCCAGAGGCGTTGCAACCGTACCCGTGAGCACAATGTTGTCGTTGATCATTTCAGCCTTGATGTCCGAATTCGGAATCAAGCGCGAGAGACTGGCCTCAAGCCCGTTAATGTCCCGCTCGATTAAGATCTCCATGGCCGCAATTTGTTTTCCGGTGCCATCGAATACAAAGATATTGGTCTGACCGATTTGTTTGCCGAACAGGTAGATCCTGCGCGACGTCCGCATAACCGCATCTGCTACCGTCGGGTTTGCCACCAACACATCATTGGCGTCATCCGGAAGGTCAACGACCAGAGATTTGTTCAAGCCAAGATTGATCATCTTGGGAATGGCCGCGTTTTCTGCGGTAATCTTGATGTAGTTACTTTGTTTGCTACCGGCAGAGACAGATACAGCAGCGATCGGACTGAACGCTGTTGTGAAGGCCAGCGCCATCACGGACGCAATGCTGGTTAATCTGGAAACACCAGAGCGCCATGCAGCGGGGCGAATATAATGTGTTGCGGCAAATCGTGTCATAATCAAACTACTTTTTCGGGTTGATATCCAGCGGGTGGTCAATGCACGGAAAATGGAATGTCATCGTCTCGGCCTCACTTCGGTCGAGGAGCCGTAACGAATAATTTTTACGCTGCCCCGCTTGCGACGAGAACCACTCGTGAGAAGGTGTGAGCCCGCGTCAGTGGTTTCGATTTCGGCATCTTCAACGCTCCGCAGAGCCAGCGTCAGCCTTTTGCCGGCCAGCTTTTGAGCCGCGGAAATGATCTCGACCTGTTGGGCGGTGAGTTCCAGCGTTGCTGTATTACCGACCTTGGACTTCTGGCCGTCCTTTTCTTCAATCACCTGGTCAATTGCCAGGACGCGGACATTTTGCAGGACCGTTTCGGTCAACCAGGAATCATCATTGGCATCGGGATTCTTGTAACTCATCACGATGTCCACGTGGTCATTGGGCAGAATAAACCCACCGGCAGACGTTTCAGCCGCGACTCGTATGGCGATCGCGCGCATTCCGGCTGGCAAGATCGCCGACAGATAGCCACTGTCTGAACGAACAATCTTCTGCTCGCGAATGGGTTCACCGGCAAAGAAGGATGAGCGGGCTATGGTTTTGGCGTATTCCTTAAACGCTTCGGGACGGTCACCCTTTACAATGAAGGATTCGCGCACCCCGTTTTTCGGCCATTTTTCCCATTTGATGTTGTTTTCT
>CAJQPW010000249.1 GCA_905480295.1 uncultured Rhizobiaceae group bacterium | reverse complement strand
GGTGACCAACAAGGAAGGGTGTCAGCGCTGCGAGATCATCGGCCTGGGCAGAAACGGCAGGTTCGATGATGCCATATTGGAACAGAAAGCAGATTGCGATGCCGAGGGTTTCAAGGCGATTCTGGCCGGAAATGATCCCAGTGCATATCGGGCCCTTTCTGCCCTGAAGCGTCGAAAAGTTGATGTTGCAAAAGTGTGGGCTGTCGGCCTGTTTTCCGCCTCATCGCCTGCCGGTGATCTGGCAAAACTGGGCGTCAAACTTAACGGAATGGCGATCATCGCAGCACCTGCAGATGCCATGGACTTCGAGCTGCAAAACACCGCAACACCGCTGGAGGTCTTCGTACACCGCGCCACCGTACGTTCCGCAGTCCAGACGCTGTTGCCTGAGCCTCTGGCGGATCCGGTTCAGGATTTCCGCATCCACACGTCCACGGCAGAATCCTTCACCGTCAAGGCTGGTGAATACATTCAGATTATAGATGTCGAGGGGCGCCAGTGTTCTGACTTTCAGGCGTTTGACCGCCGTAAATTGGATAAGGGCAATGCTGCGGCTCTCGACGCAACCATCACCCGGTCGCTGATCGGTCTCGCCAATCCAATTCCGGGCCTGCCGGCCAAGGCCTTTGATCCCGAGATGGATCCTCTGGTTGAAATCATCCAGGACACCTGCGGCCGTCATGATGTATTCATGACCGCCTGCAATCCCAAATATTATGACGAGATGGGGTATCCCGGCCACGTCAACTGCACTGAAAATTTCAATGCAGTGCTGGATAAGCACGGGGTGCCGGAAAGACGGGGTTGGGAAGCGCTCAACTATTTTTACAACACCAATATTGATGCCGCCAACCAGATCTATTTTGACGAACCCTGGTCGCGACCAGGTGACTACGTTTTGATGCGCGCTCTGACCGACCTTGTCTGCGTGGCATCCGCCTGCCCCTGCGATATTGACGCGGCAAATGGCTGGAACCCGACCGATATTCACCTGCGCGTGTATGGCGCCAATGAAACCTTTCAACGAGCAACGGCCTTTCGAATGACACCAGATGCTGACGCCACATTGACAAAGGAAACGGCATTCCACGCCTCCTTTGCAAAACACACCCGCGATTTCACGGAATATAACGGCTATTGGCTGCCCAACCGTTTCAACAATGACGGTCCGACAGAAGAATATTGGGCGGCCCGCGAAGCGGCGGTCATCATGGATCTGTCTCCACTGCGCAAGTTTGAAATAACCGGCCCGGATGCTGAAGAACTGATCAATTACTGCGTGACCCGCAACATCAGAAAACTATCTGACGGCCAGGTGGTGTATACAGCCATGTGTTACGAGCACGGCGGCATGGTGGATGACGGCACGGTTTACCGCCTTGGGCAGGACAATTTTCGCTGGATTGGCGGCTCTGACATTTCGGGTATCTGGATGCGCGAACAGGCTGAGCGATGCGGCTTAAATGCCTGGGTGCGCTCATCAACGGACCAGATGCACAATGTTGCCGTGCAAGGTCCCAACAGCCGCGCCATTCTAAAAGACATCATTTGGACTCCACCCGCCCGCCCGCAGGTCGATGAGATCGATTGGTTCCGGTTTACCGTCGGTCGGATCGGCGACTTTCAGGGAGCACCGGTGGTTGTTTCACGAACCGGTTATTCTGGTGAACTTGGCTATGAAGTATTCTGTCATCCCAAGGATGGCGAAACTGTTTTTGACGCTATTTGGGAGGTGGGACAGCCGCATGGCATGAAGCCTCTTGGTCTGGAAGCGCTCGACTGGCTGCGCATCGAAGCGGGGTTGATCTTCAAGGATTACGAATTCGATGACACGGTTGATCCCTTTGAAGCCGGAATTGGCTTTACGGTTCCGTTGAAGACCAAAGAGGATGATTTCATCGGCAAGGCGGCGCTGATTGAACGCAAGGCCCATCCACAAAAGAAACTGGTTGGGTTGGAAATCGACAGTCAGGAACTGGCAGGAAATCAAGACTGCATCCATATCGGGCGGGCGCAGATCGGCGAAATCACCAGTGGGATGCGCTCACCCTTGCTGCGCAAAAATATTGCCCTTGCCCGGATTGATGCGGTTCACGCCGAACCCGGCACGGTGGTGGAGATCGGCAAACTTGATGGCCACATGAAACGGTTGCCGGCGACAATCGTCACTTTCCCGCACTATGACCCGAAAAAACTCCGCCCGCGCAGTTGAAACATCCAATACCCGTGAAGTTCCGAACGGGACGTTCAATTTGATGGAATTGTCGTCTTCCCCTTGAAACCCGAACCATTTCAATGAGTAACGCCATGACCGCACCTCAGCTCAGTCGTCAGCCGGATGATCTGCCATTTGACGCCGACCCTAAAAAATCATTCACGCTGCCTGCACGGTTCTACACTGACCCGTCAATTTTCAAGCAGGAAAGAAAAGCCATATTCTTCCGGACCTGGCACTACGCTGGCCACGTTAGCCAGGTGGCTGAGCCCGGCATGTATCTGACCACGAGGATTCACGACCAGAACTTGTTTGTTACCCGTGCGAAAGATGGATGCTTGCACGGTTTTTTTAACGTTTGTGCACACCGAGGTCATGAATTGCTGACCGGCACCGGCAAAAAAAATATCATCACCTGCCCTTACCATGCCTGGGCCTACGATTTTGACGGCCGGTTGGTGAGGGCGCGCAACTCGGAGAATGTTGCCGGATTCAACAAATGTGATTTTTCACTGAAGCCAGTTCAGGTGGAAGTTTTCTGTGGACTGGTTCTCGTCAATCTGGATCCGAACGCGGTGCCATTTTCTCAGCAAATGGCGAGTTTGGAAGATGAGATCAGGCAATATCTGCCCCGCGTCGATGACTTGGCATTCGCCCAACGAGACACCTATCAGGTTGAAGCAAACTGGAAAGTGCTGGTTGACAACTTCCTGGAATGTTACCACTGCGCTCCGGCGCATAAGGATTTTGTCGATCTCGTCGACATGAATTCCTATCGAACCATTACCCACAAACGCTATTCGTCACAATGCGCTGCTGCGCCCCGGACGAACAAATCCAACGCGTTTGAATTCGAACCCGGTGATGTTGACTTTGGCTATGCCGGGTTTTTCGTGTGGCCCAATTTTACAATCTGGATATATCCCGGCGAACCAAATTTATCCGTGCTTCAGATGAATCCGGATCAACCGGAAACCTGTATAGAATATCAGGACTGGTTCACCTTGAATGGGCAGGTAACCAAACAGTTGCAGGATGCAATCGACTATCAAAAGGATGTGCTACAGCCGGAAGATATCGGCCTTTGTGAAAGCGTACAACGGGGCTTGAATTCACTTGGTTACAATCAAGGGCGATTTATCGTTGACGAGGGCATGACGGAATTGTCGGAGCATGCGGTGCATCACTTTCAGACCATGGTGGCAGAAGCACTTTCTGCGAAACTGGAGAGCGAGTAGACGCTGAAACGGGGGCACAACGCAGGTTGATCCGAGTGGCAAGCGTCTAGGAAAAGCCGCGAGCGACCTTCATGAAGTTGGAATAAAGTCCGCGCGAAACTTCAGCAAACTCCATCATGTGCTGCGCTGCTTGCCCATCCATTGTCTCATGCGCACCTGCACCGAGCGACAGTTCCAACGCCTTGGCATACTCGGGAACTGCCCCCCAGTTCAATATTGTGTCAGGCTCCAATTCAACATGGTACTGGGCTGACCAGGCACAATCTCCCACCCGCATCGCTTGAATGCGACAATCCGGCGACGAAGCCAAAATAACGGTTTCCTCAGGCGGTTGTGCAACTTCAACAGAATGCCACTGCAAACACTTTTGCGTCTGTGGCAGTCCGGCAAATACGGGGTCCTGGCCTGCGGCAGCAGTGAGCGAAACATCCAATATACCGATTTCCGGCGGTCTGGCTGGTCCACATGTTCCACCCAGCGAGTCTGCCAGCAGCTGGTGCCCCAGACAGAGACCAAGGAACGGCTTGCGAAGTTCCTGCACCCACTGACGAATGGCTGCCTTTTCTTCGACCAGCCAAGGGTGTTCCACAACGTCCCAGACGTCCATCGGACCACCCATCACCCATAAGGCGTCGTAGTTGGACAGGTTCGGAATCGGTTGACCTTCATCGAGCTGAACTGCATCCCATTCCACGCCATCTTCCTGCAAATAGGCTCTCAATGCACCAGGATGCTCGCAGGCGATGTGCTGAAATACGAGAAGTTTCATCGGAATTTCCTTGGTGTGCTTAAATTGGTCAACTGACGGATGGTATCAACGGCTGTGGTATGAACAAACAAAGGGCCGTCTTCATATGCAGCAACCTTGTAGGAAACCTCTCGCCAAAGCTTTTCGTGAATGGCCCGCCCAAAGTCCTCAAATCCATCTGCCACAACGACAAATGCACCGGGACCACTTATCACTTCTGCTCGATAGTATCCGTCGAGATGGGGAAAATCGCGATTGAGGATGGGCAGGCCGTTAACAACAACGTTTTCGTTCGCCGCAATCTGTCGGGCCTGTGGCAACATCACTGCTTTTTGAAACCACGGGTCAGTCTCTACGCCGTCACCGGACACATCCACAACTCTTCTCAGT
>CAJQPW010000248.1 GCA_905480295.1 uncultured Rhizobiaceae group bacterium | reverse complement strand
TTGCTCTACCTACCACGCTTGTTCATCTACCTTTGTGGAGTTCCGGCAGACTTAGAACAGTCTGGTACCTTCAAAGTGATGGAAAGGCGGCTTTTACGCGCGATCGCTACGCCATCTATGATCGGTACCTGGATTTTTGGTTTGTGGATCGCCTCACTGTATGACGTTTGGGCAGAATCTTGGTTTTTGGTGAAATTTGCCTGCATATTGGCGATGACCGGGGTGCAATTCTCATATGTTGGTGATGTCAATGCTTTTTCGAACGACAAAAACCAAAAATCGGAGCGATATTTCAGAATAATGAATGAGGTACCGGCCGTTTTGATGATCATTATTGTCGTCATGGTCGTCGTTAAACCTTTTTAGTCAGCACGCACTCAAATTGGACGGTGCTGGCAGTTTTTGCTTGCACCGGGCCCTTATCGATTCTATTTGCTGTTCGACCAGATGTGCTGCAGCCCCGTTCGGGGTCCCACCTTATCAGCATGAAGCCTTCATAATCGTGAAATGTTTTCCCGGATGACCGGACTGGTGTTTTCCCACGCAGGCGTTGAGGTCTGCACCATTAGTATTTGGAATAAATTATGGAACAAATGAAGCTTCAGGAGTTGAAGGAAAAAAGCCCGAAAGATCTGCTTTCCTTTGCTGAAGAAATGAAAGTTGAAAATGCCAGCACCTTGCGAAAGCAGGAACTGATGTTTGCAATTTTGAAAAACCTGGCTGATCAGGAAGTTGAGATCATTGGTCAGGGTGTCGTGGAAGTGTTGCAGGATGGCTTTGCCTTTTTGCGGTCACCTGGCGCGAATTATCTGCCTGGTCCTGACGATATTTACGTCTCACCATCGCAGCTGAGAAAATTTTCGCTTCGCACTGGTGATACGGTCGAAGGACCGATTCGCAGTCCTCAGGAAGGGGAGCGGTATTTCGCTCTGCTCAAGGTCAACAGTGTAAATTTTGATGATCCGGAAAAGATCAAACACAAGGTCCACTTTGATAACCTCACTCCGCTTTACCCGGAAGAACGTTTCCACATGGAAATTGACGATCCGGAGAGTAAAGATCTGTCTGCACGGGTCATCGATCTCGTGGCTCCGCTTGGCAAGGGCCAGCGCGGCCTGATTGTGGCTCCGCCACGGACTGGTAAAACCGTTCTGTTGCAGAATGTTGCCCATTCGATCGCCACCAACCATCCAGAAGCTTATCTTCTGGTATTGTTGATCGATGAGAGACCGGAAGAAGTAACTGATATGCAGCGTTCGGTTAAAGGGGAAGTCATCTCCTCGACCTTTGATGAACCGGCGACACGTCATGTGCAGGTGGCTGAAATGGTTATTGAAAAGGCCAAAAGACTTGCTGAGCACGGTCGCGACGTCGTCATTCTGCTGGATTCGATCACACGCCTGGGCCGAGCCTATAACACTACTGTGCCTTCGTCGGGTAAAGTGTTGACTGGTGGTGTTGATGCCAACGCATTGCAGAGGCCTAAGCGCTTCTTTGGTGCAGCCCGAAATATTGAAGAAGGCGGTTCTTTGACGATTATTGCTACGGCCTTGATTGATACGGGTAGCCGTATGGATGAAGTTATCTTCGAAGAATTTAAGGGTACGGGTAACTCCGAGATTGTACTTGATCGCAAGGTTGCCGATAAGCGCACCTACCCGGCCATGGACATCTTGAAGTCAGGAACCAGAAAAGAAGATCTGTTGATTGCCAAAAACGATCTGCAGAAAATATTTGTCCTGCGGCGCATCTTGTCCTCGATGGGCAATACGGATGCGATTGAATTCCTGATCGATAAATTGAAGCAGACCAAGAACAACGCTGAATTTTTTGATTCTATGAATACGTAGTTGATTAGGACTCATGGCTATCGATTCGGAAACGGATTGATAGTCACAGCGTTTTCGGCCGGGCTGACGGAGAGCTGTCATGTCTGAAACAATTTTCGCCCTTTCCAGTGGTGCTTTGCCCAGCGGTGTGGCGATCATTCGTCTTTCTGGGTGTAATGCGCAGGCGGTAGCACAAAAAATGTGCGGGTTTACGCCTCTGGCGGCGAAATTGCGTCTGGCTGATCTTTGCGAACCTGACAGCGGCATGGTTTTGGACCGGGCCTTGGTCTGCGGTTTTGTCGGACCGCACAGCTATACCGGCGAAGACGTCGTTGAATTTCATTGTCACGGCGGTCGGGCAACGGTGGCCAGTCTACTAAAGGTTTTAGCCCGACAGGAAGGCTGTCGGCTGGCAGAGCCAGGTGAATTTTCCAGAAGAGCATTTGAAAACGAAAAGATGGATTTGACGGCGCTGGAAGGCCTGTCAGATTTAATCGCAGCCGATACAGAAGCCCAGCGCAAACTCGCTTTGCGCCAGTCGGGTGGAGATCTGCGAGAACTCTATGATGGCTGGCGTTCGGAACTTGTTCGCGTAAGAGCGTTAATCGAGGCTGAGCTTGATTTTTCTGACGAAGAAGACATTCCTGACAGCGTCAGTGATCAGGTCTGGGAAACTGTTGAAGGGCTGGTTCATTCGATTGGTTGCCACCTGGATGATGGTCGCGCCGGCGAAATAGTGAGGGACGGGTATCGGATTGCGCTTTTGGGTCCGCCAAATGCGGGAAAGTCCAGTCTGCTCAATGCGCTTACACACCGTGATGTGGCTATCGTAACACCGATAGCTGGCACGACCCGCGATACGATTGACGTCGATCTGGATATTAGCGGCTATAAGGTCATTGTAACCGATACAGCGGGTCTTAGGGCAACAGACGACATTATCGAGCAGGAAGGCATCAGAAGGGCTGAGAAAGCCGCTCTGGCGGCTGATCTGGTACTTTGGCTGCATCCTCCCGGGCAGACAGAGACAACTGGATGTCCAGAAGGAGCTGTCATCGTATTTACAAAGTCTGATTTGCCGGAGTTCGAAACCCCATCGGATAAATTTAGGGAAGCATTAATCATAAATACAATCGATGCCAAAGGTCTCGATCCCCTGCTGGCGTTGGTGGCTGATCAAGTTTCAAATGTGTCACCGCAGGTGTCGAACAGTCTGGTTACACGGCAAAGGCACCGCTCTTCATTGACTGAATGTGTAAACTGTTTGAGCGAATCGCTTGATAAGCGCTCCCGTCTGGACGTGGGTTCTGAATTGTTGCGGCAGGCCAGTGACAGTCTTGGTCGTATTACCGGACGCGTTGATGTGGAAGATCTGCTTGACGTGATTTTTGCTGAGTTTTGTGTCGGGAAATAATGATTCACGTGAAACATTTTGCCGAGCCAAAATTGAATTGTTTCACGTGAAACGAATCTTTTGACCCGACGCCAGACAGGTCTTATATCGCTGACAGCCCGAACAGTCCTGGATGAGAGCCATGGGTAGCAGAAAGTTTGATGTTATAGTTGTTGGTGGCGGCCATGCTGGTACAGAGGCGGCCGCAGCATCTGCGCGTATGGGTGCGTCAACCGCGCTGGTGACTTACAACCTATCAACCATCGGTACGTTATCCTGTAATCCGGCAATTGGTGGGCTTGGCAAAGGTCACCTGGTCCGGGAGATTGATGCGTTGGATGGCCTGATGGGTCGGGTGGCCGACCGCTCAGGTATTCAGTTTCGCATGCTGAATCGCAAAAAAGGCCCTGCCGTTCACGGCCCACGGACCCAATCTGATCGCAAATTATATCTTGAGGCCATGCAGGCTGTTCTTGCTGAACAGGTAAATCTGACGCTGATTGCTGGGGAAGCGGCCCAGTTAAATCATCAAGGTGGCAGCCTGTCTGGGCTGATGTTGGCGGATGGGACACAGTTGCTCGCCCCCTGCGTGGTGCTGACCACCGGAACATTTTTGCGTGGCTTAATTCATATTGGAGAAAGGAAAATACCTGCGGGCCGCATGGGCGAAAGCCCGGCATTGGCGATGGCTGAATCCCTTGATCTGCTTGAACTACCGCTGGGTCGTCTGAAAACTGGTACCCCTGCCCGGTTAGATGGCCGGACGATAGAGTGGGACCGTCTTGAGATGCAACAGGCGGACAACCCCCCTGTACCTTTTTCAACGCTGACTGACCAGATTACTGTCCCGCAAATTGACTGTGGCATTACCCGCACCAACAGCAGAACCCACGCCATAATTCGCGATAACGTGCACCGTTCAGCGATGTATTCCGGTCAGATTGAAGGCGTCGGACCGCGGTATTGTCCGTCCATTGAAGACAAAATAGTAAAATTTGGAGAACGCAATGGACACCAGATTTTTCTGGAACCGGAGGGTTTGGATGATCACACCGTTTACCCCAATGGTATTTCTACGTCATTGCCGGAAGAGGTCCAGAGTGCCTTTATTTCAACCATTCCAGGTCTTGAAAAAGCGGAGATTCTACAACCGGGCTATGCGATTGAATATGATTATGTCGACCCCCGCAGTCTGAAACCCAGTCTCGAAACTCGTGCTCTGAGCGGTCTTTATCTGGCGGGGCAAATCAATGGCACCACCGGGTACGAAGAAGCTGGAGCCCAAGGGCTGGTTGCGGGCCTCAATGCCGCTCGGCAGGCGTCTGGTGGCGAACCGGTTCACTTCAGTCGTACCCAATCTTATATCGGTGTGATGATAGATGATCTGGTTACCCGTGGCGTATCAGAACCCTATCGGATGTTTACATCGAGAGCAGAATACCGGCTCAGCCTGCGGGCAGATAATGCTGACCAGCGCCTGACTCCGGTTGGTCTCGAACTGGGTTGTGTGGCAATTGACCGACAATTGGCGTTAGAAGCCAAGAGCGGTGCATTGAATCGGGCACGAAATCTTTGTGAATCCGTATCGTTGACGCCCAATGAAGCAAGGAAACATGGATTGTCCATAACCATGGATGGGGTCCGCCGATCGGCATTTGAGCTCATGAGTTATTCGGAAATATCTTTCGATGATGTTGCCCGGATCTGGCCAAGCTTGACAGAAGTTGCGCCAGCTATCGCCAGGCAGGTGGAAATTGATGCCGGCTACGCGGTCTATATGCAGCGTCAACAGGCCGATATTGATGCCCTGTCAAGGGATGAGAAGCGCCTGATACCGGCCAATTTCAACTATGACAGTCTGGCAGGTCTTTCAAATGAACTCAAACACAAGCTCAACACCGTGCGACCAGCATCCATCGGCCAGGCGGGCCGTATTGATGGCATTACCCCGGCGGGACTGACCCTTATTCTGGCCCATGTTAAAAAGCTGGAATCCCTGGGAAAAGGTGCCGCGTGACGGATCTTTCAGCGGCTGAAGGCGGCAATCTGCCAGAACACGTCAAGGGTGTTTCACGTGAAACACTGGAGCGACTCACAATTTATTGCAGGCTTCTGGTGCAATGGCAGAAGAGAATCAATCTGATTGCACCGTCAACGGTTGATCATATTTGGCAACGGCA
>CAJQPW010000247.1 GCA_905480295.1 uncultured Rhizobiaceae group bacterium | reverse complement strand
CAGCTGCGGCCGCACTTCCTGCACCATCGTTTCAGTGATCAGCTGGATATGGGCTTCGGCGACGTGCCGCATTTTGCTGCGGAGCTCGTTTTCCGCTGCCGTCAGTCTCTTGTCGACGGCCCAGTGGATGATGACGTTCTGGATCATCACGGCGGCGATGAACAGGATGGTAAAGGTTTCGGTTGGGTGTTGTTGAATGGCGTCGTTTAGCATGGGTTTCTCCCGCTTCTTGAGGTTTAAGATCGACAAGAAAACGGCCACCGGAGGGTTCATCGTGCACGATGTGCAGCGGCAAGAATCCTCTGGTAGCCGGGGAGTTAGTAAACCGCACGAAGACGGTCGCCATGGCCTTTAGGCTTACCCCGGAGGGAGCACCCTGGACATACGCCAAAGCCTCCCCGACCTGAAGGTTGGAGAGACATTGTTGCGGTCAATGTCGGACCGCTTCGTGCGGGGTTACTACGCCCCGAAGCCGACTGCAGCACAGGCCAGCTCTGCGGGGAGACTAGACGCAGGGACAGGGATTGGGAAGGGGGAGAATATGGGGTGAGTGGTATGGGACCAAAGCCGACTTTGGACCAAACCAGATTCAGGAAGACGAAGGACGCCAAAGCAGACGTTCAGAACACCAAGGCAAAATGTCAGGCCAATGACTGACATGCGGACCAAGTAGCCGTTAGCACAATCATCCGCGTTACAAGTTCATTTTCATCGGAGAGAAACGGAAGTATCACCCCGACGAACGGAAATTGAGCGACTGCGACGAAATGAACACACTAATTTCATGCTGAACGAAGCGATCAGTGCCTTAATTCTGACCAACTTACATATATTAGTATGTTCTAATATGATTTTTGAAATTCATGCACATGAAGTGGCTGACCCAATTGTTCACAGCTTGGACTGGACGAAATATCTTCATATCGACGTGTGTTGTGCTGCTGCTTTCGGGGGCGGCATACCTCATCGAGTATAGCGACACTTTTGCTCAGGTGCGGCACCACGGTATGGGGCAGCATTACATGGGCAGAGATAGCATGGGCGAGCACCATAGTGCGGGCGGCGCCGGCCATGACATGGAAAACATGCCTGGCTTGCGCGGCCGGGATGCTACCGCAGATGAAAGCGCAGAACTCGCGGCTATGTTCCGCAACTTTTCAGACATTTCGCGGACGGTTACCAAGCTTCCAAATGGGATTCGTACGATTACCTATTCCGCCAACGAGGAACTGATGGCAATTATCACCTCCCATGTCGTGGGAATGATTAGTCGTGTTGAGGAGGGCCGCGATCCAAAGATTTTCATTCAGAGCCCAACGCTGGATATCATTTTTGAACGAGCAGACAGGATCAAGACCGAAGTTGATACGACGGATGAAGGCATTGTGGTGGTGCAAACGTCAGATGACATGGAGGTCGTTGAAGCGCTGCACACGCACGCAGATGAAGTAACCGACATGGCGGATCGCGGCATGGAGGCGGTTCACGAGGCCATGATGGAACGTCATCACAACTGACCCAGTCCTTTGCTGCCTACCTGAAGGACGAAAAAAAGATCGGCAAATCTGGTATTGGCTAGACAGACTTCATCCGTGAGTGTTCGTAGGAATGCCGCAAGAATATTAGCTTCAGTATAGTTCAAACCAGGTTTCACCCGTTGATCCAGATTGATCCGCTCAGGGCTAACTGCAGACCTTGATCTTTTTCGGTCTGCGTTTTGCTCAATGGCGGCTGAGCGGACTTTTCGGCTTGGTATACCAAACGTCGATACTCATTGGGCGACAGAGTTAGATTCAATAAAGTTGTTGGAAACCAGTCGTTCGACGTTTCGAGCAGACCCGAAGGAATATCTCCAACCTGGACGTTGAAAATAGCCAATTCGTTGATGGGTCACAGTCCGTCCGAGCCCCTAACCGCCCTGCGAATTTTCCCATGTGGGGTTCATTGGACGTTGTTCTTGCCAGGTGCCAAACGGTTCAAGCCTGGCGGTGGGTTCTGGCAAAGAGCGGGGACCGGCCAATCTGAAATTTGCTCCTCGCAAACCGTTGACCCATTCAAACGACGGGGCTTTGCAACGTTCCTAATTTGTCAATTTTCAAGCTGACAAGATCGCCAGGTTGAAGAAATTTTGGCGGATCGAAGCCCAGCCCAACTCCCGACGGCGTGCCGGTTGCGATGATATCGCCTGGATATAGCGTCGTCACTGCGGATAAATCGTGTATCAGGGTAGGAATGTCAAAAATCAAATCTGCGATTTTTGCAGACTGTCGCAATTCTCCGTTGACGTGAGTTGATACCGTCAGCTGTTCAACATCACCGACTTCGTCGCTGGTGACCAACCACGGACCCATAGGGCAAAACCCATCAAAGTTCTTGCCTAAAAACCACTGCTTGTGCTTTTGCTGAAGGGTGCGCGATGTGACATCATTGATGATGGTGTAGCCATAGACGTGATCGTAGGCCTGGCCTTTTTTGATGTTGCGACCACCTCGCCCGATGACCACCCCCAGTTCGACCTCGTAGTCGACAGAATTTGTCCAGTCAGCGGATGCAGGAATGGCGGCACCAGGTCCGATGATGGAAGTGTAGGATTTGCTGAAGAATATGGGGCAGTCGGGAATCGCGCTTTGTCCGGCAGAAGCATCGAACCCGCTTTGATGAAATTCCTCGGCATGGTCATGGTAGTTTTTCCCCACACAAAAAATATTGCGTTTGGGTTCAGCCACCGGGGCAAGGATTTCAACGTCAGAAAGGGCAATTCTGGAATTATCAGGGGGTGATTTCAAAATTTCGCCAAGCCTTTCAAGCCCTGCTTCTCCAAGATTTATCAAATCTGTGAGGCTCGACACCGAATCCATGATGTTTGACAGGTCAAGTATCTCTTCAGAAGATCCCAGCATAACTCCGGGCCTCACGGCGCCATTATATTTGAATGATAGAAGTTTCATATATTTCCTATTATCCATCTCATAAATTTATATCAATGTTTTCAAAGTATTGATTTATAGGAATTTCTTGCCTTGGTGGCGTGAAAATTGGGCAACCAATATTTGTGTTTACTAATGACCAAGATTGGCTAATTTGTCGAGGACATGCCCGGCTAACTCAGGGTGTTGCAATGGGAGGTATTTATGAAAATTGAGCAAAAAAGAATTAATCGCCGCGAATTCATCGCACTTTCATCGGCTGCTGGAGCTGCCGGGTTGTTATCGTCAATCCCGGGTGCGGCACAGGCCGCAGACTTTCCATCCAGAAAGATGCAAACCTATATTCCTACCCGTGCCGGTGGTGGAGCGGACAGAAACTTCCGCGCCTTTTCCGGTGTATGGTCAAAGCATTTGGGCATTGATTTTGAACCGGGCTTCTTCCCAGGTGCCGCTGGACGGGTTGGCTATGAAACCTACATGGCCAAGGCTGCTGACGATTGCCACGATCTGATTTTTGGCAATATGGGACCGGAAGTACTGAATTGGGTGGTGAAAAAACCGTCATTCGATCTTGGTGCCTACCAATACATCATTCAGGTGGATGCAGATCCTGGCAGTATTTTCATCAACACGAACAGTTCGATGAAAACCATTGATGACGTCATTGCCGAGGGCAAAAAACGGACGCTCACCGTCGCCACGAGCCGACTGGCCCACCCGGCCTCGTTGGGGATGCTGGTGCTTGCCGCGAAGACCGGCATGAAGGTAAATCTCATACCGCTCTCGGGTGGCAAGAACACACGCAATGGGGTTCTGACTGGTGAAACCGATCTGGGCGTGCTGCCAGCCACCACAGTGATGGGCCGCAAGAACATCAACATTCTTGGTCTGTTTGATGAAAAGATTGTATTGCCGGATCGCATGCCCAAAGCCATCGCCATCAATACCGAGTATAAACTTGGATTGCCTCCGCTGGCGGCAGGGGCACGGGCCTTCGGCATCAAAACTTCAGCGCTGGACAAACATCCTGACCGCTATGCAAAGCTGATCGAGACAGCAAAGATGACGTTTGCTGATCCGGCCTATGCTGAAGCTGTCAAAAAAGCCAAGGCGCCGATCGAGTTCATAGCCGAAGGTTATGCGGATCAATGCAAGGCCTATTTTGATGACATCACGGCGGTCGGCAAAGAGTATAAAGACCTGCTGACCGGCTGATAATCCCAACAGATTGTCCACAAAGAATATCCCCCGGGGCCCACCGTTCGGCTTCGGGGGATGTAGATTGACTATTGGAAGACAATTTTCGTGAGCGAACTCCCACCTGACCCGCCAAGAAACGTGCTGCCGGATTTGATAATTCCCGGACTGGCTCTGGCATTTGCAATTTACTACCTCACGACCATTACGGAAGTTCCCTGGATCGCTCAGGCCAGCGCCGTATTGGTCAGCGGTCTGTTGTTACTGTCGATATTCGCCTTTGCCATACGAACCGCCTACCGGTTGAAGGCCGGTACTGAAATAATCCGGTTGAGTGGCCTGATACCGGACCAGAATCTTCTGCTCAAGCGGCTCGTGCTGCTTTGTCTGATGATCGCCTATGTCTGGTTTCTCGAGGACCTGGGTTTCACGCTGTCAACATTCGTATTCCTGATTTTGGCGATCCTGCTTCTGTCGTCGCTGGCGAACTGGAAAAAGGCTCTGGCGATTGCCCTGGCTGCATCGGTTATCGGCTACGTTGTCTTTATCTTCGTTTTTGAAACTCGCTTTCCAAAAGGACCGATTGAGCGCACCATAGAGGAGATGCGCGATGGAAATTGATCTATCCGTATTGCCGTCTCTTTTCGTTGAGGCTCTGGCCTATTGGTGGGTGATCATCCCGGCCACGGTGCTTGGAATTGTTGTCGGGGCCATTCCCGGTTTCAGCGCCGCCAACACGATAATCATTCTTCTGCCACTGACCTTGTCCATGTCGGCCGAAGCCGGGATGATTTTCATGGTGGCTATCTATACCGCCTCGCGCCTCGGAGCAGGAATTCCCGCCATACTTGTCAACATACCGGGCACGGCTGGCGCTGCGGCAACCCCGCTTGATGGCTACCCGATGTCAATTTCCGGTCGCGGTCAACAGGCACTGGCGATATCTTTTACAGCCTCGGTGTTTGGTGGATTGCTCACAACGCTGATGGCGTTGATTCTGATTCCCTGGCTTTCACAAGTGGCGTTTCATCTGCACAGCGTGGAAATGATTGTAGTGATGCTGTTTGGCATATCGCTGATTGCCACCATCTCTGCCGACGACACAATGAAGGGGCTGATTGCCGGACTCTTTGGCTTGATGATCGGCTATATTGGCGCTGATGTGGTCTATGAGGCTCCGAGAGGCACATTTGGATTTCTCGAGCTTTACGACAAGGTTCCGTTGATTCCCGCACTTGTGGGCCTGTTTGCCATTTCAGAGGCCTTCGTGGTCATCGAGCGCAGGGTGGTGCTGTCGGAAAGCGATGACGGCATTAAAGTGGCTCCGGGATGGTCCGCTACTCTTGAAGGTATCCGGGACACACTGGTGCGATGGAAACACGTGGTCTGGACCGGCATGCTCGGCCTGGTCATCGGCGTTATTCCCGGCGCGGGTGCTGCCATTGCTTCGTTCGTGGCTTACCAGCAATCGCGGATCTTCTCCAAAACCCCGGAATTGTATGGGACCGGGCATGTTGAGGGACTTATCGCCCCGGAATCTGCCAATAACGGCGTCACTTCGGGTACATTGATCCCCCTGCTGATCATTGGTGTCCCCGGCGGCGCCACAGCCGCGATCATGGCGGTGGTTCTGGAATATCATGGTGTGCAGTTTGGACCTGACCTGTTTGAGTCCAATCCTCTGGTTGGCTATGGTCCGTTTGTGGCGATGGCCATCACCTATGTGCTTCTTGGATTGTTGATCCTGCCCCTGACTCGGTACTTTTCCAACGTCCTTGTTGTTCCAACCATATACATTGCCCCCATCATCATTGCCTTTACACTGGTCGGTTCCTTTGTGCCGCGCGCTTATGTTTTTGATATGGGGGTCGCCATTGTATTCGGTATCATCGGATATATTGCACGTAAGACCGGCTACCACGTTGCAGCCATATTGATTGGTGTCATCCTGGGCCCGCTTCTGGAGAATTTTTTCCTCAGAGCGCTGCGCATCTCCCAGGGAGATCTGATGACACTTTTCTCATCAAACATAGGCAATGTGCTTTGGGTGTTGTTGATAGCCTCACTGTTTGCTGCACCGCTGAAAAGGAGATTGGCTGGAAGATGACTGAAACTCTCATATCTCCCAATCTGAAACATCTGGCCGGCCTGGACATTGCCGGAGGGGGCCAGATCGTTGTTCAGGGGGATTTTGCCTATGTCGGTCACATGAAGCCGCCTTTGGGGACATCCGTCATCGATGTTTCAGATCCCGAAAACCCCAAAGTGGTTGCTGAACTGGAAGTTGGCAGTCCCTGGTCACACACGCACAAGGTGCGGGTTTGCGGCCCCCGCATGATCACCAATGTGGAACAGGACCGACGCCATTTTCTCCGCCGGGGTGCGCAAATTCCCGGCATCATCAAGCAATTGCAGGAAGACGGCATTTCAGATCCTGATGCGCAGCAAATCGCGCAATCAATGGGTGTCACAGTACAAGATATTTCGGACATGCGGGCGGGTCTGGAACGCGGATATGATGAAGGCGGCTTCAAATTATGGGACATTTCTGACCCAACCCAACCGCAATTGCTCAACTATGTACGAACTTACGGATTTGGTGTGCACCGTTTCGATATGGACGAAAACTACGCCTACATATCGACCGAAATGGAGGGGTTCGTTGGCAATATTCTGGTGATTTATGACATTCGTGACCCACAGACCATCACTGAAGTTTCCCGCTGGTGGATGCCCGGCCAAAACATAGCCGCGGGGGAAGTACCCACCTGGTCCGGATACGGCAACCGTCTGCACCATGCCATGCGGGTTGGAAACGAACTCTGGGCTTCGGTATGGCAGGCAGGAATTCGGGTCATCGATGTTACCGACATTACCAGCCCGATCACAGTGGGCAGCCACAATTATCATCCGTGGGTGGTCGAACCAACCCACACGATATTACCCGCCCAGAAATTGTTTGGTGGCAGAAGAATTGCGCTGGGTTGTGATGAGGAACACGGTCACCGCCATGGCCAACCCCATGCCGGTTTGTGGGTGTTCGACGTCACCGACCTAAGCAACATTACGCCCCTTTCTACCTTCCACGTCAGTGAATTGGACAGTCCCTGGGCACGGACGCCCGACTGCAGGTTTGGCATGCATCAGTTCCAGGAACATATCGAGGGCGACAAGGTGTTCTGCGCCTGGTTTGCAGGCGGGATGCGGGTGGTCGACATATCGGACCCACATAAGCCGCGGGAAGACGCTTTTTTCATTCCTGCGCCGAGACCAGGGGCCGCTGCTCCGCAGAGCAATGACCTGGATACTGACGCTCGAGGTCTTGTATATCTTCTGGACCGGGAATGCGGGCTGGATATCCTCACCTATAATGGCTGAACGTGATGAAGGGACAGGAACATGAAAATGCGCAACTTGGGAAATCAAGGTCTGGAAGTATCTGCCATGGGCCTTGGCTGCATGGGCATGACGCCGCTTTACGGAACGCCGGATCCGCAAGAGGCAAAGCGCACAATCCATCGGGCGGTGGATGCCGGTGTTACCATGTTCGATACCGCTGATGCCTATAATGGTGGCAAGAATGAAATCCTGGTGGGAGAAGCCCTGAAGGGTCGCCGTGATCAAGTTTGCCTGGCAACAAAATTTGGAAACATTCGCTTTCCCGACGGGACCAGTACGGTCAGTGGCAAGCCAGAGTATGTCGCCGAAGCCTGCGAAAAGTCTTTGGATCGGTTGGGAGTGGATACAATCGATCTCTACTACGTACATCGAATAGATACGACCGTTCCAATTGAGGACACAGTCGGCGCGATGGCCCGACTTGTTGAGGCTGGAAAGGTGCGCCATATCGGACTTTCCGAGGCAGGCGAGGAAACAATTCGTCGCGCTCACGCTGTGCATCCCTTGTCGGCAATCCAGACCGAATACTCTCTTGCCACGCGTGACGTTGAAAACTCCACGCTGCCGGTATGTGATGAATTGGGAATCGGTTTCGTAGCCTATTCCCCTCTGAGCCGAGGATTGTTAGCCGGAGAAATTCGCGACCTCAATCAACTGACAGAAAATGACCGCCGTCGCGCCATGCCCCGTTTTCAGGGGGATAATCTCGACCACAATCTTCAACTGGTAGATGCCATAGCCACGATGGCAGATCAAAAGGGCGTTTCGACCGCGGCGCTATGCATCGCCTGGGTTATGGCACAGGGCGACACCATTGTTCCCATTCCGGGATGTTCCCGAATCAAAACATTTGATGATGCCCTGTCGGCTCTAACGGTCCGGTTTGATGCTGAAGAACTGGATCAGATTGAGCGCGCATCACATGCCAATACGGTTCTGGGAACACGCTATCCTGAAAAACAAATGGCCCGACTTGGCAAATGACTGGCGAGACAGGAAATTTCACCGACTCGCCAACAGCAACAATTTAGTTCTGGAGAAATTGAATATGACGGACTTACCCCCTCAGGTCGAAATTACCGGTGTCGAACACTGGACAAAGAAGGGAGAAGAGGTCGATCTCTTCCTTTGGGAAAAATATGCCGGACAACCGAACAACGAGAAAGGCACGATATTGTTTGTGCATGGCTCGTCAATGGCATCGCAGCCGACGTTCGACCTGCAAGTTGAAGGCCGCCCCTACAGTTCGGTGATGGACTGGTTTGCCGCACAAGGATTCGATTGCTGGTGTGTGGATATGGAGGGTTACGGCCGTTCAACTAAAGACCGCGATGTGATGTGCGGAATTGAAAATGGCGGGCACGATCTGGCCGCAGCCAGTGCCTATATTCAGGACCTGCGAAAGTGCGGCCCCTTGTTGGTTTACGGAATTTCGTCGGGGGCGCTTCGGGCGGCAAAATTTGCCGAAATGCACCCTGAACGGGTTGCGCGTATTGCACTGGATGCTTTTGTCTGGACTGGAGAAGGGGCCGTCACACTGGTTGAGCGGCGCAAAAAACTACCCGAATTTCAGGCCAGTCCACGCCGTCCGATTGATCGGGCTTTTGTCCATTCAATTTTCAGCCGCGATCATCCCGATACTGCTGATATGGACACGGTAAATGCCTTTGCAGATGCGATAACCAGCCTTGATGATTCCATGCCCAATGGAACCTATATTGATATGTGCGCAAATCTTCCGCTGATCGATCCGGAAAAACTGACCGTTCCAACGATAATCATGCGTGGCGAATATGATGGAATTGCCAGCCTTGAGGACTTGATCAAGTTCTATGTGGCCCTGCCAAATATGGACAAGCAATTCTCCATTATGCCGGGAATTTCGCATGCAAGTTTTCAGCAGAAAAACTATCTACTTGCCTATCATGTATTGCACAGTTTTTTCACGCAGCCCGCACCGGTTTATCTGACTCCTGCGCATTGATGAATGCCAGCCTGGTCGAACAGCAGCCGGTTGAATCGCCTATCCGGGCGTATTCTGCCGTTTGGGTATGGCGTTGTGAAGCCGTGACAGAACCGCGAAGCAGAAGCCGGAAAAACGGGAAATTATGGTAGAATTTTTTGCCCCGCCAGACATTACCTTGGCGGCGTCGCTTTCGCTTGTACTGGTCAGTGCTGTGACCTCATTCCTCACGGCAGCAGCAGGCATTGGTGGTGGAATAGTT
>CAJQPW010000246.1 GCA_905480295.1 uncultured Rhizobiaceae group bacterium | reverse complement strand
TCACGGAGCGGGTAGACCCCGAGGTCGACCCCGCGCATGGCGTCGCGGGTGGCGTGTTCGCTCGCCCAATCGATGGACTCGATGAGCTCGAGGGTGAGGCCAGGAATGCTCCCGAGCTCATCCTCGAAGAGCGAGCTACCGAGGGTGCCGACCACGCGCAGGGTCACTGGATGTTGCTCTGCGACCGTCCGGAGGGAGGGGCCGAGGATCTCGACGATGTCCTCGCCGTAGGTCTCGCCGTTGCCGATCCACCCGATGGTCACCGGTGCCCCGCTCGACAGGGGTGGCTCGAGGACGTCATAGGCGGCAAGATCAACGCACGAGGGGACCAGGTGGACGTTGGAGTTGAACCGGCTCGCGTAGTCACAGAGGTTCTCGCAGCCGGCCGTGACCACGCTGGCGACACTGAAGAGCACCTCTGCATTGGCAACTGTCCTCGGGTTGGCGTTCCAGGAGGGCGTGTCGTCGATATCGAAGATCACCACCTTGCCCAGGCGGCGGAATAGCTTGGCCAGCGCCACATGCCACCGCGAGTACTGCTTCTGGAACACGACGGTATCGCACGTGAGCGCCCGCAGGGCTGCCAGCGCGATCCGTCGCCGAGAATCAGCGATGACCCACGATGAGGTGAAGCCCTCGTCGAGCAGCGGCCGCTCCAGCCAGTATCCCCGAACCCGGCTGCTCGCCTTGGAGCGATCACCGAGGGCGAGCCACAGAATAGAACGGCGCCCCTCGGGGCCCGAAGGGCTCATCCCAGGCCCTAGGCCGTCCGAAGGGGAGGGCGGGTTCATCCGCCCTTGGCTCTCACGCCGAGCCCGAGAATCGCGGAGTCCGGTCGAAGGTGGGTTCGCACCGCGAGAGCGAGCGCGATCATGATCATCGTCAGGGTGAAGCCTCGTGTGGTTGAAATGGCGGCATGACCGACGAGGAACCAGATGGAGGCGGCTGCGAACATTGCATAAATGCTCGCGGAGGCTTGCGTCGACGCTTCGCTGTCGCCGGCTCGCTGGCGTCCAAGGCCCGTCACAGTGCTCGTCAATAACCAGACGAGGATGACCGCCGCAACGGCGCCGAATTGGTACATCGTGCGCGGGACCAATGCATGGGAGTCGTACCAGGGAACGGTGCCACGATTGAACTTCGTTCGCTTACCAGCGTCGTTGCCATAGCCCATGATCGCGGCCTCCGGATGGTCAAGAACCCACAGGAAGGGGTAGATATAGCTTTGGAACCTTCCGGCTTCGTTCGAACTCTCGAATTGACCGCCGGCCCGAACACCGTCGATCATGGCTCCGAACCGTTTATCGTAACGGTCGATCATTAGGGCGTCAGAGTCCTTGGGCGCCATGTAGGCGACCGCACAGACAGCGACGATGAGCGCTGTGCTTGTGCGTCGAGTCTTGACCGATCCCTTGACGAGGAGGACAGCACACGCCGCACCGAGGGCGACGAGGCCGCCTCGTGAATAGGTCGCGAGGGCGCCAAAGGCAACAAGGGCAGCCATGGCGCCCCTGAAGCGATTCCAGACGGAGCTGGGACCCGCTGCGATCAATGGCATGCAGGCGACGATCGGCCACATGGAGGCAAGGAAGCCAGCTGTGATAGTGCTGGTTCCGATCAGGGTGTTGCCCCGCATTGCGTATTGACTATCCAGCCGAACGAACTTCGCGGCCGGATTGAGGAAATCGGCCCGCAGGAGGGGCTCGATCAGGCTTCGGGTGAAGGGGAGTGAGGACAGGATCGAGAACGCTGCGCTGAAGCAGCTCCCAGCGATGATGGTCTTGATCAGCAGGTCGAAGCTCTCTCGCCGCGCGGCCAGCTTGTAAAACGCGACCGCCAACATCCCGGAGGACACGTAGCGCGCAGCCATGTAGGCTGCGTTGGTCGTCGACGTGAGGAGAACCGCGCAGTTGATCTGAGAGATCAGGATCAAGACCATGAACGCAGCGAAGAGGTTCTTCGCGCGCCGGATGAAGGCTCCCGTGGGATAGGGCAGGGTGTAAGCCAGAGCGAACGCGAGCACTCCGAGGACGTCGAACAAGTAGACGGGAATCCCAGCTGGGCCAATCCTGGCGCGGGGTGCAGCCAGCAGCATGAAGACCGCTGCGCACACCGCGAGGAGCGCCCTCTGCTGGCCAGTCGATGCGAACCCTCGTGTTTGTCTAGCCACGGGTGATCCTCCGTTGCCGGCGCACCGGGAGAGGATTATTGACGGACCGAACCGCGGTCCGGGTCTTCGCCATGGGTCTAGAGCGCTGGAGGGACGACGCTGGTCCTCGCTTCTCGACTCGGAGCTTCATCGCGACTCAGCGATGCCTCCAACGGAGCCGCAGTGGGTTCCAGACTCGATTCCTGAAGGACTGGATCACACGCGAGACCCTTAGTCGGCGAGGACTCCGGGTCGAACTCACCTCTGGAGTGATTTCACTGGGCTCGTAGCCGAAGCGCTGAGCCATCTGGATCGTGGCGGAGTTCGGCGTGAAAGAGAAGGACTCATTCGTCCGCCACTTCTCCAGTGACTTCCCGTGAACTTCGGCTCCCACGGCGGGGTCTTCCTCGAGGCC
>CAJQPW010000245.1 GCA_905480295.1 uncultured Rhizobiaceae group bacterium | reverse complement strand
GAGGCAATGGTGCTGATCTCCTGATCGGTGACACCGCCGATCTCCTGGCCGATGCCAAGGAATTTTCGCAATTTCAACTCACCTATGTCGACGGTGGATCATTTAGCGCGGCTGGGCAGACCGTCAGCATTGGCAGAGAATCAGATTTTGGCCTTGCTGATACCGGTCGGGGTCAGGTGTTGGAACTGGCGACCGATTACAACGCCAGCTACACAAGTGATTTCAACAATGTGCCAGCTGGGGCGCCGGTTCAGCTCGATTTTGATATCATATTGCCGGATGCGGCTCGCATTGCGGGGCAGGATGGCGTTCGCGTGGTGTGGAACGGCGCTGTAGTGTTCGAATTCAGCCCCGGTCAAATTGGTGTCTGGCAACCAATCAGCCTCAACCTTGTAGGCTCTGCTTCCGGCAACAACTCTTTAACTTTGGAGGGCATGGGCCCAAATGACGCTAATGGCGCGCTCATTGATGGCGTATCGCTTGTGCTGCCGACCGACATTGATGGCGGCAGCGACCTGTTGAATGGTGGAGCCGGCAATGATGAATTGCATGGAAATGGTGGCAACGATTGGCTCGATGGTGGAGCCGGTGCCGATTCGATGTTTGGTGGATCCGGAATCGATACGGCCACCTATGTGAATTCTTCTGCTGGTGTGGAAGTTAATCTTCATACCGGTACCGGCTCCGGTGGTGATGCTGAAGGCGACCAGTTGAATGGCATTGAAAACATTCGTGGTTCTGAGTTTGATGATGTAATCAAAGGCGATGGCGGCGACAACCGTATCGTCGGTGGCGATGGCGCTGATGACCTGTTCGGCGATAGCGGTGATGATACCATTTTGGGTGGCATGGGCGCCGACGCCATTGATGGTGGCAAGGGTACGGACGTCGCCGAATATGATTGGTCGAAGTCTGGTGTTGACGTCAATTTGACCACCGGCGTTGGACAGGGTGGTTACGCCGAAGGCGACACGCTGGTGAACATCGAAAACCTGGTGGGATCGTATTTCGATGACGTCTTGACCGGCGATGATCAAGTCAATCGTCTGGTCGGTGGTGTTGGTGATGACGTACTCAACGGCATGTCAGGCAACGATATCCTGCTTGGTGGATTTGGCGCTGATACGCTCAATGGTGGAGCCGGAAGCCGAGATGCCGCTGACTATCAGTCGGCGACCGAAGGCGTGGGTGTAAACCTTCAGACTGGTGGTTTTGCCGGCGAGGCCGATGGCGACAGCTACAGCGGCATCGAATATGTCTACGGTTCAGATTTTGATGACAACATTACAGGTGACAATGGCGTCAACCGATTGGTCGGTAATGCCGGCAACGATACGTTCGATGGTGCGGCAGGAAATGACTATATCCTTGGCGGTGAAGGCGATGACACTATGACCGGCGGCGCCGGCAATGATGTCTTCGAACTGGCGGCAAACTTTGGCAATGATGTCATTACAGACTTTGAAGCCGGTGTTGGTCGGACCGATCGGATCTGGTTCCGCGGTCTGAACGAGAGCTGGGATGATCTCAGGTTCACCGACACTGTTGATGGAGCAGAAGTAATGCTCAGTGATGGTTCATCTCTGTTGCTTGAAAACGTTCTGGTCGCAGATTTGGTGCAAGACGACTTCATATTTTAGTCTGATCGACATCCAAACTGGCGCGGGGCAGAGACCATCTGTCCCGCGTTTTTTTTCGTTCTGCTCGATTTAAGAAATCCAAATGGCTCCGGTCCACGTATTAAAAATATGGTCAATTAGAATTGTAGGGACGGGGGCAAAGAAAATGAACGCACGGAGTATCAGATTGGTCGCATTGGGATTGGGGCTGTTTGTGTTTGCAGGGTCCGGTTGGGCGCAGCAGGCACTATCCCTACCGGAGAATCTCAAATCAGTTGTTCAGGATATCGTCGGTGGTCAGATCACCGCTTTTAAAGACAGAGATCACGAGCGGGCATTTGGATATGCGGCCCCGAGTATTCGGCAGATGTTTGGCACAACCGACAGATTTATTAAAATGGTGCGATCAGGCTACGGAGCGATTTACGGCGCGCAAAAGTGGAGTTTTGGCCGCGGCGAAGTAAAGGGCGATGCGTTGGTGCAGGAAGTGCTGCTCACCGGGCCAGCGGACCGGGATTGGGTCGCATTGTATACGTTGCGCAAGCAGCAAGATGGCACGTGGCGTATTTCCGGCGTGCAAATTTTGCCAGGATCTGCCCAGGCGACGTAATGCGCGCGAACCACGTGACGGGCTGACGCCAATTGCGGTCTATCTCAGATGCATCCAAAATCTGAGGAGTTGGCCCGTATTGTACGATGTTCGAACTCCCATGGCTTACGCGACAAGTGCCGCTGCAGCAACGAGACTTGGGGTGCATCAAACCGCCGCCAGACATTTTGCTTGTTCAGCAGGGCGCTTTCTATTTCAAACGCCAGACGGCAATCGCCTCTTTTCTTCCGCGAACGACAAGCGAACCTGCGCGTACAAAGTTTCCAGCATATTCAGCGGTTTGCATCAGTTCGTCGCTCACACATGCACGAACACCGGACTCTCGTGTCGAGGATTCAAGACGCGATGCGACATTGACGGTATCTCCAACGATTGCAAATTCAAGGCGTCTTTCTGACCCCACATCGCCGAGAACGACTTTGCCTCTGTGCGCGCCGACCGAAATTGACAGTCCATCAGTCAGTTGAATTTCAGCCATCTCTTCGACGCACCGGAGAGCCCGCTCTGCATCATCGTCACGAACGAAGGGTGTCCCGAAGCTGGCCATGACACCGTCACCCAGAAATTTGTCCAATGTGCCTTCGTGCTTGAATATGATGCTTTCCAGTTGTTCATGATACCGGCTAAGCAACCGGATCGTTTCTTCCGGTTCATGGCGTTCAGCAAAGGCTGTGAACCCTACGAGGTCGGCAAATACAATCACCACGTCCTGGGACCGCACATCGCCAAACGGGCGGTCGCGGTTTGCCAGCAATTCTACCATGGTTGGGGCAAAATGCCTCGACAGGTTTGAATGCTGCCTTGCCAACTCTGCCTGGGAAAGCACCAATTTGTTCCTTCGCCATGCGTTGACGGCCAATATCAAAGCGACGAGGACAAGGACCACTGCGTCCGCGATCCGCGCAGACCAGAATATCCTGTTCGGATCCAGAACCCGTGCAAGGGTTTCACTTTCCAGCGCGTGATTCAGTTGGACCGTGATTTCCGGCATTTCCTTCCCAAACCGCGAGACCACGCCGGCGGTGATTAGCCAGACAAATGCCATCCACGCACCAAACAACAAGACAATGCGCCAGGAGTGTCCAATGGTTGCCGCGGCGAGAAACACAAAAAGGTATCTCCAACCACTGAATTTGTAGATTGTTGCAGTGGGCCATTCCAATTCAGTCCAGGGATTGGGAGCAAACAACATATAGGTGAGAATCACTGCATCGAGCATCAATGCCGATGCTGCGACATTGGGATAGTTGGCCCTTGCAAACAGAAGTTGCCCCCAACCCACCAGTGCAAAAGCAGCAATAAACAATAGATAGTAGCCAGATTCTGGCCAGGGAATACGGGTAACAAATAGCAGTGCGAGAACGACCAGTATGAGTGTTCTCGCCTGAATTGTAAGTCGCAATCCTTCGCGCCTGCTGCTTTCCAGCGCATCAGCAACAATCTTATTGTCGACGGCGACTGGAACAGACGATGATCTAAAAGGCCATTTCCCCATCAACCCTAATCCCGCTGTTTTGAGCCTTTTCAGCGTTGTCCGACCACTCTTGCACCTTCAATCTTTCAAAGCCAGTCATTGAGATATGAGGACGTGGGCAGGCAAGGCCCATGACGAACCGCTCTTTTCCGACGTTAGTGACCAAGTCAGGTTCGAACTCTCCCCTCGGCCGGGTTGGTTCATTGCCGCCTTTGTAACGAATTTAAGAAACGGACGGGCCGCGAATGCGGTGGTTCAAGCCTCCTGGTACACGTCAAATTCAGGTGCGCGCGGCGCTTTGACACCAGATGACGCTATCCGAATAGCCTGAAGGTCTGGTTCAAATTCATTTTCATAGCCAGACTTTGTCAACTCCTTGAAGTTTGATCATCTCGGGCATGCCGATATTATGGCAGCGCATTCTCGAGCAGGAACAACATCAGATGGACGAAGTATTCGGATCACCAAACCAGCAGCAGATGCAAATCAAGGGTGAATATCTCGCCCGGCTTCTATTTCGTGATCCTCGGTTTTGTTCCCACGGTCGGGGCGTCCAGGTGGTTGATTACAACCCACAGGCTGCAGAACTCGTTGAATCGGTCACCCGATTGATCGGAGCAAGCGGATGCGAATTGGTCCCCAAGGAAGATGCGCGGAACTTTCAGGAGGGATTGGAGAAGTGTGGACTCCGTACAGAAGTGGTCGGTCATTTTATCGGCGGCAGCGAGGCCATTGAACTGGCCCACTCGTCCTTGGCGAAGCGACCGCTTCCTGTGGACTTGTCGGTTGAAGTCATTGACCGCAATTCGCCCCGTGAACTCGTGCAGGCATTTGCCGAAGTATCGATGGCCCATGGGGTTTTGCCTCCATTGGGTGCTGTTATGCGAGGCATCAGCCGGCCCGGTTTTGGTATTGTTGCGATAGACTCCAATGGCCGTCCGGTTGCCACGGCGGGCGCGGTTCGAAGCAGACATCCCGATCATCCAATGGCGGACATGGTACAATGGGGTCAACTTGCGACCGCATCCGACCGACAGGGCGAAGGGATTGCCCGAGCAATGGGTGCGTTGGCAATCCTGGAAGCTGCGCAGCGACTTAGTGCGCGGCGTTTCAGAACGGGCATCAATCCAAACAATTCCGCCTCCGCTCGACTGTGCACCTCGCTCGGTGTTCGAGACAGCGAGTATGTGATCGTAGCTGCTATGGATCCGGAAGCCTTTTCCGATGAACACGTGACGAAATAGCGGTTCCGCGAAACGGATGAAACCAATCACCCAAGGTTTTAAAGGGGAGGCAGGTCACCCTTTGCCCAACCTTCTTTGGTCTCGGCCATGTAATCGGCATAGCGGCCCTGTTCGATGGCGTCGCGGGCTCCCTGCATCAACGTTTGATAATAGGCCAGATTGTTCCAGGTCAGCAGCATGCCGCCGAGGGCCTCGTTGGCGCGCATCAGGTGATGCAGATAGGCGCGGCTGTAATCACGGCTCGCAGGGCAATCGGATTGCGCATCAAGCGGTCGATGATCTTCGGCGTGCCGGGCGTTGCGCATGTTGATCTTACCAAAACGGGAATAGGCCGTGGCATGACGACCGGCGCGCGTTGGCATCACGCAATCAAACATATCCACACCGCGGGCAATCGATTCAAGCAGGTCATCAGGCGTGCCGACACCCATCAGGTAACGGGGTTTCTCATGGGGCAGTTCAGGGCAGGTTATGTCGAGCATGCGCAACATCACGTCCTGCGGTTCTCCAACGGCCAGGCCACCAATCGAATACCCCTTCAGGTCCATCGATTTCAGAGCCTGGGCGGAACGAATGCGCAAAGCTTCATCGTCGCCGCCCTGGACAATCCCGAACATGGCGCGGGCTGAATGGTCACTTTGGTTCAGGAAAGCCGCGTGGGACCGTTCTGCCCAGCGCAGCGATAATTCCATGGCCCGTTCAATTTCGCTTCTGTCGGCGGGCAGCGCGACGCATTCGTCCAGCTGCATCTGAATGTCGCTGTCGAGGAGGGCTTGGATTTCGATTGACCGTTCTGGGGTCAGCTCGTATTTTGTACCGTCAATGTGGCTTTGGAACACCACACCCTTTTCACTCATTTTCCGCAATTGCGACAGCGACATGACCTGAAAGCCGCCGGAATCGGTCAGGATGGGGTAGGGCCAGCGTGCAAAATCACGCAGCCCGCCCAATTTCGCAACGCGTTCCGCACCGGGCCTCAGCATCAGATGATAGGTGTTGCCCAATATGACATCAGAGCCCAGATCCCGCACCTGATCCATATACATGGCCTTTACGGTGCCAGCGGTGCCGACAGGCATGTAAGCAGGCGTGCGGATAGTACCACGCGATGTGGCGATCGCACCGCGCCGTGCACCACCGTCGGTCGCCATTACTGTGAATTTGAAATCACTCGACGTCTGTTCGCGTTCTATCATGTCAGATCTGCAAACATCGGTTGGGGAAAATGGTGAGCCCGCACGGATTCGAACCGTGGACATCCTCATTAAAAGTGAGGCGCTCTACCAACTGAGCTACGGGCTCCCGGAGCTTTAAAGCCCGGACAGACGCTCCATAGGCAAAGCTATCGCGAGCGTCAACCAGACATCTGCCAGAACGGTAAAAATAATTGCAACTTGGGGCGATTATTCATGACGTTGATTTGACAAGGGGTGAGTGGTTGTCAGCCGTCATTCCCGCTATACAGTCGGCTAACTGCCTCACGTCTGTTGGATACCTGAATATATGAGCGGCGACCTTACCCTGCTGGGCATCTTTTTTGCCGGCCTGCTCTCCTTTCTTTCACCCTGCGTCCTGCCATTGGTACCGCCTTATCTGACCTATCTGGCCGGTGTGTCGATCGACGAGTTCACACCATCGACCAATGGATCGGCTGGGGTTGCCAATACAGTGCGGCGCAAGGCCCTTATAAATGCGGGATTTTTTGTGTTGGGCTTCACCTGCGTATTTGTGGCACTCGGCGCCGGCGCCTCAACATTTTCGCAGATCGTTCGGCAAAACCAGGAGATGTTGTCGATTATAGCAGGCGTGGTGATCATATTGATGGGGTGCCACTTCCTGGGGTTGTTCAAGATCGGTCTGATGTATCGCGAGGCCCGCATTCAACTCGATAGCGATATCGTACGCGGTGCAACCATTGCAGGGTCGTTCATCATGGGGCTCGCCTTTGCGTTTGGCTGGACACCCTGTATCGGTCCGATTCTCGG
>CAJQPW010000244.1 GCA_905480295.1 uncultured Rhizobiaceae group bacterium | reverse complement strand
TGGATGGCATCAATCACATCGAGCCGATCCCCATCTCGGCCCTGCACGGTGACAACATTGCCACATCCAGCTCGGCCATGACTTGGTTTGAAGGCCCGGCATTGAAGGATTATCTCGATACAGTCGAGGTTGAGAATGATCTTTCCAGCCAGCCTTTTTCAATGCAGGTGGTCAACGGTTCCAATGACCGGGGATACAGTGGTCTGGTCAACGGTGGCACGATCAATTCTGGAGATGCAATTCGAGTTGTGCCTGGTGGGCACCAGGCCAATGTCAAACGCCTCATGAGTGCGGATGAAGAACTGAATCAGGCGCGGGCTGGCCAGTCGATAACAATCGCTTTGGACCGCGAAATCGAAATTTCCCGCGGTGATGTTCTGGCTGCGGCAGATGCACCGCCACAAGCCGCCGATCAGTTTGATGTTGTGATTTTGTGGGTGTCAGACACTGCCATGCTGCCGGGGCGGCGTTATGACATCAAGATTGGAGCGCTGGAAGCCCGGGCGACGATCACGAGGATCAAACACAGTGTGGATGTCGATTCCATGGAAAAACTGGCCGCAAACCAGCTGGATCTGAACGATATTGCGGAATGCAACATTTCAGTCGACTGCCTCGTTCCGTTTCGCCCTTACAGTGAAAACCGGGATCTGGGTGGCTTTACCCTGATTGACCGACAGACCAATGAGACGGTCGGGATGGGGTTGATTCACTTTGCCCTGCGGCGTGCTGAAAATGTGCACCGTCAGGCGATGGATGTGGACCGGGATGTGCGCGCCGAATTGAAGAACCAAAAACCGGCCGTGCTGTGGTTTACCGGCCTGTCGGGTTCTGGAAAATCGACCATTGCCAATATTTTGGAAAAACGCCTGGCTGTGCAGGGACAGCACACAATCTTGCTCGACGGAGATAATGTCCGTCATGGGCTTAATCGTGATCTTGGCTTTACTGATGCAGACCGGGTCGAGAACATTCGGCGTATTGGCGAGGTGGCTCGATTGATGACGGATGCCGGGTTGATGGTGCTGGTGTCCTTTATCTCTCCATTTATCGCAGAGCGTCGCATGGCCCGCGCAATGGTGCCGGAAGGGGAGTTTGTCGAGATCCACGTCGATACGCCCCTGGACGTGGCTGAGCAGCGGGACGTCAAAGGACTGTACAAGAAGGCCCGCGAAGGTGTGATTAAGAATTTCACCGGCATAGACTCGCCTTATGAAGCGCCGGAAAACCCTGAAATTGCCGTCAATACGATTGAACAGACGGCAGAAGAAGCGGCGGTGAGTGTGGAAGCCTATTTGCGGGCCAAGGGCTTTCTCGCAGACTAAGCGCGGTTGCCGGGCAGGGGCGAGAAGAGCCCGGACGGCTAAATTTCTGCACCATGTCTTCGAAATGCCGAAAATGTGATTGGCAGCCTGGCTGGGTCAACATGCGAACTATCAGCCCCATTCTAAGGCCAACTGTGGTGATCACCCTAGGAATAAGGGGTGTTTCACGCGGCTGTGTCTGGCAAACGGTCTCCATATTTTTGGAGAGGAAGCAGAAGGCAAAGACCCGGAAACGCCCGGAAAGTCTGGTAAATTGGTATCGTGTCCCTTGTTAGAATCCACCGCATTGTGAACATAGTCCACGCCTAAGAACACCAAAACATCCGAACGAACCTCAAGTCTATATGGGTCATGAAACCTCTGCGCCAGAGGATGGCGAAATTTGTGCAGCCAGAAGAGTTTTTCAACTTCCAAGACTGTTTACAGCAAATTGCAGAATCATATATTAACCATAATCAGCGAGGGTACAGGAATGAAGAAGGTACTCAATTGCTATCCCTGATCGATAAAACCGAAGCTGTTTCTCCCGATCCTGTTGTGCCAGACAAGCTGCACAGGAATTGGCACACACCCTGTTTCGACAATCTGAACAAGCTGGAATGGGTTGAAGGTTTTGGTGTGCAAAGCCACGGTGTTCGTACTGGCATTCGGGTCAGCGATCCCGAGCTGATTCCCGTCCTGCGGAAGCGCCTACCTGTTCACGTAAAGCCCTACACAGGAACTGTTTATGACAATATATTGTCCGTCATAAAGGGGGGCAAGGAGCCGGGATCTCGTTTGCGCAAATTCCATATGGTGTATCAAAACCATACACCGGTCGGTCGGTCTCATCGACTGGAAGAAGTGCTTGATGGTTTTGACGCCTATTTTGCCTTGATGACCGCGTTCATGTCGCCCAAAAAAGTGTTCCTGCATGCCGGTGTTGTGGGGGTCAACGGGCAGGCCATCATCATTCCCGGAAAATCTCATAGCGGCAAAAGCACGCTTGTGTCGGAGCTGGTCCGCGCGGGCGCCACCTATTATTCCGATGAATATGCTGTTCTTGACAACCGTGGTCGGGTGTTTCCCTGGCATAAGCCAATTTCCATGCGGGAGCATGCCGGCGCCAAACAGGTTGATGTGCCGATTAGCGAGTTTGGGGGAAAGGCGGGGCACCGGTCCTTAGCCCCGGGGCTGGTTGTGCTTACCGAATACAAGGAAAACGCCCGCTGGCGTCCCAAACAGCTCTCAGCTGGAGCCTCGATTTTTGGCATGTTGGAAAACAGCGTTGGGGGAAGGTTTGCCCCAGAGCGTACTTTGTCAGCGCTGGAAATAGTTGCCGACCAGGCAATGACGATAAAGTCTAAACGCGGGGAAGCGGGTTTGATCGTGCAAAAAATATTTGAATCGTTAGGGCAATATAAATATTAACCCGAATAATTATATATAGACTCTCATTATCTCGTTTTTGGTAGGAAATAGTATGACTGAGTATCCCCAAGCCCGTTCCGAACAGCTTGTTATTCGGCAACTCGCCGATGAAACCATCGTTTATGATACCAGAGTGCATAGCGCGGCTTGTTTGAATGAGCTGGCACAAAAAGTTTGGGCGTTGTGTGACGGCAACCGCGACCTAGATGATATTGTAGATGCCTGTGACGGTGCCAATGCGGCAATCGTCTCTCAGGCATTGAGCAAGTTGTCCAAGGCCGATTTGCTGGAGGTTCCGTTTGAAGCTGCTTCTGGCACCAGTAGGCGCGGGATGATGGGCCAGATGGCTGGAGCCGGACTCGCTGCTGCGGTTACTGTGATGACAGTTCCAACGGCCGTTATGAACCGCCCCGGGTTTACCGGAGGCTGTTTGGTTTAAGTTATGCGGCCATTTCTTGTTCGTCCAGCATTGCGTAGAAGTTGTGTTCGGCCTCGGCGGGCGGAATGTTGCCGATGGGT